>NZ_WMBQ01000001.1:1602083-1922500 GCF_009708035.1 Hyphomicrobium album
TTGAGCTGCCGAGCTAGTCCATGACCTGGTTGCGACCCGTGAGTGCAATGAATCAAAAAACGATCTTCGCCGCCGTCGCGGCGTGCTGCTTCGTCGCTGCGTTTGCCCATGCACAAGACACGACCCCACCGGCGCAGCCGGAAAACAGCGGTGACGGTGTCAGCCTTGAGCTCAACAAGCTCGAGAAGTCCGACAAGGGCTGCCGCGCCTACGTTGTCGTCACCAATCCGACGTCCACCACCTACGACGCCTTCAAGCTCGACCTCGTGCTGTTCCAGACAGACGGTGTCATCGGCCGCCGCTTGGCGCTCGATCTGTCGCCGGTGCGCCCGGACAAGCGCTCCGTGAAGCTGTTCGATCTCGAAGGCACCCAATGCGACCAAATCGGCAGCTTCCTTGTCAATGACGTCATTGAGTGCCGGGCCGCCACTGGCCAGGCAGATGATTGCCTGGCGCGCCTCAAGGTTAAGTCGCTAACGAAGGCGCAATTCTCAAAGTAGGGTTCGACAGTGATTGTACTTGCCGCTGCTCCGCATGAGTTCTCGTTCTACAGCCTGCTCATGCAGGCTGACCCGGTCGTCAAAGGCGTGATGCTGGGCCTGGCTCTAGCCTCTATCGCCTGCTGGGCGATTATCTTCGAGAAAATGATCCGACTTTCGTCGCTTCGCCGGCAAGTGCGCCGGCTCGAGACAGTGGCTCGGAGCGGTGTCGTCAGCGAATCCTCCGAGCGCGGCCTCGTCAAGAAGCTGCTCCGCTCGGCCGAGGAAGAATTGAGTGACGGCGACTCGCGCGGCGAAGACCGAACCGCCGTGCGTGCCCGCATCGAGCGCGCCATGCGCGGTACGCTGAAAAGCGAGTTACAGGGCCAGGAGGCCGGGCTGCCCTTCCTCGCAACGATCGGCTCGTCGGCGCCGTTCATCGGGCTGTTCGCCACTGTATGGGGCATCATGAACAGCTTCACCGCCATCGGCATGCAACAGGATACGAGTCTCGCAACCGTGGCGCCCGGCATTGCCGAGGCGCTATTCGCCACCGCCCTCGGCCTCGCCGCCGCGATCCCGGCCGTCATGGCCTATAACGCCATCTCGGTCTCACTCGGGCGCTTGGCAGCGCGCGCCGGATCCTCGCTCGCACAGCTCGCAAAGTGGTTGTCGCGGCCGGCCTCCGAGACAGTCGTGCCGATGCGGGCTGGGAAGGGCATCTGATGGGCGCTTCCGTCAATCTCAACTCGGCCGACGACGGCGACGAGACCAACTATCGGCCCATGGCGGACATCAACATTACGCCGATGGTCGACGTCATGCTGGTGCTGTTGATCATCTTTATGGTCGCGGCGCCGCTCATGGTTGCCGGCGTCCCGGTCGAGCTACCGAAGACCACGGCTCCACGCGTCGGCCAATCCAAGAAGCCCATGGTCGTGACACTGACGCCCGACGGGCGAATGCAGATCCGTGACGAGTTCGTCAATCGCGCTACGCTGGTTCCACGGCTGCGCGATATCCGCGCCAGCGAGGGTGATTCCGTCGTGTACGTGCGCGGTGACACCAAAGCGGCCTACGGTGACGTGATGGACGTGCTGACCCTTGTCGGCGAGAGCGGGTACGCACGCGTCTCACTGCTCGCCAAGGCGCAGCCTAAGGCAGCGGCGGGACAACCGTAGTAGTCAGCGCGATGCAGATCCTTCGCCCCATAGCCGTACTGCTCTCAATCGCTGCGCATGCAGCCATTGGGCTCGCCTTCGTCACCTCAGAACCGGCGATGACCGCCTTCGACGAGGGTGAGGGTGCCGATGCGTTCAGCACCGAACTCACCATCTCCATCGAGGGCTCTTCCATGCTGGGCGGCACCGAGGAGGTCGTCGAGGCGATGGACATCGCGCCCGTGCAGGAGGCGATCAAGGCGGAGCCCGTCGAGACCAAGGAGCCAGAGCTCAAGGACATCATCACTGCAGCTGAGGCCCCGACCGAGGCGCCTATGGAAATCGAGAAAGCCGAGCCGATCGAGGAAGAGAAGCCCGTCGAAATGTCGGCGGTGGAAGTCGCGCCGACCGTCGCGGCCGAGCAGCAGAGCGTCGGTTCGAAGGCGAGCGGCGGCGACATCACCGCACGACGCGTCTACATGGGCGAAGTCGCCAAGAAACTGCACCGCAACAAGGTCAATCCCCGCTCTCAGCTGACTGGCACCGTGCTGCTGCGCTTTACCGTCGATCAACAGGGCGAGATAGTCTCGCGCACGATTCAGCAGAGCTCCGGCTCTAAGGTGCTCGATGAAGCGGCTATCGCCGCCCTCGAGCGCGCTGCCCCATTTCCGCCCTTGCCGAGCACGGTCGCCAGCGGCCCGCTCGAGATGCAGGTCCCCTTCCGCTTCCTCACCCGCTGACGGCCTCCTTAGACACGGCCGCGTGCCGCCCCGGCACGGGACTAAACGCTTTGTTCGTTTCATCTCCAGACGCCGGTTAACCGGACGTTATTTCCCGCTGACTAGGTTCCTCGCCCAGGACCACAGCAAATTCTTGGCGAATGTTCAGCGGCCCCCTCAACCACCAGAAGAGCGCCTCTCTGATGAACGAGTACGCATCGCTTTTGGGCGATGCGATCTTGCGTCATCGCGCGCGCGTGGCGGAGCACTCGGCACGCGTCGAGGCGGAGCTGGCGAGCAAGGTCAAATCCGAGTTCATCGCCAACATGAGCCATGAGCTGCGCACGCCGCTCAACGCCATCATCGGCTTTTCCAAGCTCCTCTCCGAGCAAGACCACCGCCGCCTGGCGCCGAGCGAGGTCGCCGACTACGCCAACCTCATCCACGACGCCGCCGGGCATCTCCTGGCCGTCATCAACAACATCCTCGATATCTCGAAAATTCAGAGCGGCAAGTGCGTGATGGACGCGCGCGAGGTGAACCTCGGCGAGGTGCTCAGGGCCTCCGCGTCGCAATTCCGACTCATGGCGCAGAACGCCGACGTGCTGCTCGACGAGCGCATCGATCGCAATCTGCCGCCGGTCAGCGGTGACAACGTTCGCCTGCGCCAGGTGTTCACCAATCTCATTTCCAACGCCCTGAAATTCACGACGAGCGGCGGCTCCGTGAGCGTGATGGCCGAGGCGCGACCGACGGCGGTCGTCGTCACGGTGCGCGACACGGGCGTCGGTATGACCGAGGACGAGATCGCGGTCGCTTTGACGCCATTCGGACAGGTCGACGCCAGCCACACGCGCTGGCGCGAAGGAACCGGCCTTGGGCTGCCCATCGCCCGCGCCCTCGTGCAGCTGCACAAGGGCGAACTGAAGATCAGCAGCGTGAAGGGTCAGGGCACGTCGGTGGAGGTCAGCATTCCGATCCTCCACGTCGATGCGGCACCCGGTACCACCTATCAGGAGCCTGCAGCGTGAGCGACGCAATGGAAATGCAGCTTGCCGTCCCGCAAACGGCGCGCGCTCCCGAGGTGACGGACCGGTCCATCGGCCGCATCGTGTCGGTGACCGGCTCGAAGGCCATCGTGCTGCTCGACGGCACCAAGGGTGGGCAGGTCCGCACGGCGGACCGCCCCGACATGGGCACACTCCTGGCGATCGACACGGAAAAGACCGTGGTGCTCGCCATCGTCTCGGCATTGAGCGTCCCGGTTCCCGCCCACCGCGACGACGATACGGAAATCTGGATCGCCGAGCTCGGCCTCGTCGGCGAGCTGTGGCGCGACAAAACCGGGCAGGCGACGATATTTGCGCGCGGCGTGACCGCTTACCCCTCGCTCGGCAACCGCGTGCGCGTCGCCTCCAAGGCGGAACTCGGAGCGGCATTTTGCGGCGAGCCGAGCCGCTCGGTGCGCGTCGGCTGCATCCGCCAGGACAGCACAATCCCCGCCATGATCCGGGTCGACGAGCTGCTCGGCAAGCACGTCGCCATCCTCGGCACGACCGGCACCGGCAAGTCGTGCACCACGGCACTTATCCTGCGCGCGATCCTGGAGCGCAATCCGAACGCGCATATCGTGCTGCTTGATCCGCACAACGAATACGCCACCGCCTTCAGCGAGTGGGCGGAGGTCATCAGCCCCCGCAACATGCAGCTTCCGTTCTGGCTGCTGAATTTCGAGGAGGTCGTGGAGGTTCTGATCTCCGACCCGAGCCGCAAGGCGGAGATCGAGATCCTGCAGGAGCTCATTCCCATCGCCAAGGCGCGCTACAGCGCCGGACGGGCGCGCGACAACCAGGCGATGCGCCGTTCCGTGATGCCCGAGCAGGCCCGCTTCACCGTCGATACGCCGGTGCCCTACCGCATCTCGGACCTGACCGGCCTCATCGACGAGCGCATGGGCAAGCTCGAGAACAAGAAGGACCTGTCGCCCTACCGGCAACTGCGGACGCGCATCGATTCCATCTCGCAGGACGGCCGCTACTCGTTCATGTTCGGCTCGCTCACAGTCTACGACGGCATGACGCAAGTGTTGAGCCGCATCTTCCGCGTGCCGGTCAACAACAAGCCGATCACCATCGTCGAGCTGACCGGCCTACCGACCGAGATCATCAACGTCGTCGTGTCGGTGCTGGCCCGTATGACCTTCGACTTCGCCCACTGGAGCGAGGGCAAGGTGCCGCTGACACTAGTCTGCGAAGAGGCGCATCGCTACGTGCCGGCCACCGACCACCTTGGCTTCGAGCCGTGCAAACGCGCGATCGCCAAGATCGCCAAGGAAGGCCGCAAGTACGGCGTCGCGCTGTGCATCGTCTCGCAGCGTCCGGCCGAGGTCGATCCGACCATCCTCTCCCAGTGCAACACCGTGTTCGCGCTGCGCATGTCGAATGACCGAGACCAGGCGATCGTCACCTCGGCAATCACCGACACCGGCTCTGGTCTCTTGGAATTCCTTCCGTCACTCGGGCAGCGCGAGGCGCTAGCCTTCGGCGACGGTGTTGCGCTACCGGTGCGCATCAAGTTCGACGAGCTGCCGCCCGATTGCTTGCCACGCTCGACGACGGCGCACTTCACCGAGCACTGGCAGCGTTCGGTGGGCGACGAAGGCTTCCTCGAGCAGGTGGTCGAGAAGTGGCGTTCATCCGACATCGGCGCCGGCGGCGAGCTCGCTGCACCCGCCTACATCGACGGCTATGTGCCCGAGTTGGCGACAGAACCTCCGCGCGCTGAATCGCGTCGGCACGACGTGCCGCCACCCGCCCGTCGCGAGCCTGGTCCGCCCGGGGGAGGCTACGGTACCGGGAGGCCGATGCATCAGCAGCCGACCCGCCCGGCGACGCTGCGTCGCGACAGCGCCGGTCCTGGCGCGCCTGCGCCCCAGCCGCAGGAGGCGGCGGCCGACGACGTGCCAGGCTCGGCTTTGAAGTCGCTGCGCGATCGCCTCATCCAGCGCCAGCAGCGCTGAAGACACCACCTCGTCAGCGCGGCGGCTCATTCCCGCGGATAGCGACGACGCGGCGCGGCGCTGACGGATTCTCCTCGGCGGGCGCCGGGACCGGGGTCGCCGCTAGCATCTGCGAATAGCGCCGCCAGCTGATCGGGATGGTCGCGAGGTAGACGAGGCAGGCGCCTGTCAGCGTGCCGAACGGATAGGTGACGAGCAGCGCCACGAAACCGATCGCGAACATGAACATCGGCAGCACGTACTCGCGCGAGATGCGCTCGCCCAGCAACTTGCCTGAGAACGTCGGGATCGTCGACACCATCAGGAAGGCGATGGCCAGCGTGTAGATCAGCACGAGATCCAGCATCAGCGGCGTCGAACGTATCGCGCCGAAGCCGACGTGCTCGATGTAGACGGGCAGCAGCACGACGATCGCCGCCGCGGGGGTTGGCATACCGCTGAAATAGGCGGTCTGCCATTTTGGCTTGTCGTCATCGAGCGCCACGTTGAAGCGTGCGAGGCGCAACGCCGAAGCGAGCGCGAAGATCATCACGCAGATCCAGCCGAGGCTCTTCAAGTCGCCAAGCCCCCATGTAAAGATCAGGAAGGCCGGCGCCACGCCGAAATTCACGAAGTCGGCGAGGCTGTCGAGCTCGGCTCCGAAGCGTGACGAGGCCTTGAGGAGGCGCGCCACGCGTCCGTCAATGCCATCCAGCATCGCCGCGAATACAATGGCCGCCAGCGCCAGCTCGTAGCGGCCTTCGATCGACATGCGGATGGAGGTCAGCCCGGCGCAAAGCCCGAGCAGCGTGAAGAAGTTCGGTACCAGCATGCGGACCGGCACGCGCTGATGATGGAACATGGGCGACCGTCGCCTGCGGCGCGTCTCGCGTTCCAGTCTGGGCAGGATCGGATCCATGCCAAAACCTTTCTTCTCGCGATACCCGATGCGCCAGTGCCGCACCTTGACCATTGTCAGCTCCGCCGCGCCACACGCTCCGGCTCTGCCGACTGCAGATCCGCCAGCACCGTCTCGCCCGCCGTCGCCGTCTGCCCGACGGAGACGAGCGCGTGCTTGCCCACCGGCAGGTAGACATCGACACGCGAGCCGAAGCGGATGAGACCCAGCCGCTCGCCGACGCCGACACTATCACCTTCGTGCAGGAACGGCACGATGCGGCGGGCCACCAGGCCAGCAATCTGCACCACGCCGATCTCCGTACCGTCGGTTTTCTGGATGATCATGACGCGACGCTCGTTCTCGTCGCTGGCCTTATCGTCGGCAGCGTTAAGAAATGACCCGGGAACGTATATCGAGCGGACGATACGGCCCGACACGGGTGCCCGGGTGATGTGGACGTCGAGTACGCTGAGGAAGGTGGAGATGCGCACCCGCTGCTCCGAGCCCAATCCCATCTCGGTCGGCGGCTGCACGGTCTCGATGGCGGCGATGCGACCGTCGGCCGGGGCGATGATCAGCCCCTCGCGCTGCGGCGTGACGCGGTCGGGATCGCGGAAGAAGTAGGCAATGTAGAGTGCCGCGACCACGCACACCCACGCGAGCGGCGGCCAGACGAGAAAGAAGATCAGCGCCAAGCCGGCGGCGATGGCGATGAACTTGTGGCCGTCGCGGTTCACCGGCGCGAGACTGTCGATGATGGTATCGATGATGCCGTGACGGTTCGACACGTGCAGCTCCTTCAAGCTTCAATCGGGTGCAGCGCCCGCGGCGCCTATTCCACTGGGACCGAGACGAACCGGTGGCCGCCCTTGGCGTCCTCCACCTCGAGCATCATCGACTTACGGCTGCTCTTCTTGATCGCATCGATGCGACGCGCAACGTCCTGCGGACCGGCAACCGGCTCGTTTGCCGCCTGCACGATGACGTCACCTGGCTTGATGCTGGCGGCAGCCGGGCTTTTCGGGTCGACCCCGTCAACGATTGCGCCTTTGACGCCGGCATCGAGGCCATACTTGCTGCGCAGCGCCTCGGTAAGGGGGGAGAGCTTGAGTCCCAGCACCTCAGCTCCGCCGGGGGCAGGCTTGTCGTCGCCCCCGAGCGTCTTCTCCTCGTCGTCCGTCAAACGGCCGACCGTCACCTGCAGCGTCTTGCGCTCACCCTTACGCAGCACCTCGACCGGTACCGTCTTGTCGATGGGGGCGCGCGCGACGAGCCGCGGCAGGCTGCGCATGCTGTTCACGTCCTCGCCATCGAAGCGCATGATGACGTCGCCCGCGTTGACGCCGCCCTTGGCCGCAGGACCGTCGGGCGTTATTGCCGCGACGAGCGCGCCGCTGCTCTCGGGGATGCCCAGCGCGGTGGCTATCTCCTCGGAAACCGACTGGATCTTCACGCCGAGCCAGCCGCGCCGCACCTCGTGATACTGGCGCAGCTGCTGCACGACGGGCGCGACCGTGTCGGCGGGTACGGCAAAGCCGATGCCGATCGAGCCACCGGTTGGCGAGATGATCGCGGTGTTCACGCCGACCACTTCGCCATCCATGTTGAACAGCGGGCCGCCGGAGTTACCCTTGTTGATCGAGGCGTCGGTCTGCAGGTAGTCGTCGTAGGGACCGGAATTGATGTTGCGCGCCTTGGCCGAGATGATGCCGAGAGTCACGCTGCCGCCGAGGCCGAACGGGTTGCCGATCGCCATCACCCAGTCACCGACCCGGATCGCCGCGGACGAGCCGAACCTGACCGCCTTGAGCGGCGTCTTGGGCGTGACCTTGAGAATGGCGATGTCGGTCTTGGTGTCCTTGCCGAGCAGCTCGGCCTTGAGCTTCGAGCCGTCGTGCAGATTGATCTGAATCTCCTCAGCCCCATCGATCACGTGGTTGTTGGTGACGATGATGCCCTCCTTGCCGTCGACGATGAAGCCGGAGCCGAGCGAGGAGACCATGCGGTCGGGGGCGGAGCGACCGTTCTTGTTGTCGAAGAACTCGTCGAAATACTCGTGGTAGGGCGAGCCCTTGGGCACGCTCGGCAGCGGCAACCCCTGCGGCCCCTTGATCGCCTGGCTGGTCGAGATGTTGACGACAGCCTCGATCAGCCCTTCTGCGACAGGGGCCACTGATTGAGGGCCGCGCGTCTGGGCGAAGCTTGGCAGCGCGCCGCCGATGCTGGCGCACAGCGCAGCAAGCATCAGCGTTCCGAGCGCCCGACCGCGCGCCTCCGTCACTTGCATGGATCTCTTCTCCTGCCGGGCATCGCCGGCCCACACCCGCACGCGTCGTCTCTGCCCGCGAGTTGATACTGGGCGGTCGCGGCAAGTGGATGGCAAGCCGCGGCGCCTGTCAACGCGGCGGGGAAACGCTTCAACCGCGTATCAGCCAGACGAGGCCGAGCCCCACCAGCACCGAGCTCCAGCCGGCGATCCGCAGGCTGCTTTGCGGCACGGAAGCGGCGGCTTCGAGGAGCCGTGCGGCAAGATTGGGAACGAGGGCCCACAGGAGACCCTCGATCACCAGGACGAGGCCTAGACCGACGACGAGATCGCTCATTGCCGCGGCGGTTGCGGCGCCGGCGTTGCCGGTGCCTTTCCGTGCGGATCAGTGAAGTATTTGAAGAAGTCGCTGTCGGGCGAGATCAGCAGCCGCGTGTCCTCCGACTTGAGGCCATTCTCATAGGCCTGCATCGAACGGTAGAACTCGAAGAATTCCTGATCCTTGGTGTAGGCCTCGGCGTAAATGCGGTTGCGCTCGCCGTCGCCGGCGCCGCGTAGCTCCTCGCCCTTACGGGTGGCCTCAGCGCGGATGACGGTTGCCTCGCGGTCGGCGGTTGCTTTGATCCGGTTGGCCTCGGCGGTGCCCTGGGCACGGAACTCGGCGGCCTCGCGCTGACGCTCGGCGCGCATGCGGTCGAAGACGCTCTTGGAGTTCTGCTCAGGCAAGTCGGCGCGCTTTATGCGAACATCGACGACTTCCAGGCCGAAGTCGTTGCCTTCCTTGTTCACCTGCTTGGCGATGCGCTTCATCAGGTCCTCGCGCTTGTCGCGCACGACGTCCTGGAAGGTAGCGGCGCCCAGCACACGGCGCATGGCGGAATCTATGATCGGCCCGAGGCGCGAGCGCACGCCCTCTTCATATCGCAGCGTCTGGTAGAACTTCAGCGGATCGACGATCCGATAGCGCGCGAAGCTGTCGACCACGAGACGCTTCTGGTCGGAGGCAGTCACCTCCTGCGGCTGGCTGTCGAGATCCAGGATGCGCTTGTCGTAGATCTCGACGCTATCGACCAGCGGAACCTTCCAGTTGAGGCCTGGCGTGTTGACGACGCGCTTGGGCTCGCCGAAGCGGAGCACGAGCGCCTGCTCGTTCTGATGCACGATGAAGGCCGAGGCGTAGATCGCGATGGCGGCGAGGCCGACGCAGATGATGAGCAGTGCGAGGAACGCGCGCATGATCAGTTGCCCTCCTCGGTGGTCGCGGCCGGCGCTCGGGGTTGCAGCCTATCGAGCGGCAGATACGGCACGACGCCAGAACCGCCCTTGCTGTCGAGGATGATCTTGTCGGTGCCGCCAAGCACCTTTTCCATTGTCTCTAGGAACATGCGACGGCGTGTGACCTCTGGAGCGTTCTTGTACTGATCGTAGACCTGCAGAAAGCGCGACGTCTGACCGGTGGCGTCGTTCACGACCTGCTGCTTGTAGCCTTCTGCACCTTGTAGAATGCGATCGGCCTGGCCGCGCGCCTCCGGCACGACCTTGTTGAAGTAGGCATAGGCCTCGTTCTGCAGACGCTCCTTGTCGGCGCGGGCGGCCTGAACGTCGCGGAACGCATCGATGACCTCACCCGGAGGGTCGACCTTCTGCAGCTGCACCTGGTCGACCTGAATACCGGCGCCGTAGCTGTCGAGCGTCCTCTGCATCAATGCCTGCACGGCTTCCTCGGTCTTCTGTCGCTCCTGCGTCAGGATCGGCTGGATGTTGGACTGGCCGACGACCTCGCGCATGGCGCTCTCGGCCACTTCCTTCACGGTGGTGTCCGGGTTCTGAATGTTGAAGAGGTACTTCTCGGCGTCCTGGATCCGCCAGAAGACGACGAAGTCGATGTCGACGATGTTCTCGTCGCCCGTGAGCATCAGGCTCTCGGCGCGCTCGTCGCGCACGCCGGCATTGAGGCGGCCGGCGGTCGAGCGCACGCCCACCTCAATGATGTTCTGGCGCGTGACCTTCGGTAGCCGGACCTCGTCTATCGGATAGGGCAGGCGGAAGTGGAGGCCAGGCGGATACTTCTCGACGAACTTGCCGAAGCGCATGACGACGCCGAGCTCATCCGGATTGACGCGGAAGGTGAACGCCTGCCACGCGATCACCGCGCAGGCGATGACGGCGACGAGGAACAGGAGAGGGCCGGGGATGCCGCCGCCGTGCATGACCTGTTTCACCTTGTCCTGACCGCGCTTCAGCATTTCCTCCAGATCCGGCGGCTGTCCACCGCCGCTCGGCCCCTGCCCCCACGGACCTCCGCCGTTGCCGCCGCCGCTTTTCCAGCCGCCGCCGCCACTCTGATTATTCCAGGGCATTATAGAGGTCCTTCAATCCTTTAGGGGGTAGCGCCATCTCTGCGGCCGCAGGGTTCGGCCGCCAGGTCCCATCCCTTATTCTCGGCGGGAAGGTTGGCGTCTCGCTTATAGGACAGGCTGTCCCTGCAGCGCAAACACGCTCGTTAGATTTGGTGGCTGGGTCGCACCTTCAAGCGGCGGCGAGCCGAAGTACCGGCAAACCTTTACCTTGCTGACCGATCAGCGGCGTCGCAGCTCGATCAATGTTGCCGAGAAATCGTCGTTCGGGCCGCGCGGCAGCGCCTCGCGCGCCGCCTCCTGCCATTCACCCCAATCGATTGTCGGAAAGTGCGCGTCGCCTGGGGGGCTGCCGTGGACCTCCGTCTTGTAGATACGGTCGGCGATGGGCAGCGCTGCGGCGAACACCGATGTGCCGCCAATGACGGCGATCTCGTCGACACCACGTTTATTCGCACAATCACGCGCGATGGCGAGCGCGGTGTCGAAGTCGCTGGCGATGATGGCGCCGTCTGGCTTGTAGCCGGCGCTGCGGGACACGACGATGTTGTCGCGCCCGTCGAGCGGCTTCTTCAGCGACTGGAACGTGCGCCGCCCCATGATCAGCGGCTTGCCCATGGTGAGGCGACGGAACGTCTTGAGATCGGACGAGATATGCCACGGCAGCGTTCCGTCGCGGCCGATGACGCCGTTGTCGGCAACCGCCACGACGAGGGAGATGATCATGCGCGCTGCCTAGACCGCGATGGGCGCGGCGATGTGCGGGTGGGGATCGTAGCCGACCAGCTTGAAGTCGTCGTACTTGAACTTGAAGATCGACGTGACGGCCGGATTGATTTCCATGCGCGGCAGCGCCCGCGGCTTGCGGAGCAGCTGCTCATCGGCCTGGTCCAGGTGATTGAGATAGAGGTGCGCGTCGCCGAAGGTGTGCACGAATTCCCCGGGTTTGAGGCCCGTCACCTGCGCCATCATCAGCGTCAGTAAGGCGTAGGAGGCGATGTTGAACGGTACGCCGATGAACACGTCAGCCGAGCGCTGATAGAGCTGGCAGGAGAGACGGCCATCGGCGACGTAGAACTGGAACAGGCAATGGCACGGCGCCAGCGCCATGTCGGGAATGTCGGCCGGGTTCCAGGCCGACACGATCATGCGGCGGCTGTCGGGATTGGTCTTGAGCGTCTCGATGACCTCGGTGATCTGGTCTATGGACCGGCCGTCGGGTGTCGCCCACGACCGCCACTGCTTGCCGTAGACCGGACCGAGGTTGCCGTCCTCGTCCGCCCACTCGTCCCAGATGGTGACGCCATTTGCCTTCAAGTAGGCAGTGCTGGTCTCGCCGGCGAGGAACCAAATCAGTTCGTGGACGATCGACTTCAGGTGCAGCTTCTTGGTCGTCACCAGCGGAAAGCCGTCGGCGAGGTCGAAGCGCATCTGGTGGCCGAAAACGGACAGCGTCCCGGTGCCGGTGCGATCCGTCTTCCGGACACCTTCATCGCGCACGCGGCGCATCAGATCGAGATACTGCTGCATGGTCTGAATATAGGGCGATTCCGCCGACCCTCTAAGTCGGCGGCACCGGTACCGGCGGCAGCGTGATGAAATACAGCGCCACACCGATCGCCGTGTTGTAGACGGCGTGGCAGAAAATCGTCACCCACACGCTCCCCGTGCGCACCAGCAGCCACGAGAAATAGAGGCCGATCGCCAGCACCTCTATGAGCCCGAAGACTGAATAGCCGTGAATGACTGTCCACAGCGCAGAGGTTATGCCGGCCGCGCCCCATAGACCCAGCCGCGATTTGGCCAACCCGGAGAAGAGGAAACCGCGAAACAACAGCTCCTCCGACAGGGGGGCGCCGATGCCAATTGCGAGCAGCGCCAGAACCGGCTCCTTCTGGATCAAATCGCCGATAAGGCGCAGGTCGCCCACCACGACCTCTGGTTTCCACGTGGCCACCAGCGCCGTCCACGCGCCGGTGACAACGAATAGCGGGATCAGAGCGAGGAAGGCCACTTTCCATCCCCCGCGAGGTGGTCGCAGCGCGAGCATCTCGGAGCGATTGGATGAGTAAAATCCGGCAGCTCCCCAAGTGAGCAGGATCAGCGGAATTTGACCCGCAAGGAGTCCGACCGCGAGAGGTAGAGGCGACATCAAAGCCGTCTCCAAGCCGGTCTCGGCCTGGCCGCTGAGGAACACCACAGCCAGTGAGGCACCAATGCTGATGGCGATGGAGAGGAGCCCCATCACCACGGCCCCCGGAAGCACCGCCCACGCGGGCCAGCCAGTGCGCGGGACGTAAGCTGGAGTTGCCTCGCCCGCGCTGGCTTCTATCGCTGGAACTGTCAGTTTCGGCTCCCACTTCCGGCCCCGCAGTCAAGCGCGCGGCACTCCCATGCTTGCGCTATAGCACGACCGCGGCGACACGCATCTGGTCGTTCATGCCGCGCCGCAAAGCCGTGTGCGACAGGCTCGGGCATGCTTACCGAATGCTTGGTGCGGAGTGCGTTGCGGGAGGCCTGCACATGTCCCGGGAGGAGCAGGCTTTTTTTCCGCCGCATCTGCCTCTATATTGAGCGGGCCGGATTCGTCCGGCTATGGCGATAAACGCGGTCGTAATAAGCCGATCGGACCCGGGGGCAGTACCCGGCGCCTCCACCACATGCCCGTGTAGCGCACAGCTCGGCGCGGGCATCTGATGGGGGCGAACTAGGATCGACGAAGGTGTAAAGGGCTTAGCTTTCGCTCGGCATGGTTCCGCCGTCATCGGGCCATTCAGAATAGTTGCCAATGACAACTATGCTGAGGCTGCTCTCGCTGCGTAATGCAGTGCGATTAGCCTGAACTTGAAGCCCTTACCCTTAGCCGGGTAAGGCGCGGTCCGGAGGGCACCGGGCAACAGAAGCCCTCCAATTATTCTCTCGAGCCACCGACGGGGTGCTAGAGGGACGACCGGGGACCAATAAGCGAGACCGATGGCGGCCGAGCCGACGATCGACTACGAGGCCTTAGCCCAGGACGCCCTGCGCGGCGTCGTGCGCACTGTCCTTGTCCAGGCGGCCAAGACGGGCCTGCCGGGGGAGCACCATTTCTATATTTCGTTCGATACGGGCGCCTCTGGCGTCGTCCTCTCCAAGCGCTTGAAGGACAAGTATCCGTCCGAAATGACCATCGTCCTCCAGCACCGCTTCTGGGATCTGTCCGTTTCGGATTCCGGGTTCGAGGTGAAGCTGACGTTCGACGGCATCCCCGAGCGCCTCGTCGTTCCGTTCGCTGCCATCCGCGTGTTCTTCGATCCATCCGTGCGCTACGGCATGCAATTCGAAGATCCGAACGCCGAGCCAGAGTTGGGCGATAGCGTGGGCCAACGCTTCGGCGCCCGTACGAATGAGCGAGCCAACGGCGGTCGCACCAATTTGCGCTCCACCGCGCCGAAGAAACCGCGCGTTCCGCGCAAGAAGAGCGAGCCTGCCGCGGCGACGCCAACGCCCGGCCCGCAGCCGGCCGCCGGGGCGACGCCCGCGGCGCCACCTGTACAGCTCAAGCCGCAAGCGCCTGCACCTGCGCCGACGCCGCTGCAGCCCGTAGCAGCCAAAGCCAACGATGCAGGCGACGACAAGCCCAAGCAGGACAATGGCGGCGCACAGATCGTGCGGCTCGACGCCTTCCGCAAGAAGTAGTCTTTCTAAACGCTTTCCCGGCCGCAGATTGCCTGCACGACCGCGTCGATCTTGTCGTCGAGCTGACGGCCGATCGCGTCGATCGTCGCGTTGCCGAGCGTTGCGAGAGACGAGCCCGGTCTATCGAATGAAATCCGCGCACCGCTGCCATCACCTGCGTAGATCGCGACGCGGAACGGCACGTACAGAGCCCCCAGCGGATCGATGTCTAGAATCCGCGTCGCGATGACGGGGTTACCGACGAGATAGAGGCGGCACTTTTTCGGATACCCGGATAGCGACGTGAGCTGTCCCTGGTTGATCGCCGCAATGATCATCAGCCCGAAGCTGCCGGCAATCTTCGCGGCCTCCGCCTCCACGTCCGGCCACGGCGCGCGGCGCTCGACAAATCCCTGCGCCGTCGCCGGATGCCAAGTCCCCAATGTGCTCTCGAAGCGTTGCGACAGCTCGTCGTACGGCAAGCCCGTCGGAACATCGGTTCGCGCAATGGTTCCAGTCATTGTGGTCATGGGCGCCTCGCTCGCTGCGGCGCCATTTAGTGGATGCAGTGGTTGCGGCCAGTTTAATGGAGGCGCCGAGGCCGAGATTGCTCAGCTGGCGCACCCCAATGAGAGCTCACCTACCACTTTGCCTTCCCCCAATCGACGACCCCAAAATCGGTGACGAGCGCTGCTACGCGGCCCTGCGCGTCGTAACCGAACCAAGAGGCATAGAACCCGTCGCCCCAGCCGCTGGTGAACATGACGATGTTGCCCGGCCCCATATCGACATCGAGGTGAAACGTCGGCGTGCCGGGACCAGCGGTGAGCTTATCGCCCTGCGTGATCCAGCCCTGGGCGATGTCCTCGTCCGCCATCATCTTCGGCGACGCGGCAGCACCCGTCTCGGCATCGAGGAAGCTACCGGTGCCGGCATCCACCGGATAGCCGAAGATCTCGTCCACCTTCAGGGTCGCTGCGTCTTGCCCGGCGACGAGCGCCATCTCCCAGCGCACTACCAGCGCGGAGGAAATCGCGAGCCGCGCGAGCGCTACGCGCCGAGCGTCGTTGCCGCCCTCGACCAGCGCCAGCCGCACCGGATACTTCCCGGCCGGCACCGACACCGTGAACGCGGGGCGATCCATATTCACAAACGGATCGCAGGCAATGACCTTGCCGCTCGGCAGGCGTAACTGGCCCGCCTCGAAGACGCGGAAACCCACCGTGTCCTCGCCGACTTGCGCTTTCCAGCCCGGCACGAATGCCAAGTCGAACGCGCGGGCGTAGGGGGGCGGCGCGCCACCGGCGCCAGCGACCGGCGCCGCCGCGCTTACTCCGGCGAACAGCCACGTGATGTACCGCAGGAGACGTTGCATCGGCCGGCCGCGTGCTATGCGTTCAGGTCGTACTGAGGATGGGCTTACGCCGGATTTTTGTCCATGCGACCACAGCTGCACGCCGTCATCGAGGAGGCTTATGAGGTCTTCGGCGACTATCGCGTGCGCCATTCGCTCAGCGTCTGCCACTGCAATTGCTGCATGACGGAGGAGAACGAGCGCGGCTTGCTGAATACGCCGCTGCGCGACATCCCCTCCAACCTGCTCGCCGAATATACGAACTCGGCGCATGGCTGGGACGATGGGCCGGTGGCGCGCGAGATGCGCTATTTCCTGCCGCGCTATCTCGAACTGCTCGCGATTGACGATCCGCCCGACAACGGCGGGATCGACATTTGTCTGCGCCGGCTAGGCTACGCCCATTGGCGCACCAAGTGGCCGGATCGCGAGCGCGACGTCATCGATCGCTTTTTCGATGAGTACATGCGTTCGAGCCTCGGGCGTACCGACCTCGTCCTATGGCCCGTCGGCTGGCGGCTCGCCTTCGACGTCAGTGACGTCCTGACGCTCGTCGTCACCGCCCACGGCGATCTGCAGCGCACCCTCGCTGTGTGGGATGCGGCCGACGACCCATGCGCCGTCATCCACATGGCGGCACTGCGCGGGCGCGTGCTGCGCGAGACGTGTCGCACATACTTTCATTCCGCCTATTTGGAGAATCATCGCGAGGCGGCGGACACCATCGGCGCGTTCCTCATGCGACCCGAGGTGACGCAGCGGATCGAAACGGGGTTCTTTCAGATCGAGGATCCGCGTCTGCAGCAGCTCGTGTCCGACGCTGCGTGGACCGGATGATAGGGTGCGCACGGTTAACAGGTTTGAGTAGGCGGCGACCGCGGATTTGTTACGTCAACCCGGCAAAATTTCGCGCGTAACCAACGCTAGCGAGGCGCCGTAACTCTCTGCGTGGAAGCAACCCCGCACGGAGAAATTGCCATGAACAAGATCATCATTGGCGCAATCGCGCTCGCCGCGACGGCATCACTCGCCTTCGCCGCCGAAGACAGCAGCCTGACCACGAAAGCGATGGACGATCAGCCCGGCACGATGGGCGGCAGCACCTCTACGCCGACTGCGAAGGCGTCGGACGGCAACCTGACGACCAAGGCTATGCAGGACCAGCCGGGCACGATGGGTGGCAGCACATCGACGCCGACCGCGAAGCCGGACAGCGGCAGCCTTTCCGAAAAAGCCATGAAGGATCAGCCGGGCACCAAGTAGCAGCCGCGCCACTAACGAGCTGGGCGGCGCACATCGCGTCGCCTAGCTTAGGTCGCGCGTAGCAGATCCGCCTTGAGCGGCAGCTTGCGCACGCGCACGCCGGTCGCCGCGAACACCGCGTTCGCGACTGCCGGTATCACCGCCGAGGTTCCCGGCTCGCCAATGCCGCCGGGAGCTTCGCCGTTGTTGACGATCTCAACCTCGATCTTCGGCGCCTCGTCGATGCGCAGCACGCGATAGTTGTCGAAGTTCGACTGCTCGACGCGGCCGTTCTTCAAGGTGATCTCGCCCCACAGCGCCGCGCTGATACCGAAAATGATGCCGCTCTGCAGCTGCGCTTTGACGGTATCGGGATTGACGACCTGACCGCAGTCGACGACGGAGACGACGCGATCCACGTGAACTTCGCCGCTATCGTTGACGCTCACTTCCGCGACCTCGGCGAGATAGGTGCCGAAGGCGAACAAGAGCGCCATGCCGCGGCCCTTACGTTCGCCGAGCGGCGTGCCCCAGCCCGACAGCTCTGCTGCCCGCTCCACGACGTGCCGCGCGCGGGGGTGTTTGGCCGTCAGCTGGCGACGGAACTCGACAGGATCTTTTTTTGCCGCCGCGGCCAGCTCGTCGATGAAGCTCTCGACGACGAAGCAGTTACGGGTTGGCCCGACGCCGCGCCAGAACGCGGTGGGAATACCGGGTGGCTCCTCGCGCACGTAGTCGACGAAAACGTTCGGGATGTCGTAGGGCAGCTCGATCGCGCCGTCGACCGCATCGGAATCGAGGTCGTTCTGGAACGCCGCCGGGAAGAAGCGCGCCATGATCGACGAGCCGACGATGCGGTGCTTCCAGGCGATGAGCTCGCCCTTGGGGTCGAGCCCGGCGCTGATGCGGTCGTAGTAGTACGGCCGGTACATGTCGTGCTGGATGTCCTCCTCGCGGCTCCACACGATCTTGATCGGGTCCTTCGACTGCTTGGCGAAGAGCACCGCCTGGACGATGAAGTCGAACTCCAGCCGGCGCCCGAAACCGCCGCCCAGCAGGTGATTGTGGATGCGCACCTTGTCGCGCTCGATGCCGAGCGCGGTCGACGCGGCGAGCTGCGCGTTGGCCGGGACCTGCGTGCCGACCCAGATGTCGCAACCTTCGGGCGTCACGTGCACAGTGCAGTTGATTGGCTCCATGGCCGCATGGGCGAGGAACGGATTCTCGTAAACGCTCTCCAGTCGCTGCGCCGCCTTGCCTAGCTCGCCGGCGGCGTCGCCGACCGACTTGCCGACGGCGCCATCGCGCTCGGAAGCCTTGGCCAGCGCCGCAACGACATCCGCCGTGGTCACCGAGGCATTCGGACCGGCGTTGAACTTCGGTGCGGCGGCTTCGAGACCCTTGCGCGCCGCCCAATAGTGATCGGCAACCACCGCGACCGCGTCGTCGATCTTGATCACCTGGCGCACACCCGGCACCGCCAAAGCCGCCGCCTCATCGACCGAAGCGAGAGTCCCGCCGAACACCGGCGAGGCGGCAACGGTGGCGACCTTCATGCCCGGCACTTGCGCATCGATGCCGAACTTGGCCGTGCCGTCGACCTTGCCGGATGCGTCGAGACGCTTCACAGGTGTGCCGATGATACGGAACTGGCTCGGCTCCTTGAGCACGACCTTGTCGGGCACAGGCAGCTTCGACGCCGCGTCGGCCAGCGCGCCATAGCCGATGCGCTGTCCGCTCTTGGCGTGGATGACCTCGCCCTTCTCGGTCGTCAGCTCGGTGGCATCGACGCCCAGCTTCTCCGACGCGGCCGCAACCAGCATCTGCCGCGCGGCCGCTCCCGCCTCGCGCAGCGGCTTGTAGAAGCCGCGCACAGAGTTCGAGCCGCCCGTGAGCTGCGCGCCTCCAACCGCCGGATTGCCGTATAGCTTGTCGCTCGGCGGCGCGATGCCGTAGGTGACCTGCGCCATGTCGGCATCAAGCTCCTCGGCAACGAGCATCGGAAGCGCCGTGTACGTTCCCTGCCCCATCTCGATGGACGGCGAGATGACCGTCACCTTGCCGTCGAGGCCGATCCTGATGAAGGCGTTCGGGGAGAACTCGGCGGCGGGCGCACTGCCCGGCTCGGCGCCCGCGACGTCGACCCAGCCGATCAGCATGCCTCCGCCAACGGCAGCGCTCGCTTGCAGGAAGCGGCGGCGCGAAAGGGAAGCGGTTTCGGGCTTCCAGTCCTTCAATATCATGGCGTCGCCCCCTACTTGCTCGCGGCGGCCTTGGCCGCCTGCTTAACGGCCTCGCGAATCCGCACGTAGGTGCCGCAGCGGCAGATGTTGCCCGACATGCCCTGGTCGATGTCGGTGTCGGTCGGTTCGGGAATCATGTCGATGATCGCCGCCGCCGTCATGATCTGTCCCGACTGACAGTAGCCGCACTGCACGACCTCCAGTCCGAGCCATGCATCCTGCACGGCCTTGCCGCTCTTGGTTGCGCCGATGCCTTCAATGGTCGTGATGGCGCTGTCGGCGACGTTAGAGACCGGTGTCAGGCAGGAACGGCGCGGCTCGCCGTCCACATGCACGGTGCAGGCACCGCACTGGCCGATGCCGCATCCAAACTTCGTGCCGGTCATGCCGAGAACGTCGCGGATCACCCACAACAGGGGCATATCGCCCTCGACAGGCACGGAAACTTTCGTGCCGTTGACGGTGAGATTGATCATGCTGGCTACTCCCTCGCCTGGGGTTGGCTGAGGTCAATATAGCGTTGCGCCGACGGGTTGCCACCCCTCGGCGTTTTTAGTGACAACCAGCATCTATTCGAGGTCGCTACGACTTTTCGACAAATGTTTTGAGGCGCGCGAGGGCATCGTCCCACTGGCGCGCGATGCGATCGAGATAGGCGCGCGCATCGTCGATGGACCGCGCCTCCAACTCGAAAAGCGTTTCCCGCCCGGAGCGCGCGCTGCGCACGACGCCGGCATCCTCCAGGACGCGCAAGTGCTTCGACACCGCCTGACGCGTCAGGTGCGTCCCCTCGGTGAGCCGCGAGATCGATTGCGGATCACCACTGAGCAGCTTCGAAAGGACCGTGAGCCTTGTCTCGTCGCCGAGTGCGGCGAACACTGTGGCACGCGTCTTGAGCGCGGCGAGGCTGCTAGGCCGCTTTTCGGACATGGCGTGCAATGTTCCTCATCTGCTCCTCCCAGCCGCCCTCATTCATCCGGAAGGCTTCGTCGCGGCGGTGCTTGGGAATTTTGTCGAATCCGCTTTCGACCACGCGCAGCAGCGTGCCGGTAGGCGTCGGCTCGAGGGTAAACTCGACCAGCGTCGGCGTCTCCTTGGAATAGTCGACGTCGGGCTCGACCGCGTACGGGTGCCAGGTGAACGAGAACAGGCGTTCCGGCTCGATTTTCTGCACGACGACCTGCATGCGCACGTGCTCGTAGCCTGGATAAGTGATCTGACCGCCCGAAGCCTTGCCCGCCACGAACGGACCTTCGAGCTTGACGCGAAACCACGCGCCGAACTCGCGATAGTCGGTGAGGGCCTTCCACACGCGTGACACCGGCGCCTTGAGATCGATGGTCTTTTCGATGTGATCGCTCATACGCAACCTCCTGGTTGCGCACATCCATACAACCGGCTTTGCTATTGAGCAACCCTTTCGTTGCGCTTTTTTCAATCGCGGTCCGGGGCACCGGGCGGAAACATCTCTCTATAGGGACGCGCGTCATCCACGGCCCGCGCGTACGACGGCCGCGCGAGCAAGCGCGCGCGATAGGCCCTCAGGTTTGCGAGACCCTCGGGGATGGGATGCACCCAGTCGGCATAGAAGAGCGACGGTGCCGCGGCGCAGTCGGCGAGGCTGAACGTTTCTCCCGCCGCCCATGTGCGCGTCGCTATCGCGCCGTCGAGCCAGGCATAGGCGCGATCCAGCATGGCGCCGGCCTCCTCGACGCCCTTGGGGTCGCGCACCTCCGGCGCCCGGATGAAGTCGAAGACGATCCGCTGCATCGGCGTCATCACGTAGTTGTCGAACATGCGATCCATGCCGCGCACCTCGAGCGCCGCGTCCGCCTCCTGAGGAACGAAGCGCTCGCGACCGGGATGGTGCACATCGAGGTACTCGACGATGACGCTGCTCTCGACTACGGCGCGCTCGCCGTCGACCAGAACCGGCATGCGGCGCATGGGCGACAGCTTGGCGAATTCGACCAAGTTCCGCTTCTCGTCCGGTGCCAGCATGCGGAATTCGAACGGCGTGTCGTTCTCGTAGAGGGCGATGAGCACCTTCTGGCAGTAGGACGAGAACGGATGGGCATAGAGTTGCAACACCATTATACAGCCTTCTCCAATACGACGTGTGTGACGTTGTCGGTCGGCACATGATGGACGACCTGGTAGCCGACTTTCGGCAGGTCGAGACCGGCAAAGAGCGGCTCTCCCGACCCGAGCATCACTGGAGCGACGGCGAAGTGCAGCTGGTCGATCAGGCCGGCCGTCAGATATTGGCGGATGGTGCTGGCACCGCCGCCGACGCGGACATCCTTGCCATCAGCTGCGGCGAAGGCTTGGCCCAGCGCCGCGTGAATGCCGTCGACGAAGTGGAAGGTGGTGCCGCCGTCCATGGTGAATGACGGGCGCGGGTGGTGGGTCAGCACGAAGACGGGGGTATGGTACGGCGGGTTGTCGCCCCACCAGCCCTTCCAAGAGTCGTCGGGCCACGGGCCGCGCACCGGCCCGAACATGTTGCGGCCGAGTATCCACGCGCCGACGTTCTCGATCCCGCGCTCCATGAAGCCGTTGTCGGTGCCCGTCGTGCCGCCTTCATTGCCGAGCATCTTCTGGAAGAAGCGCGTCGCGTACGCCCATGTGTGCAGCGTCGTACCGCCGACACCCAGCGGATCGGCCAGGCTTTGAGTGGGGCCAGCACCATAGCCGTCAAGCGAGACGGCAAAATTATGAACGCGAAGTTTAGCCATGCGCGCGCGTGCCTCTGCTTAACCGGTCGTAAGCGCCGACCATCGTCCGTTTGCACATCCTCGCGCAAGTGTCGGATATGCGCGGGTCGACGCGCCTGTCGTGCTCACGCGCGCGCTACAGCATCCGCTTTGCGGGACCACAGCGTTGCGGTCACGCGGTTGGACATCGCCTACGACATGCGCGCGACAAATTATCGACGCCAACATTTTCATGCGCTACAAAGATGCGACGTCCATCGCGAGGCAACGGATGCCTAAGACGGGTGAGTCCAACACTTCACCATCCCTTACGCTGGCGCGCCGGCGCCGCCGCGCGTCGCGGCGTGGCGTGATCTGCCGGCGCATCGGCGAGCATCAGGCGCGACGTCGGGCCTTCTCTTACCCCGCGTCTCTCCCCTTCGGCCATGCACCGATGCAGCTGCCGCTACCCCCATGCCTTCGCTTCCGCCACCGCCAGCATCGGTCGAGCTTGCGCGCCGCCCGCCGCTGGAGCCGCCTCTGGCAGCGCGGCGAAGGACACATCAGCCGCACGATGGTGTTGCGAGGCACCGTCTATGGCGGAGCTACGCTCCTCGACGCGGTGGGGCCTGAAATCAACCGTGCGCTCTGGCAAGGAAGCGCTGCAGCGACGCCAGAACGTCGGCCGGCCGCTCCTCGCATACGAAATGGCCGCCGGGGACAGAGTGCCCCTCGGCGTTATCGGCCCATGCGGACCAGGTCTTCAACGGCTCACCGCGGGCAACGCTGAAATCCTCGCTCCACACGACGAGTAGAGGTGCAGCGATTCGGCGAACGCCGCGATCGGCCTCATCGTGCACACGATCGACGGCCCAGCCGGCGCGATAGTCCTCGCAGCTCGCGTGGATCGACGCCGGGTCGCTAAAGCAGGAAACGTAGTCCTCCATGCTTGCGGTATCGAACTGGAAGCCCGTGCCGGCCCAACTGCGCACGATGGTGCGCAGAAAGAAGTCCGGAGCGGCGCCGATGAGCGTCTCCGGCAGCGGCCGGGCCTGCGCCAGGAAGAACCAGTGGTACATGCGCATGGCGCCGTCGGCTTCGGCCCGCGCCCAAACGTCGGCGGTGGGCAGGATATCGAGCAGGGCGAGCGCGGTTACGACCTGCGGATGATCGAGCGCTAGACGATAGCCGACGCGGGCGCCGCGGTCGTGCCCGGCGATGGCGAAGCGGTCGAAGCCCAGCGCCCCCATGGTTGCCAGCTGATCCTGCGCCATCGTCCGCTTGGCATACGTCATGTGCTCTGCGTCGCCGACCGGTTTGTCGGAGCGGCCGTAGCCGCGCAGGTCCGGCACCACGACCGTGTACTGCTGCGCCAGCGCCGGCGCGATCGCCCGCCACATGACCCGTGTCTGGGGGTAGCCGTGCAGCAGCAGCAATGGCGGCCCCGATCCCCCCACGAGTGCGTCAATGGTCAGGCCGGCGCCGGGCAGGCGGTGGCGCTCGAAACCATCGATCAGTCCTTCGGGAAACGGGTTCGAGGTCATCGGACTAGTGGGCGTGCTCATTGCAAGCTTCAGTAATCCAGCAATAGCATCTTGGGGATGAGATCGCCCGGTGCTCAAATGCCTTTTTCAGGTGTGGGATATGGGAGGCGGTCATGCATATCGCCGCCAGGGCGGCCGTCACGGCCTCGGCCGAGTTACCGTGAGCCGCCCAGCCCGCTTTCGCCGGGCTCGCAGATGCGCTACGACGCACGCATGGAAGAGCCCATTATCGATCGTGCCGCCATGGGGAAGCTTGCCAAGGCGCTCGCCTTCATCTGCAGCCCAGATCATCCGACGACGCTCGCGCTCAAGGCTGCGGCCGAAAGCGGCTCGGAGAAGGATATCAAGGCGGCCCGTGCCGCCTTTCTCAAGCTGAAGCCGGCGGATCGCCGCTCGGCTCTGGCGATGTTGCGCGATTGATGGGTTCGGTCGTCCCGTCGCCGTGCAATGCTTGCGGAGCGTGCTGCTCCTATTCTGCCGATTGGCCGCGCTTCACCCTTGAGGATGATGCAGATATCGCGCGCCTGCCGCCTGAGTTCGTATCCGACACGATGAGCGGCATGCGTTGCGATGGCGAGCGTTGCTGCGCGCTTCTCGGCAAGGTCGGCGTCGCAACATCTTGCAGCGTTTACGCTCAGCGGCCCGACGTGTGCCGCGCGTGTCAGCCCGGCGATGAGGCCTGCACGATGGCGCGCCATCGCTTCGGTCTGACGCCTCTTGCCCCTTAGCTCAAGCACTTTGCCGTGCATGCTCGAGAAAGAACCGGAGCATCTCCCGGGTGGCGTCTGGCCCTGATGGATCGGTAAAGGATCCCGCGGCACTGCCGCCCGACCACGCGTGTCCCGCACCATGGATCTCCCACAGCTCGACGATGCTGCGGCCCGTGGAATCGCGGCGGATCGAACGCGTGAACCGGCCGAGTGTCGGCTGCGCCTCTGGTTCCGTCTGCACTTCGCCGCCGGCGCGCGCGATGACCTCCGCGCCGTTGCGTGGATGCACGGTCGTGTCCCGATCACCGTGGAACACGATGGTCGGTACGGCGTGACTCGTCGGGACAACGCGGGTTGCAACGCGCGTCCCGACGCGTGCAGGACCATTGCCGTTCATGGCGGCGAACGCGGACGGCAGATCGCGCGCGGCCCCACAGGCGAGCCCCGAGTGTACGCCTACCGCTGCGTAGAGATCGGGATACGCTTCGCCCATGACTGCGGCAGCGGCACCGCCAGCCGACAGCCCGGCGATATAGATGCGCTGCGCATCTATATTGTAGTCACTCACGACTTGACGCGTGATGCCGGCGATCAGAGCGGGCTCGCCCAGGTCGCGCTGCTGGTCGCTGGGTTTGAACCAGTTCCAGCACCGCTGCGCATTGGCCGCCAATGGTTGCTCGGGATACACCACGAAACAGCCGTGCTCTTCAGCGGCAAAGTTCATGCGCGTGCCGGCGGCAAAGTCATCGGCTGATTGCGTACACCCATGCAGCATGACGATCAGCGGCCGCGGCCCGTCGATGCCGCCGCTGGGGACATAAAGCTTGTACGCCCGCGTTCCGGCGGCGCTAGTAAAGCTACCGGCGATGTAGTTGCCGGCGGCCGGGGCGACATCGGCGGACGCCGGCGTCCCTCGTCTCGGCAAGCTGCGCAGACCAGGAAGACCCGTATCGAGACGGCCGAGGATTCCCAACAAGGCGGCCGGCGCAGCGGTGGCAGCTGTCGCTTTGTCCACGTTCGTCATCACTGCGTCCACAACGGTGAGCTCAAGCGGCTGCAGCAAGATCGCGGCGTCGGCCGCTGCAGTTGTCTCAGGCCCGCTGGGGCGTCCGCCGCGCAGGACGCTCTGGATCAGCGCCACCGCCTCGTTCAAGCGGCCGCCGCGGGTCAGTTGCGTCGCCTCGGTGATGTCGCGGAGATTGATCGGTTTCATGCGGACCTTTCTGTCGGTCAATGCGAGGAGAGGAGCCAATCGGAAACTCTGCGCCGGCTAACGTATGCGGTCCGCCAGCGCTGCCTTGACCTCCGCGCTCGCGTGGAGCGCCCCCAGAACGGTGATCGAGGAAATTGTTGCGCGGGCGAGTTCGGGTGAGACATCGGATGCGATGCTCAGCAGCCCGAGGACGTGCAGAGCCAGTGTCTGCTGTGAAGCGCGGATCGCCTCGAGGTCTGCGCGCGTGTAGTGGCGTAGGCCCAGATCGAGCGTATTGCGCGCGACGCTTTGCTTGACGACGTCGGAGTGGCGCTCGAGCTGGTTGCGGATCGCGGTGCGAATGAAGTCAGTGCGGTTCGAGTAAAAGCCCTCATGCACCATCAGGTCGATGTGGCCGAGATCGACGTAGCCGAGATTGACTGTGACCTTTTCCAGGTCCCCTGATTTTGGCCGCAGTTCCCGAACGTTGGTCGCCATCCGCTTGCCATCCCATGAACATCCATGTGGATGGTATATGGCGTTCCGGCCCGGACTTGCAAGTATCCCTTTTAATCCCTCCCCGGGAGCGTCGAGGGGCAGGCCGTCACCCGGCAACAGGCCGCGCTCGATAGAGCCTGGTAGTGGTCGCGCAGGCTAGCAGCTCGCCGCCGTGGCTTCTTGGCGGTTCGCCAGCAGGCCTTCGACCTCGCCGGCCGGAACGGCCTCGCTGAAATAGAACCCCTGCACCTCGTCGCAACCCGCGTTCAAGGCAGTGGTGAGGTGCTCGGCAGTCTCGACGCCCTCGACGACAGTTTTCATCTCGAGCTGGCGCGCAAGACCGGTTACCGCGTTGATGATCGCCACGCAGTCGCGCCGCTCGGGATGGGTGACATCGCGCACAAACGATCGATCGATCTTGATCTTGTCGAAGGGAAAGCTGCGCAGGTAGCTCAGCGAAGCGTACGCCGTACCGAAATCATCGAGCGCGATGCTCACTCCGAGGTCATGCAGGCTGCGCAGTGTCTCGTTGGTGCTGAAGTCGTCGCGCAGCAGCAATCCTTCAGTGATCTCCAACTCGAGGCGTCGCGCCGGTAGTCCCGCATCGGCGAGCGCATCGGCGACCACTCGGTCCAGGTCGCCACCCTGGAATTGCACCGGCGACAGGTTGACCGTGACATTCACGTCGCGGCTCCAACCGGCCGCATCCTTGCATGCGACCCTTAGCGCCCAGGCACCCATATCGACGATCAAGCCGGTCTCCTCGGCGATCGGAATGAAGTCGCTGGGGCCGATCAGGCCAAGCGTCGGGTGATGCCAGCGCATCAGCGCCTCGAACCCGGCGACGTCCTCGGTGCGCGCGTCGTAGATCGGTTGATAATAGAGCTCGAGCTCGCCCTTGCTCAGCGCGCTGCGCAGATCGATTTCCAGCGACCGTCGCAGGCTGCCATGCTCGCCCTCGCCGCCGCGGAAAACCCGATATGTGCCGCGCCCCGCCGCCTTGGCTTCGTACAGGGCGATGTCGGCCTCCTTAACGATCTCCTCGGCGTCGACAGCGTTGTGCGGCGCCAACGCGATGCCGATGCTCGCGCCGACCTCCACGGTGTGGCCGAGAATATAATGCGGCTGGGTGATGGTGCGGATGACGCGGTTGGCGAGATGCGACGCCTGCTCTTCCGTCGTTGCCCCCCGCTGGATAATGGCAAACTCGTCGCCGCCGAGGCGGGCGACGATGTCGGGACCGCGCAGCACCTCGCGCAGGCGACGCGCCACGCTCTTCAGTAGTGCATCCCCCACGGGATGACCGAACGTATCGTTCACCTCCTTGAAGCGATCGAGGTCGATCGCGTGCAGGGCAAATCCATCGTCCGGTCCCGCGCTCAGCGTGGCACTGAGCTGCTCGCGAAAATGGAAGCGGTTGGCAAGCTCGGTAAGAGTGTCGTGCCGGGCGAGCCAGGAGATCTTGTCTTCCGCCTGGCACTTCTCGGTGATGTCCTCCAAGAGATCCACCCAGCCACCATCCGGCAACGGCTGGTTGCTGACCTGAATCGTCCGGCCATCCCTCAAGTGTCGCGTGCCGGAGAACGATTTGCCGAGCCCCATCTCGGCCACGTGCGCCGCAATCCACCGGCGTTGGCCGGCCAGCTCCTCCGGCCCGTCGCGGCCACCTTCGTGCTTTACGTGGTAGCGCACGATCTCCGCGAATGGCGTTCCAGGTTGTGTCAGCGACTCGGGCAGCGAGAAGATGTCGCGATAGCGCTTATTGCAGACGATGAGGCGTTGATCCGCATCGAACATCGACAAGCCGCGGCCCATGTTGTTCAAGGCGATTTCGAACCAGCGATTAAGCTGCGCGAACTCCTTCTTGCTGCGCTTGCCGCTTCGCGCCGCCTCGAAGGCGCGCAAACTGTGGCTGAGATCGACGCTGAGACGCGAGGCGTGTTTGTTGGATTCTTCTATTGGCATAACGCCCCCGAACGTCAGTACAGCGACGGTCCGCTAACATACAGATGACAGCTGGAAGAAGAGCCTACGGGGCGCTATCAATTTGGCGCGCTGCGTTAACTTTCGGGCAGCAGGCAGCCTTCGAATGGCCTAGATGAGCAGAGCACACGTCTCGTGGGCTGCGCCCGGCGAGCGGCACTTCGACAGCCGCAGCCAACTGTCTACTGCCGACGGTCGCGCCCTGTGCTATGGCGCCCCAGACCAACCCGCGTAATGGACCTGCCCATGACCTCCAAGAAGACCCGCACCGAGACCGACACTTTCGGCCCCATCGAGGTTGCCGCCGACAAATACTGGGGCGCCCAGGCGCAGCGCTCGCTCGGCAACTTCAAGATCGGCTTGGAGAAGCAGCCGCTGGCGATCGTGCGGGCGCTCGGAATCGTCAAGCGTGCAGCCGCGGAGACCAACATGGCGCTCGGCCGGCTCGACAAGAAGGTCGGCGAAACCATCGTCAAGGCGTCGCAGGAGGTGATCGAGGGCAAGCTCGACGGCCACTTCCCGCTCGTTGTCTGGCAGACGGGCTCCGGTACCCAGTCGAACATGAATGCCAACGAGGTGATCTCCAACCGCGCCATCGAGATGCTGGGCGGCGAGCAGGGTTCGAAGAAGCCCGTGCACCCGAACGATCACGTCAACATGAGCCAGTCGTCGAACGACACGTACCCGACGGCCATGCACATCGCCTGCGCCGAGGAGATCGTGCACCGGCTCATCCCCGCACTGCACAAGCTGCGCAATGCGCTGAACGACAAGACGCAGGCGTGGAAGGACATCGTCAAGATCGGGCGTACGCATACGCAGGATGCCACCCCGCTCACGCTGGGTCAGGAGTTCGGCGGCTACACGCAACAGGTCGAGAACGGCATCAAGCGTATCGAGCAGACGCTGCCGTCGCTGATGGAGCTGGCGCAGGGTGGCACCGCCGTCGGCACCGGCCTCAATGCGCCGAAGGGTTTCGCCGAGAAAGTCGCGGAGCGTATCGCCGCGATCACGCAGCTCCCGTTCACCAGCGCCCCCAACAAGTTCGAGGCATTGGCGGCGCACGACGCCATGGTCATGAGCCACGGCGCGATCAACACGATGGCGGCCGCCCTATTCAAGATCGCCAACGACATCCGCCTACTTGGCTCCGGCCCGCGCTCCGGTCTCGGTGAGCTGTCGTTGCCGGAGAACGAGCCTGGCTCCTCGATCATGCCGGGCAAGGTCAACCCGACCCAATGCGAGGCGCTGACCCAGGTGTGCGTGCAGATCTTCGGCAACAACGCCGCCGTCACCTTCGCCGGCAGCCAGGGCCACTTCGAGCTCAACGTCTATAATCCGGTGATGGCGTACAACTTCCTGCAGTCGGTGCGGCTGATGGCCGATGCGGCAGTTTCGTTCACCGACAACTGCGTGGTCGGGATCGAGCCGCGCGTGGACAACATCAAAGCGGGGCTCGAGCGGTCGCTAATGCTGGTAACGGCGCTGGCGCCGAAGATCGGCTACGATGCGGCCGCCAAGATCGCCAAGACTGCGCACAAGAACGGTACCACCCTGCGCGACGAAGCGGTGGGCGGCGGCTACGTCACCGACAAGGAGTTCGACGAAATCGTCGACCCGAAAAAGATGCTGGCGCCCGACTGATCGAGCGGCTTTGACGGGCATCCCGGCATTGAGTAGTATGCGCATGGACAATGCGCATTAAGCGTAGGGGAAACACGATGGACAACCGCCCGTCGTCCCGCAAGAAGGCCGTTAATCTCTCGATCGACGCCGAACTCGTGGCCGAGGCAAAGGCTGCGGGAACGAACATGTCTGCCGTGCTCGAAAAGGCGCTGGAGCGAGAGCTGCGCGAGCGGCTCCACGAGAAATGGCGCGACGAAAATCGCGAGGCCATCGGCGCTTACAACAAGTTCGTCGAAGAGCATGGCCTACTCAGCGACGAGTGGCGCTCCTTCTGATGCGCCAGTTTGATGTGTTCGAGAACCCGTCAGATAGGACTCGCACGGCAATTCCGCTGCTGCTGATCGTTCAGCACGACCGGGCGTCCGAGACGGCGTCGGTGGTAGTGGCAGGATTGGCACCATTGGCCAAGGGCAAGGCTATGGCCAAGTCGCGCCTCTATCCGGTGGTCAGGATCGCGTCCAAGGACTACGTGTTACTTACGCCGAACATGGCCGCGATCCCGCGCACGCAGCTCGAAAAGCGGGTGGCGAACGTCGACAGCGAGGACCGCCGAATCATTGATGCCATAGACATGTTGTTCACGGGTGTCTGACCGATGACCGCCGAGATCATCAACCTGCGCAAGGCCCGCAAGGCGAAGGAGCGTCGCGCGGACGAGGCGCGCGCCGAGGAGAACCGCGCCAAGTTCGGGCGCTCGAAGGCTGAGCGGAAAGCGAGTGAGGCAGAGCGCGACCTGGCGGAGCGGCGCCTCGACGGCGTCCGGTGCGAACCTGACAGCGACGAGCGCGGCGAATAACAATGGCGGCGCCCGACGAGGATACAGCTTCGCGGCGGCTGATGCGTCCGCTGAAGCGCTCGTTCGCCATCAAGGGACACCGCACCTCGATCTCGATGGAGGGGCCGTTCTGGGAGGCGTTGCAGCAGGCGGCCGCTCTGGAGAAGAGGACGCTTGCAGGTCTCGTCGCCACGATCGACGAAACACGCGGCGACGCGGGCCTATCGAGCGCCGTGCGCGTGTGGATTCTCGACTATTTCCGCAAACGTGCACTGCCGATCGCGCGCTGATCTGCCTTAGCCCCGGCTAGTTGGACGGGTTGAGGTTGCGCATCACCTGGTCGCGAACCTGCAGCTGTCGCTCCGGCGGGCGCCGCGGCCGGTACACGCCCGTGCCGGTTGCTTGCGGCGTTGTGCTGCCGGGTTCCGCAGGTAGCCCCGTGGCGGGATCGACGGGCGCTGCACCGAATGTTTGGCCTTCCTGCCCGGGGGCCGGCGGCACGACGAGCCCTGGCGCGCTGGCGCTGCTCGGCGGAATGGCCGGCGCTGCGGAGGCGCTCGAGGGCGCTGCCGGATCGAGTGGCACCGCGTCGGCCGACGGCAGCGCACCGGACATCGGTGCGGCCTGTGGGGCCGGCGCCACCGGCACCGGAGCACCGGGTGGCGGCGCCGCGCTGTCATCGGATTCAAGGGCGCGGCGACGCTCCTCGTCACGCCGCGCGCGTTCGGAGTCGGCATCGCGCAGGCGCTCGAGCTGGTCGGCATCGAGCTCCATGCGGCGGATGGCGAGCTCGCGCTCAAGCGGCTCGGCGGTGATGCGCGAGTCGAGCGCCCAGGCATTGGCGAGCGGTCCGGTATAGACGACGCCGATGCTCGGCAGCGCGCCGCCGCGCGGCCTATCGGCCTGCGGCACGTCGGGGGCGCGCGGTTCGACGATCCAGGCGCTGTCGACGACCAGCGATGCGAGGTCGACCGTGGTTTCGACCTTCGTCGTCCCGGCCTGTGAATCGAGGGCAAAGAGCGCCAGCTTGGCGGCACCGTCGGCAATGTCGATGGGGATGGTGCGCGGCCCGACAGCGACCTCGCTGGCCTCGATCTGCGCGCGCAGTGCCGTGACGAGCTGCTCACCGGTGCCTCCGGCGCCGCCACTCAACACCGCCTCGGACGTCGAGACCACGGCCAGCGGCGTCGGCACGTGCAGGCTCAGCTCGCCGAGCTTCAGCTCGCCCTTGCCGGCCGCCACGGAAACGAGCGCTCCCGGCGTCGATCCGCGACCAGTGAACTGAAGCGACAGCGACGCCTGAGCCGCCGCGTCCGCACCCGCCGCGCCCGTCTGGCGGATTTGCATGCCATCGATGGCTAGATCGCCGCTGAGGCTGGCGCCGCCCGGGGCCCGCTCAATGACGACGTTAGCGGCGAGATTGCCTCCCAGCACCTTCCCTTCGAGCTTGCCGATGGAGACCTTGCCTGGCGCCAGCGCCACTTCGGCACGCGCGTTGGGGATGTGCATGCGATCGGTCAGGACGAGGCTGCCGAAGTTGACGTTGAGCTTGCCTTCGACGCCATCGAGCGCGGCAAAGTCGAAACCGTGCTCCGGCCAGATCGTCTTTCCGGCTGCAAGCGGCTCGGCGCCCGGCGCTTCGGCCACCTGCTTGCGGTCCAGAACCATGCCGAGCAACGAAGGGATCGACGCGGCATCGACAGAAACATCACCGGTGACGATAGCCGGCCCCTCGCTCGGGTAGGAGAGGGCGACGCTGCCGTCGATCTTGCTGCCGCCGATGCTGAGACCCTGCGGTGTCAGCTCGGTGGCGTGATTGGCGGAGCTGAGCTTGAGCGTGCCCACCACCGGCGTCTCGCTCAACGCGGCACCGCTGCCCAAGCCGGCGACCGACATCGCGTCGCTCAGCGCGCGCGCCGAGATGCGCAGATCGCCGTCGAACGCGCGGCTGCCATCGTCCGGGAGCGTGATGCGGCCATCGTAGCCGAAGAACAGGCCGGTGGCCTGGGCCGATGCGGTCGCCGTCATGCCCTTGGAAGGCGTGCCGACGGCCTTGAAGAAAACCTCGCCGGGTTGGGGTGCGCCAGCCGCACTCGGTGCGCCCGAACCGCGAGCGCCGAAGCTGGCGACGATGGGCGCCACGTCGGTGCTGTCGATCGTCAGCGTGATATCTGCCGGGGCCGCACGCCAATTACCGAGGCCACCATCGAGCAGCGCGCTGGCAACGAGCCGGCCACCGTTCTGCACCCGGCCGTCGGCGGCAATGTCGCCCGCACCCGGCTTGCGCACGCCGAGCTGCAAGCTGCCGGCGACGCGCATGGGCGCAAGCGTTGCGAACGCGTCCGCCTTGCGGCGCGCATCCTCGGGAAGGTCGAACAAACCGACCAGCGTGGCAAAGGTCTCACGCGTTGGCGCCGCGACGACCCACTGGACCGCCCCGCGCGGACTCTTGAGAGCGTCGGCGACGTCGCCTTGCAACTCGACGCTTAGGCCGTCCTCGGTGGCGAACTTGCCAGCGCGCAGACTGAGGCGCCCCTGCTCGATGCCGACGTCGAGGTCGACGTCCCGCAAGTGACTTTGCCCAGCAACGAGCTGTCCGGTGCGCACCCGCAGGTGCAGGTCGGTCGTATTGGGATCGAGCCAGGCGAACTTTGCCTCGCCCGGCGCTTCGCTCCCGCCCGCCACGATGCGCTTGAACGCACCGACGCCCGTGGGCCAGAACTCCCCCGCTTCGATTTCCGCGCCTTCCAGGGACACCGAAAGGCGCGGCCGCTCCTTCTTGGCGTAACGCATTTCACCGGTGATCGGCCGACCGCCGAATTCGGCACCCGCGTCGGTTAGGTCGATGCCGCGCTCACTCATAGCGAGGCGCCCTTGCAGCGAGAAGGGGCCATCGTTGCGGAGCTCCTCCGCCAGCGCCTTGTCCTTCGTCGCCCAATCGAGGAAGCGTGCAAGGCTCGTCCCGTGCAGGGTCAGGTCGCCGCTGAAAGCCTGCCCGGTCGCAGCGTCGGCGACCGCGCCGTCCATGGCCAGCTTGGCGCCGCCGGGCAGCCCGGCGCGCAGATTGTTGAGCAGCAGCGCGCCCTGCTTGCGCGCGACCTCGAGTTTGATGTTGCTGACCGCGTCGCCGCCGAGGGTTGCCTGGTCGAGGTCGAAGGCGACCTTGCTGTCGGCATTCTTGGGTAGCGCCTCCATCATCGCCGAGATGAAATTGCGCGCCGTATCGAACGGACTGCCGGCGCTCTCGCGCGATGTCGCCACCTTGTCGAGATCTAGCCAGCGCGACGACAAGGCCATCTCGACATTGAGATTGTCCTGCCACTCCGCCGTCGCCGAGCCGGCAATGAGCTGGGGTTGGCCGACGTGCTCGAAGGAAAGCGTGATGCCGTCGACGCGCAAGCCCTTTGCATCGCCGGCGACGCGCGCCTTGAAGTCGATAAGCGGCGCTTCCTTCTTGCCGCGTACACCGGCGGGAGCAGGCTCCGCAGCCGCCGCGAACGTTTCCGACGCGAGCTCCACCTTGGCGGTTATCTCGCCGTCGATGCGCGGACGGCCCTTGAGGTCCTCAAGCCGTCCATCGAGAGCGTACGTTCCGGAGTTGCCTGAAGTTGCGCGAACCGTCGCCTTGAAGCGGATGCTGCCGTCGGCCTCGGTGGTGCCGGTGGCGATGCGCACCTCGCGCTCGGTTTCGCGCCAGTTGGTCGTTCCCTTGAACGCGAACGGTCCTTGAATCGATTCGGCCTTCAACTCGCCGTTGAGGCCGCCGAGCTCGGCGAAGCCGATGCCGCGCGGACCGTGGAAGGCCACCGTCCCGTCGGCGATCTTGACCGATTGCAGGGTCACGCCCGCAGGAACGAACGGCAGCGACCCGGCCGCGACGGAAAAGCTGCGCCAGTTACCGGCGCCTTCGGAATCGACCGCGAGGCGCAGCACCGGCTTTTCCAGTACGATCTCGTTGGCCTCGATGATGCCTTTCAGGAGCGGCGGCGCGGAGAGGCGCATCGTGAAGCTTTCGGCGCGGAAGAACGGCTCGCCGGTGGTGCCGGACGGGTCGGCGATGCGCAACTTCTCAAAGCTCACGTAGGGCGACGGCAGCAGGCGCACGTTGACGTCGCCGCCGACACGGACTTCGCGCCCGAGAATGCGTGTCGCCTCCTCCTCGAACACGCCGCGATAGCCGTTCCAGTCGATGAAATAGGGAACGGCAAACAGCGCCGCGAGGGCCAGCGAGATCAGCCCCGCAATATAAAGAAGCCCGTTATTCATCTAACCTTTCAGGGGCCCGAACGGCATTCGGCCCTCTCTGCCAGAAATCGCGGCGTTGATGACGCGACAGCGCCCCGCCGGCATGCCCCTAATTTATGTCGTCCATTCGCGGCAACGGGCTGATCAGCCTCGTCATCTGCCACCCGCTTCGATCGCGGCGCACTCTAGCTTATTCGCTTTGCCTCGTCTTGATCACGATGGAAGGACGATTTCACGGCCTAGCAACAGAAAAATGGCGGCAACGCGGGAGATTTTGGCGTCTCCGCGGGCCGCCGCCGGGCGTTCATTTGGCCGCTGCGAACCCCATATCTGGGTGTGGGCGGAGGCAGCGCAACCGTTGCCGCGCGGGGCCGGGTGTTATAGTTCGGAAGCATGGCGCAAAGCGGAAAACATTTGGCGAACGCGGCTCCACCGGAGGACGCGGACGAACTCCCGTTTGACCTGCCGCCCGCGGGGCGTCCGCAGGTACCGGCAGAGTCGGCGGGCAGCCCGCCCGTAAGCAATGATGATGATCCGCCGTTCGATCTGCCGCCGGCCCACCCCGCGCGCCAGTCGATCTCGGCGCGCGCCCTGCAGGGCGCCGCGCCAGCGACCACGCCCACGCCCTACCTCGACGGGCTCAATCCTGAGCAACGGGCGGCGGTGGAAGCGCTCGACGGTCCGGTGCTGGTGCTCGCCGGCGCCGGAACCGGAAAGACGCGGGTGCTGACGACGCGCATCGCCCACATCCTGGCGACGCACCGCGCCTTCCCCGGCCAGGTTCTGTCCGTCACCTTCACCAACAAGGCGGCACGGGAGATGAAGGAGCGCGTCGGCCTTTTGGTCGGCGGAGCAGTCGAGGGCATGCCGTGGCTCGGCACGTTCCACTCGATTGGCGTCAAGATCCTGCGCCGGCATGCGGAGCTCGTCGGGCTGAAATCCGGTTTCACCATCCTCGACACCGACGACCAGATCCGCCTGTTGAAGCAGGTGATCGAGGTGGAAGGCCTCGACAAGGACCGCTGGCCGGCACGCCAGCTCGCCGGGCTGATCGACGGATGGAAGAATCGCGGACTGGTACCCGAAAAGGTACCGGCGGGAGAGGCGTTTGGCTTTGCCGCCGGCAAGGGCGCGCAGCTCTATGCCGCCTATCAGCGCCGCCTAAAGGAGCTCAATGCCTGCGATTTCGGCGATCTGCTGCTGGAGAACATCCGCCTCTTTGCCGACCACCCCGACGTGCTCGCCGACTATCAGCGCCGTTTCCGCTACATCCTCGTCGACGAGTACCAGGACACCAACGTCGCCCAATATTTGTGGCTGCGGCTGTTGGCGCAGGGCTCGCCCAACATCTGCTGCGTCGGCGACGACGACCAGTCGATCTACGGCTGGCGCGGCGCGGAGGTCGACAACATCTTGCGCTTCGAGAAGGATTTCCCCGGGGCGCGCGTCATTCGGCTCGAACGCAACTACCGTTCGACCGGCCACATCCTCGGCGCCGCCGCCGGGCTCATCTCGGCCAATCAGGGGCGCCTCGGCAAGACGCTGTTTACCGACGGCGAGCACGGCACGAAGGTGACGGTCACGGCGGTGTGGGACGACGAGGAGGAAGCGCGCAGCATCGGCGACGACATCGAGGCGATGCAGAAGCGCTCCAATCAGCCGCTCAACGAGGTGGCGATCTTGGTGCGCGCCTCGTTCCAGATGCGCGCCTTCGAGGATCGCTTCATCACGCTCGGCCTGCCGTATCGGGTCATCGGTGGTCCGCGCTTCTATGAGCGCCAGGAAATCAAGGACGCGATCGCCTATCTCGAGATAACTGCCAATCCGGCGAACGACCTGAAGTTCGAGCGCGTCGTCAACGTCCCGAAGCGCGGCCTCGGCGACACGTCGGTCAAGCGCGTGCACGAGCTGGGGCGGGCGCGCTCGATCCCGATGTACCAGGCGGCGCAGCTCATCGTCGAAACCGAGGAGCTACCGGGCAAGGCCCGCAAGTCGCTTACCGATCTCCTGGCGAGCTTCGAGCGCTGGCGCGGCCATATCCGCCACATGAAGCACACCGAGCTGGCCGAGCTGATCCTCGATGAGTCCGGCTACACGGCGATGTGGCAGGCGGACAAGAGCCCGCAGGCGCAATCGCGGCTGGAGAACCTCAAGGAGCTTGTGCGCTTCATGCACGAGTTCGAATCGCTCGAGGGCTTCCTCGAGCACGTCAGCCTCGTCATGGACGTCGACCAGGCGGGTGACGGCCAGCGCGTATCGCTGATGACTCTGCACGGCGCCAAGGGCCTCGAGTTCGAGGTCGTCTACCTGCCCGGCTGGGAGGAGGGTCTCTTTCCGCACCAGCGCTCGCTCGACGAGAGCGGGCAGGCGGGTCTGGAGGAGGAGCGGCGCCTCGCCTATGTCGGGCTGACGCGCGCCAAGCGCATCGCCAAGGTGTCGTTCGCGCAGAACCGGCGCAACCGCGGGCTCTATCAGTCGGCGCTTCCGTCGCGCTTCGTCGACGAGCTACCCGAGGCGCACGTCGAGGTAGCGGAAGCGAAGATGCCGTTCGGTGGCGCGTATCAGAATTTTGGCGGCACGTTCGGCCGCGCCGGCTACGGCCGCAGCCGCTTCGATGAGGCCGAGCCGTTCGAGGGCCACTACGACACGCCCGGCTGGCAGCGGGCGCAGGAGCGCACGCGTGAGCAACCGACGAAGTGGAACCCGGCGGACCAGCGCAAAAAGCGCGGGCCGCAGACCATCGAGGGCGAGCTTGTCGCCTCGTCCAGCGAGCAGGCGAGCTACAAGCGCGGCGAGCGGGTCACGCACCAGAAGTTCGGCACCGGCACGGTGACCGACGTAGACGGCAACAAGCTGACCATCGAGTTCGACGAGGCGGGCCGCAAGCGCGTCGTCGACAGCTTCGTCGACCGCGCTTAGCTCAAAGGAGCTTCCAGGCGCACCACAGGTCGGCGACGGCCGACCGGAGGCGCATAAGGCACAGATTTATGATGCCGCGGCCGATAAACAGCTCGGCATCCTTCGGATCCATGCCGATGGCGGTGTCGATATCCGACAGGGCGCGCCGCCTGTCACCCAGCGAATTATAGATGTACGCACGCCGCTTGAAGAGATCGGCGTCGCCACCGGCGATGGCGATGGCGCGATCGAGGTCGGCAATCGCGGCGGTGGAGTCGTCTTTGTGCTCGTAGAGCTGCGAGCGATAGCGGTAGTTGTCGACATAGTCGGGGTTCAGCTCGATGGCGCGCGTGTAATCGGCGAGCGCCTTATCCCACTCGCTTAGCATCAGCCAGCAGTTGGCGCGGCCGCCGAAGGCATTGCCGAGCTTTGCTTCGATCAGCGGTAGTTCGGTGGCTTTGGTGAAGTCTTCGGTCGCCCGGGCGTAGTCGTCGCGCCGATAGTGCACGCCGGCGCGGTTCAGATAGGAGATGGGAGAGACGGGCTCGATATCAATCGCGCGCGAATAGTCGGCGAGTGCCCGGTCGTCGTCGCCCATGAGCTGGAATGCGTAGCCGCGATTGTTGTAGGTAAAGGCGCTGTCCGGATCGATCGCCAAGGCGCGCTCGTAGTCGGGGAACGACAGATGAAAGTTGCCCTTCAGGTCGTTCGCAATCGCGCGGCCGTTCAGAGCGTTTATCGTCTTCGGATCTATACGCAGGGCCAGCGTGTGCTCCTCGATGGAGCGGTCCAGATCGCCGCGCTCGCGCCAGAGGCGCCCGCGGCCGCAATAGGCGGCGGCGAGCCCCACGTCGATCGCCAGCGCCGCATCGTAGTCGGCGAATGCGTCGTCGGTTCGGCCCAGGCTTTCGTAAACGCTGGCGCGGCCGAGGAGCGCGTGCACGTGCTCGGGGACCATCTGCAGGACTTTGGTAAAATCGGCGATGGCGAGGTCGGGCTTGGCCCACGAGTCGTAGCAGTGTGCACGCAGGTAAATCGCATGATGCCGCTCCGGCTCGTCTACGGAAACCGTGGTGAAATCGGCGGCGGCGGCCTCCCAGTCACTGAGCATCAGACGGGCGTAGCCGCGCGAAAAGCGCGCCTCGACGTTGGCGGGATCGACCTCGATGGCGCGTGCGTAGTCGAGCAGCGCCCGCCCCCAGTCGCCGGCGCTCTCGTACACGGCGCCGCGCTCGACATAGGCGTCGGAGTCGCTCGGATCGCGCTCGATCTCGTGGTTGGGGCGGGCCAGCGCGCGCCGCAGGTCGGGCAGTGCGCGGGCGTCCTCAAAATGGGCAGACATGTTCCGGCTCGTTGCAAATTCGGCCGCCCAAATAGACGCGGACCGGCAACGCGGGCTGTTACCCGCGTTACAGGTCGCACTGAGTGTGGAATCTTGGCGGCGGAGCCTAGCAGCCCTAATTGGCCTGAGGCTCGACGCCTTCCTGCAGGCCGAGGACATGGCCGGCGAGGTAGAGCGAGCCGCAGATGAGGATGCGCTTCGGCCCCGGCTCGTAGGCATCGGTGCGCTTCAACGCGGCCGCGACATCGGTGGCGCTCTCCGCCTTGAGCCCGACCTCGCGGGCCGTCTCGGCGAGCGTCTCGGGTGCGTGCGGCGCCTCGTGTGCACCGGGGATGGGCACGGTGACGACGTGGCTGGCGAGCCCGCGGAAGGCCGAGAGAAAACCGCCGGCATCCTTCAGCCCCATCATGCCGACTATGAGGTGTAGCGGCTTGGGCGAGCGCTCTTCCAGATCGGCCATGGTCTGGGCGAGCGCGCGCCCGGCGGCAGGGTTGTGCCCCCCGTCGAGCCACAGCTCCGCGCCGGGCCGCAACAGGGACGGGAGCGGACCGGCGTCGAGACGCTGCATGCGTGCCGGCCAGCGCGCCGCTGTGAGACCCTGCTCGATGGCGCGCTCGCCGAGGCCGAGTTGCGGCAGGCTCTGACCGAGACGCAAGGCGGCGGCGACGGCGGTGCCGGCGTTGACTACCTGGTGGCGGCCGATGAGCGATGGCAGAGGCAGGTCGAGCAGTAGTTCCTCGGACTGTACGACCAGGCGCCCGCGCTGCTCGTAGGCATCGAAGTGCTCGCCCCACACGATGAGCGGCGCGCCGACGCGCAACGCCTCGGAACGGATGACGTCCTCGGCCTCGGGTTCCTGCTGCGAAACGATCGCCGGCACGCCGGAGCGGAGGATGCCCGCCTTCTCGAACGCGATCTTGGCCAGCGTGGCGCCGAGCTTTTCGGAATGATCGAGCGAGACGGGCGTGATGACGTCGAGCACCGGGCGGTCGACGACGTTGGTCGCGTCGAGCCTGCCGCCGAGCCCCACCTCGAGCAGCAGCACGTCGGCCGGCTGCTCGGCGAAGGCGAGGAACGCCGCGGCAGTGGTGATCTCAAACTGGGTGACGTCGTCGCTGCCGTTCGTTGCCTGCGTGCGCGTCAGTATGTCGACGAGCGTCTCCTCGCCGATGGGCAGCGACTTGCCACTCGCGCCAGCGAGCTCGATGCGCTCGTGGAAGCGCACCAGATGCGGCGAGGTATAGACGTGCACGCGCGCGCCGGAGGCTTCCAACATCGCCTTTAGATACGCGGTGACCGATCCCTTGCCGTTGGTGCCGGCGACGTGCACGACGGGCGGCAGCTTCGTGTGCGGACTGCCGAGCTTGTCCAGCAGACGCTCGACGCGGCCGAGCGATAGGTCGATCAGCTGCGGATGGAGCAATTTCATCTCGGCGAGGAGCTTGGCGCTCGTCGGCATGCCGGCCTCCCGCCGCTACGCTCGCAGCGTCGGCCGCGATAGCGGGAGGCGCCCGCCGATCGAGGACCGCGCGGGAAGCGGCAATGGAACGCTGCGGAGCATCAGTGTCTGTCTTTTGGGCGCTGCGAGCGCGTTGCCGGCACGTCCTCGTCATCATCGTGCTGGCGCTCGTGATGCTCGATGCGCGCCGGATCGAAGCGCTCTTCGGGACCGACGATTTCCGGCTCTATCGCCGGGGTCGAGCCGTTGCGCGAGCCGATCAGATTGGCTTCGACGCCGCTGCCGTTTGTGGTGTGCGTCTTGCCGTTGAGCTTCTTCTTGTCGACGGTCTTCACCGGCCGCTCGTTCATGAGCAGGTGGCAGAGGCGGCTCAGCGTCTCGCGCAGCTGGTGGCGGTGCACGACCATGTCGATCATGCCGTGCGCCAGGAGGTACTCGGCGCGCTGGAAGCCTTCGGGTAGCTGCTCGCGGATCGTCTGCTGGATGACGCGCGGCCCGGCGAAGCAGATGAGCGCGCCCGGCTCGGCAATGTGGATGTCGCCCAGCATGGCGTAGGACGCAGTCACGCCGCCGGTGGTCGGGTCGGTCAGCACGACGATGTAGGGGAGTTTCGCTTCGCGCAGGCGCTGCACGGCGATGGTCGTGCGCGGCATCTGCATCAGCGACAGGATGCCCTCCTGCATGCGCGCGCCACCCGAAGCGGCGAACAGGATGAAAGGCGATTTCTTTTCCGCGGCGCGCGTCATGCCCGCGATCACCGCCTCGCCCGCGGCCATGCCGAGCGAGCCGGCCATGAAACGAAAGTCCTGAGCGGCCGCGACGATAGCTTGTCCGTCGAGCTTGCCGTCGGCGACGAGCACGGCGTCTTCCATCTCGGTGTTCGCCTTGGCGTCCTTGAGGCGCTCGGAATAACGGCGGCCGTCGCGGAATTTCAGCGGATCTTGTGCAACAGGCGGGACCGGGACGCGATCGTAGTGGCCGCCATCGAAGAGGTGCTGCAGGCGCACGTCGGCGCCCATGCGCATGTGGTAGTTGGACCCCGGCACAACGAACTGATTGGCCTCGAGGTCCTTGTAAAAGACCATCTGACCCGTCTCTGGGCACTTGATCCAGAGATTGTCCGGAACCTCGCGCTTCGTCGTCAGGAAGCTGCGAATCTTCGGCCGGACGACGTTGTTAATCCAGTTCACGCTCTGCGCCTCTCGACAACTTGGCCGGACCGGGCGGCGATGCTTGCCTTGTCATTCATGGGTCTCGATCCCTAACAACAGGGACCGAAAGACCCCCTAATATGGCGCTTTCTCGCGCCTTGCCGCACTGCGGCAATTAAAGCGGTTAACTGCGGCTTCAGGTGAGCTCAGGCGGCCCGCAGCGCGGCAGCCAGAGAGCCGACCAAATCTAGGACAGCCGGGACCGTCTTACTAGTGGAGCGGCCGTCGGCGCCGAGACTCTTCTCGATCGCGCCCACGAGGGCCGAGCCGACCACGACTGCGTCGGCGACCTCGCCCAGCGCCTTCGCTTGGTCAGGACTTTTTACGCCGAAACCGACCGCCACGGGAAGGGCCGTGGCCGCCTTTATGCGCCGGACCTGAGTGTGAACACTGTTAACATCAGGCGCAGCGGCACCGGTAATGCCGGTTATCGACACATAGTAGAGGAACCCAGAGGTGTTACGCAGCACTGTTGGCAGGCGCTTGGCGTCGGTCGTGGGCGTTGCCAGGCGGATGAAGTTGAGACCTGCTTGGGCGGCGGGAATGCATAGCTCGTCGTCCGCTTCGGGTGGCAGGTCGACCACGATCAGTCCGTCGACACCGGCCGCAACCGCATCGGCAAGAAACGCGGGGCCTGGATAGACGTAGATCGGGTTGTAGTACCCCATCAGCACGATGGGCGTGTCGTTATCGGTTTTGCGGAACTCGGCCACGAGCGCCAGCGTGTCGCGCATCTTCTGCCCCGACTTCAGCGCACGCAGCGATGCGGCCTGAATAGCGGGGCCGTCGGCCATCGGATCGGAGAACGGCATGCCGAGCTCGATCACGTCGGCGCCGGCTTGCGGCAGCCCCAAGAGAATCTTCTTCGATGTTACAAAATCGGGGTCGCCGGCAGTGACGAAGGTGACGAGGCCGGGGCGGCCGTCACGCTTCAGCTTGGCGAAGCGGCGATCGATGCGCGTCTCTTTGCTCATGCCGTTGATCAAATTTCCATGCCGAGATAGCCGGCGACGGCGAACACGTCCTTGTCGCCGCGCCCGCACATGTTCATTACCAGCAAGTTGTCCTTGGGTAGAGTCGGCGCGAGCTTGCGGACGTAGGCGAGCGCATGCGCCGGCTCGAGCGCCGGGATGATGCCCTCGCGCTGCGCGCAGAGCTGGAACGCATCGAGCGCTTCTTTGTCGGTTGCCGGCACATACGTGACGCGGCCGGTGTCGCGCAGCCAAGAATGCTCGGGGCCGACGCCCGGATAGTCGAGGCCGGCCGATATCGAGTGGCCCTCGAGGATCTGCCCCTCTTTGTCTTGCAGAAGATATGTGCGGTTGCCGTGCAGCACGCCGGGGCGCCCGCCGGTCATCGAGGCGGCATGGCCGTTCTCCACGTCGATGCCGTGCCCGCCGGCCTCGACGCCGTAGATCTTGACGCTCTCGTCGTCGAGAAACGGATGGAACAGCCCGATGGCGTTGGAGCCGCCGCCGATGCAGGCGACGAGCGTATCCGGCAAGCGGCCCTCGGCCTCCTGCATCTGCTCGCGCACTTCCTTGCCGATGATCGACTGGAAGTCGCGTACCAGCTCCGGATAGGGATGCGGGCCGGCGGCCGTGCCGATGATGTAATAGGTGTCGTGCACGTTGGTGACCCAATCGCGCAGCGCCTCGTTCATCGCATCTTTCAGCGTGCCGGCACCGCTGGTCACCGGATTGACCTTGGCCTTGAGCATGTGCATGCGCGCGACGTTCGGCTTCTGCCGCTGCACGTCGGTGGCGCCCATGAAGATCTCGCACGGCAGCCCGAAGCGCGCGCACACGGTGGCGACGGCGACGCCGTGCTGACCGGCGCCCGTCTCGGCGATGATGCGCGTCTTGCCCATGCGCCTGGCAAGCAGGATCTGGCCGAGGCAGTTGTTGATCTTGTGGCTGCCCGTGTGATTGAGCTCGTCGCGCTTGAAGTAGACCTTGGCGCCGCCGAAATGTTCGGTCAGGCGCTCGGCGAAATAGAGCGGGCTCGGGCGTCCCGAATAATGCTTGTTGAGATGGGTGAGCTCGGCGTGGAATTTCGGGTCGGCCTTGGCGTCGGCGTAGGCCTTTTCCAGGTCGAGGATCAGCGGCATCAGCGTCTCGGCGACGAAGCGGCCGCCGAAAATGCCGAAGTGGCCGCGCTCGTCGGGGCCGCCGCGGAACGTGTTGAGCTTGGCGTCCTTCGCCTTGTCTGTCGCCGTCGCCATGATGATCCTTTGCGGCCGTGCCGTACGCGGGGCGGTCGTCAGGTGGTCTGCTTAACGATCTTTGCCGCCTGAATAAAGCGGCGGATGAGGTCGGGGTCTTTTTCGCCCGGGCGGCTTTCGACGCCGGACGAGACATCGACGGCGCGCGCACCCGTGAGCCGGATGGCTTCGCCGACGTTGCCGGGGGTGAGGCCGCCGGCGAGCATGAAATCGACGCGGCCCTCAAGCCCGGCAAGCGCCTGCCAGTCGAAGGCTATGCCGTTGCCGCCGGGGAGCGCTTCGCCGGGGACCGGCTTGGCGTCGAACAGGATACGGTCGGCGTGCCCGGTATATTCGAGCGCTGCGGCCACGTCGTCGGCCGTCGCGATGGCCACCGCTTTCATCACCGGCTTGCCGAAGCGACGAGCGATCTCATCCACACGTCCCGGCGTCTCGGCGCCATGCAGCTGGACGATATCCGGGGCCACGGTAGCGATCACGTCATCGAGCAGCGCATCGTCGGGATCGACGAGCAGGGCAACGATCTTGGCGCGGCCGCGCGCCTTGTCGGCCAGAGCGCGCGCCGCGGCAGGCTCGATGTTGCGCGGGCTGCGCGGATAGAACACGAAGCCAACGTAGTCGGCGCCGCCCGCAAGCGCGGCGTCGAGCGCCGGCTCGCTGCGTAGTCCGCAGATTTTGACTTCGGTGGTCATTGCCTAGTGCGAGATCGTTGGGGCGGGCTCACCCGCGCGGATGCGACATCGGCTGTCAGTCTACATATAGTGTCGCCGGATCGCCGGTGACGGCGCAGTCACGCCTCAGGTGCCGGTAGCTGCAAGGCGCGGGCGCGTCGGGGCGTGGGGACCCGCGGCGACAGCGGCGTCGCGCTCGCGCGTGAGACGATCGGCCTCCGCATGCCATCGCGTCGCCGCGCGGCCCTGATGGCGCGCATGTTTGCGCCACCGCGCCTGGCTGAGCCACATCGCCGTGCCGCCGACCAGCACGCCGATGAGCAGCGCAATGAACAGGTAGGCGTAGAACGGCATAGCCAGGGAGACGACCGGCGCCTCAGGGCGAAAGGGATCGAGCACGAGGCGTACTTCGTGGCGATTGACCACCGCGAGCGTGACGAGCAAGAGCCCGACAGGAAAAGCGATGAGCAGCCAGACGATCCGCCTCAGCACAGTCTACGCCTCGAAATTAGCTAATGGCTTTCTTTGCCCCGGTTGAGCCTATCGCGCAGCTCTTTACCGGTTTTGAAGAACGGAACGAACTTTTCAGCGACCGACACAGACTTGCCGGTGCGCGGGTTGCGGCCCTGGCGCGCGGCGCGGTGCTTCACGGTGAACGCTCCGAAGCCGCGTAGCTCGACGCGGTCACCGCGCGACAGCGCCTCGACGATCTCATCGAACACGACTTTGACGATACGCTCAACGTCGCGATGGTAAAGATGAGGGTTCGTATTCGCGATCTTATGGATCAGTTCCGACTTAATCATCGCTCCGCCCCGCCCCAAATGACTGTAATCTATTACTTTTCCGAAGGGTGCCAAACCGAAATAAACCCGTCAAGGCCAAGACCCGATAGGGACGGGTCCCGGGCCAGCATTTGACCCAAAGTAGTGTTGTTGAAAAAGCTCGCTGCCGCCTCGCCGATCGAGCTGAAAAGGCCCAGCGATCCCGCGGCTTGCACCTTCCAGTCGACGACTTTGAGGCTCTTGTCGATCTTGCGCTCGGTGCGCAGCCACTCGACCGCCTCCTCCTCGCCGCCGATTGAATCGGCGAGCTTCAGCTGAACCGCCTCGCGGCCGGAGAATACACGCCCCCGTGTGAGGCCGGGAATGGCGTCCGCCTTTACGCCGCGACGCTGCTCGACAAGGCCCAGGAACCAGCGGAAACCCTCGTCGATCATCGCCTGGGTCACCTTCTGCCCGTCGGCGTTGAGGGGCTCGAAAGGCGACGGCACGGCCTTGAGGTCGCCGCTCTTGATCTCGTTGAACTTGACCCCGATCTTGCCGAGCGCTTCGCTGACCTCGGGCCACTGAATGAGGACGCCGACCGAGCCGGTGATGGTATTGGCGCGGGTGACGATATGGTCGGCGGCGAGCCCGACGATGTAGCCGGCCGAAGCGGCGACGGTGCCGAACTGGGCCACCACCGGCTTCTTCTTGGCGACCTCGCGCAGCGCCGCAAACAGCGCCTCGCCGCCGGTCGTGGTGCCGCCGGGGCTATTGACGTAGACGAGGAGCGCGGCGGCGTTGTCGCTGTCGGCGATCTTCTTCAGAAGCTCGAGCTGATCGCGGTCCTCGGTGATGGTGCCGGAGATGGAGACGCGGGCGATCTGCTTCGATCCGAGCGACGACCACTGATCCCCGCTCAGCCCTATGGCGAACAGTGCCAGAACCGCCGCGGCGATGGCCAGTGAGCGCCACACGGTCAGGCGGCGGCGCAGTCGGCGCCGATCCAGCACAGTGTCGATCTCAGCCGTCATTCAATACTCCGCGCGCGTCCGAGCGCCCCAAGGCGCTCCCCGCCGGCGACGTTAGGCAACGAAAAGGCACCCGACAAGGGATGCGCGGATCGAGCCTTGCCAAAATGCTAGTGTGATGATCGGGAAGTCCGCTCCATCGCGCTCGGCTCGGGTGGCGCAGCGGACTTCTCGATCTGAATCACACTAGAAACGTTAACTTGGCTAGTGTCCTTCAGATCGCGAAATTCGTTCCGACATCGCCGCACACTGAGACGAATTTCGCGATCAGGACACTAGCGCGGCGGAGTGTTCCCCCGCCGCGCCGAGTTGTCGTGACCGCCTAAACGAGGGGCGGTTACTCCTTCTTCTCCTCTTCGCCGTCCTCGTTTTCGCGCTTGCGAATGGCGGCCTTGAAGATGTCGCCCAGCGAAGCGCCGGAGTCGGACGAGCCGTACTGCGCGACGGCCTGCTTCTCTTCGGCGATCTCGAGTGCCTTGATCGACAGCGACAGACGGCGCGCGGCCTTGTCGGCGCTGGTGACGAAGGCGTCGACCTTGTCGCCGACGTTGAAGCGCTCAGGACGCTGCTCGGAGCGGTCGCGCGACAGGTCGGAGCGCTTGATGAAGGCGGTGAGCTCGCCGTCGGCGGTCTTCACTTCGATGCCATTCTCCTGCACGGCAATGACGTTGCAGGTGACGGTGTCGCCCTTCTTGTACTTCGACAGGTTGTCGATCGGGTCGCCGCCGAGCTGCTTGATGCCCAGCGAGATACGCTCCTTGGCGCTGTCGACGTCGAGGACGACGGCTTTGACGTTGTCGCCCTTCTTGTAGTCCTTGATCACCTCGTCGCCGGGCTTGGACCAATCGAGGTCCGACAGGTGCACCATGCCGTCCACGCCGCCATCGAGACCGATGAACAGGCCGAACTCGGTGATGTTGCGGATCGGACCCTCGACCTCCGAACCTTTCGGGTGCACGGCGAGGAACGACTCCCAAGGATTGTCCTGGGTCTGCTTGAGGCCCAGCGAGATGCGGCGCTTGTTGGCGTCGACCTCGAGCACCTGCACTTCGACTTGCTGGCTGGTCGACACGATCTTGCCGGGGTGGATGTTCTTCTTGGTCCAGCTCATCTCGGAGACGTGGATCAGGCCTTCGACGCCCGGCTCCAGCTCCACGAACGCGCCGTAGTCGGCGATGTTCGTGACGGTGCCCTTGACGCGGGCGCCGACCGGGTACTTCGCCTCGATCGACTGCCACGGATCGGCCTGCAGCTGCTTCATGCCGAGCGAGATGCGCTGCGTCTCCGGGTTGATGCGGATGATCTGCACCTTCACCGTGTCGCCGACGTTGAGGATCTCGGACGGATGATTGACGCGGCGCCAGGCCATGTCGGTGACGTGCAGCAGGCCGTCGATGCCGCCGAGGTCGATGAACGCACCGTAGTCGGTGATGTTCTTGACGAGACCGTCGATGACCTGGCCCTCCTCGAGGCGGGCGACGATGTCGGCGCGCTGCTCGGCACGCGTCTCTTCCAGCACCGAGCGGCGGGAGACGACGATGTTGCCGCGGCGGCGATCCATCTTGAGGATCTGGAAGGACTGCGGCTGGTGCATCAGCGGGCCGATGTCGCGCACCGGACGGATGTCGACCTGCGAGCCCGGAAGGAAGGCCACCGCGCCGTCGAGATCGACGGTGAAGCCGCCCTTGACCTTGTTGAAGATGACGCCCGAGACCTTCTCGTTCTTCTCGAACATCTTTTCGAGACGCGTCCAGCTCTCCTCGCGGCGGGCCTTGTCACGCGACAGCACCGCTTCGCCCAGCGCGTTCTCGACGCGCTCGAGATAAACCTCGACCTCGTCGCCGATCTTGAGGTCGGCCTTGCCGCCGACGGAGAATTCGCGCAGCGCCACGCGGCCTTCGGTCTTCAGACCGACGTCGATGACGGCGAGATCCTTCTCGATGCCGACGATCTTGCCTTTGACGACGCTGCCTTCGAACAGGTCTTCCTTGGCAAGGCTCTCGGCGAGCAGCGCGGCGAACTCGTCGCGCGAGGGGTTGAAGTCCTTGGAAACGGCGGTTTCGGCCATGCGTTAATAGCTCCTCGAAAGTTTGATCGGGACCGCGAGCGGCCCGGGATGCGGAATGCGGCAATGACCTCCGTCACGACGAGCGCGAGGGGACAGTCTCCTGCCGGCGGTTGTGTTTGAGATCGGGGCCGCTGTGATGGGCCGTTGGCCCTGCCAATATGAATTTGGAGGCCCGTTTCGGGCGTCCTATTGGCCGATCTTCCTCTTGATCAATCCGACAGCGGCGTCGAATGCGGCCTCTATATCCAAGTCTGACGTATCCAGCAAGTCGGCGTCGTCGGCGGGCCGCATGGGGGCGCTGCCCCGCGAGGCGTCGCGCTCGTCCCGGCGCCGTATATCGGCGAGGATTCCTTCAATGGTGACGCCTTCCCCGCGCCCCTGGCACTCCAGGAAACGGCGTTTGGCGCGCACTTCGGTGCGGGCCGTCACATAGATCTTGGCGTCAGCGTCCGGGCAGACGACCGTACCGATGTCCCGCCCGTCGAGCACCGCCCCCCCGGGCTGGGTCGCGAACGCCCGCTGATAGACGAGGAGCGCGGTCCGCACTTGGGGGATGCGGGCCACGATGGAGGCGGCGTCCCCCGCTTGCGGGGTGCGCAGGTCCGGGTCCAGCAGCTCTGCCGGGTGCAGGCTACGGGCGGCAATGAGCGCCGCCCAGGGGTCGTCGATGCGGAATCCAAGCAACACGACGTCGCGCGCCACCGCCCGATAAAGCAGCCCGGTGTCGAGGCAGGGCAGCCCCCAGTGCTCGGCGATGCGCTTGGCAAGCGTGCCCTTGCCCGATGCCGCGGGCCCGTCGATGGCTATGATCATCGTGCCCGCCCCGGGCCGGCGCCGAAGCGGGCACCAATGCTTTCCATCAGCGCGACGAACTGCGGGAAGCTGGTGGCGACCATGCCGATATCGTCGACCGTGACGGGGTCACGGCTGGCGAGACCCATCGTCAGAAATGCCATGGCGATGCGGTGGTCGAGGTGAGTGGCCACGCTCCCCCCGCCGCGTACCTCGCGGGCGCCGCGCACCGTGAGGGTGTCGCCTTCTGCCCGCGCGATGACGCCGTTGGCGGTCAACCCGGCGACGGTGGCAGTCAGACGATCGCTTTCTTTCACTTTCAGCTCGGCGAGGCCGTCCATGCGCGTCTCGCCTTCGGCGAACGCGGCGACGACGGCGAGGATTGGGTACTCGTCGATCATCGAGGGCGCACGATGCGCCGCGACTGAGACGCCCTTGAGTGGCGCATGGCGCACGCGGATGTCGGCGACGGGCTCACCACCCTCCTCGCGCGCATCGACAAAGGTGACGTCGCCGCCCATCTCGCGCAGCACCTCGTAGAAGCCGACGCGCGTTGGGTTGACGAGCACGCCTTCGATGACGATGTCGGAGCCAGGCACCAGCGCCGCCGCAGCGGCCAGAAACGCTGCCGAGCTGGGGTCGGCGGGAACCGCAAAGTCGCGCCCCTGCAGTTCGGCCTCGCCGGCCACCGTGATGCGCGTCTTGCCGTCGCGCTCTTGCACCCGGACGTCGGCGCCGAACGCTCGCAGCATGCGCTCGGTGTGATCGCGCGTGGCCTCGCTCTCGATGACGCTGGTGTCGCCGGCGGTGTGCAGACCGGCGAGCAGAACGGCGCTCTTCACCTGCGCCGACGGCACCGGCAGCACATACTCGGTCGGGACGAGATTGGCCGAGCCGCGCGCCACGAGCGGCAGCCGGTCACGGCCGCCTTCAATCTCTAGGCCCATTTCGATCAGCGGGGCGAGGACGCGGCCCATCGGGCGGCGGCTGAGGGAAGCGTCCCCGACGATCTCAACCGTCATGTCGTGACCGGCGATGATGCCGAGCATAAGCCGCGTGCCGGTACCTGAGTTGCCGAAGTCGAGCGGACCCTCGGGCTGGCGCAGGCCGCCGACGCCGCGGCCCCTGACGTGCCACTCGTTGCCAATCTTCTCGACCGGAGCGCCCAGCGCCTGCAGGGCCTTCGCGGTGTTGAGCACGTCCTCCGCCTCGAGCAGGCCCGTCAGCCGTGTGACGCCGGTCGCCAGCGCGCCGAGCATCAGAGCCCGGTGCGAGATCGACTTGTCGCCCGGGACGCGGACGCGGCCCTTTAATGGACCGGCGGCGTGCGCGGCCAGAGGCCGGGTGGCGATCGCGGTGTCGGAGGGCAAGCGGCTAAGCTCCAGCGCTGGCGTGTAATGCAGGATGGCACGGGGTTCGCGAGCGATAGAGCCGACGGGACCTTCCCCTGTCAACGCCAGCCTGCGGGGCGCCCAAGCTTTGTTTTTGACAAGCCGGAAAGCATGTGGCATGCCCCGAAAAAATCCCCCCACACCACCAATAAGGTTGGCTCCAAATGGCGACCAATAAAGACCGCGGGACCAAGCGCACCTGCCAGAACGGCGATTGCGGCGCCCGCTTTTACGATCTCAATCGCAGCCCGGTCCTCTGCCCCATCTGTGGCAGCAAGTACGCGATCGCCCACTCGCCCACGGCGGCGGCGGCCATCGCGCAGGAGGAGAGGGCGCAGCGCAAGATGAAGAAGCCCGAGTTCGAGCCTGTGAAGGCCGAAGCCGACGCAGAGGTCGAAACCGAGGAAGCGCTGGTCGATGTCGAGACGGACGAGGCCGACGATGCGGGCGCGGAGGCGGACGAGACCTTCCTCGAGGAAGAGGAGGAGGACGGCAACGTCTCCGATATCGTCGGCGGTCCTGCCGGAGGCGAGGAAGAGCGCTGATCGGCGTCCAGCCTCATTCCGGCGCCCGTTTCCGGAGGGCCGGCGGGGGCCGTTGCCGTGCCGCCTTCACAACCAAATTGAGGCTTGAGTTTTCAGGTCGATCAGCCTAATGAAGCCGCTCCTCGCGGCTCGGCAGGCGATTGCGCCGATGCGATTAAGGGGCCATAGCTCAGCTGGGAGAGCGCTTGCATGGCATGCAAGAGGTCAGCGGTTCGATCCCGCTTGGCTCCACCAATTTCCTCGATCTAACGACCTACCCACTGCGACACGCAGCTAGGCGACCGCTGACATCCGTCGCGATCGCCTTGGGCTCGCCGGTACCAACCGCGCGTCGCCTAGCGGCGGTGGCGGCGTGCCCGGTAGTAGCGTCGCGGCTCATAGTAATTGCCGCAGGCCGGGCTGCGTGTACCGCTGGAGCACCCATAGCGCTCGAGCAGCTCATAGTCGCGCTCACTCACCGGCCCGCCAGCACGCGCGTTGGCCCGGGCATGCTCGAGCTCGGCGCCTTCAGTGACGCCGCCAGCCGAGGCAGCGGTCGGTAAGCCGAGTAGCAACGCACCGGCGAGGGCGAGATACGACTTCTGCATGCGTCGCCTCCTTGCATGGCTAACAGGCAGAACGCTCGCGCACGCCTATTGTTCAATGCCCGAGCCGGCGTAGGCCGCCGAATGCGACGAGCCACCCGTGGTCTCAAGCCGAAAGTGACGCCGGAGCGCCATGCGGCGCCCGACCCATAGCGCGGACGAACATCGGTGTTTCCAGCAGATAGTCATCCCGCACCGCTTCTGCCGATTGGGCCGTGGCAAGCACCGCATCCGCGGGCCTGACGGTCATGCGGCTTGGCGCCCGAGCGACGTTAGAGTTCCGCGCGCCGTGCTCGTTTGCCTCGGCGGCAAGCCAGGCGACCAGCACCCGCTCCCCTGCGGTGACTATGAGAGCAAGCGACAGACCGGCGCAGGCCCCAGCGGCGCCGCCCAATCCGGCCCCGATGATCACTCCGGCGAAGATATTGACGACGGGTATCAGCATCATCCCGGCAAGGATGACGATCGCAATCATATCCAGCAGCATCTTTTCCCCCGATGCAGCTACCACCCCTAAGTGACGGATACCGTGACTGAATCGTTGGCCGTCAGCGCGGCGAGCGCGTGGCCAAGTCATGGCGTCGTGCGCAAACGGCTAACCCAGTCGGGAGTTCCGACCCCTGCGGGGATTCTTTCGCATCGGCGGCTCGTACCAGGGGGATGGAAAAAAGAGCGCCTCGGCCCGATTCGGCGCTCGGCCGAGGCGCCCGCGGCTGAGGGGAAGAGTTGCCTCTGCCCCGCCGGTTCTTCAGGCGCGCCGACCCGCTCACGCAGGCGTGCGCCGAATGTGCAGCCTTGATATAGACAGCCCCCAACATAAGTTCTAATCGTATATTGTTCTCTCGCGGATCAGAGTTTCTTATGCCCCCGCATGTGACGCTCAAGCAGCTCCGCTATTTCGATGCGCTCGCCCGCGAGCAGCATTTCGGACGCGCGGCCGAGGCCTGCGCTGTCACCCAGCCGGCCCTCTCGATGCAGATTCACGAGCTCGAGGAGCAGCTCGGTCTCATGCTGGTCGAGCGCACGCGCGCCGGCGTGCTGCTGTCCGACAAGGGGCGCGAAATCGCCGCCCGCGCCGCCGGCATCCTCGGCGACGTGCACGAGATGATCGAGTTCGCAAAGCACTGCCGCAACGTCCTCTCGGGCTCGCTGCGCTTGGGCGTCATTCCGTCGATTGCGCCCTACATGCTGCCGCCGCTACTGCCGCTGTTGCGCGACGGCTATCCCAATCTCGAGCTGCACGTGCGGGAGACGCAGACTTTGCCGCTCTTGCAGGAACTGATCGAAGGCAAGCTCGACGTGCTGTTGCTCGCTCTGCCGATTGTCCAGGCCGAGCTCGAAACGCTGTCGCTGTTCGACGATCGCTTCCTCTTGGCACTGCCACAGTCGCGCCGGCTGTCGAGCCGCGTGCGCGCGACCAAGGACCTCGTCGAGCACGAGCGACTGCTGCTGCTCGAGGAAGGGCACTGCCTGCGCGACCAGGCATTGACCTACTGCAATCTGCAGCAGGTCTCGACCGTCAACACGTTCGGCGTGTCGAGCCTGTCGACCATCGTCGAAATGGTGGCGGCCGGCTACGGCATCACCCTGCTGCCGGAGATGTGCCTCAACGTGGAGATTCGCGGACGCGATATCGGCGTGACGCGCTTCGTCGAGCCCGAACCCTATCGCACCGTCGGCCTTGCGTGGCGGGCGACGTCGCCGCGTTCGGGCGATTTCCGCGAGTTGGGACGGCTTATCAAAGTTGCGTGGTCGCGCGGCTGCGTTCCACCGGGCCGGAAGAATCCGCGTCACACCCGTCCGCTCAACGCGCCGACGTCCTGACCGCACGCGAGGTGATGCCGCTCGCGGCGGCACGCTTCTGGTCCGTCTCATGGGCAGCGAAATCGACGGCCCGTCCCTGGAACTGCTGCGCCCACATCACCTCGGAGACCTGGTCGCCGGGGCGCAGGCGCATCGGCAGCACGATCTGCTTGTCGTCGAGCAGCGCGAGCGTGCGCTGCAGGTCGGGGTGCACGAGCTTCACCAGTGCCTTGTCGTCGGCAGAGGCGGATTCGGTCAGCAGCGGCGCGATCGGAAACGGCCGGTAGGCCAGCTCCTCGGGGTGGTCTTCGTCGAACTCGGGCGCCGGTGCCCAGCGGCCCTTGTTGTCGTTCGCCGGCTCGATCGGAGCGGCGTTGTCGACGTCGAGGGCCGCCACGCGCGCTGCCGTTGGTGCGGCCCGCGCTGCGGGTGCCTGAGCTGCGGATGCCTGCGCTGCGGATGCCTGCGCTGCGGGTGTCTGGGCAGGTGGCGCCGCTTGCGTCGTTGCGGTGCTCACCATCTCGTTGAGGCGCAGCCGATCGGCGTCGGAGCTAGGCGCCGGCGGGCGGCGCGGCGCCACGAGCGCGTCTGTCGGATCGAGCGAGGCGAGCGTCACCAGATGATCGAGACGACCCCGGTCAACATCGGAGGGCGGCGGTACGGCGGGACGCGCAGCTAGCACCAGCCTCGGTGACGGAGCGATAAGTGGTTCGGTTTCGGATTGGCCGACCTCGGCCATGGCGACGCGAACCGGCGGCGACGGACGCACCGCCTCGGCGGGTGTACCCCTCAGCACCGGCGCATCCGGGGCGACGCCGGTCTCGGCCATGGCAATTTCGGTCTCGGACTTCTGATGATTGCGCAGCTCGAAGTAGGCGGCGACCTGCGTCGCCACATCCTTGTTGGCGCGCGCCTTGCGAACGTCGTCCCGGGTCAGCGAGCCGCCGTCGGCGGGGCTGTGCTTGGTGCGGCCGTCGGGGAACAGCAGTGCCAGCTCGCTGCGTGGCAGGCGCGGCCAGGCGCGGACGGGACCGGTGTCGACGTGCACGAACGGGATGCCGGAGGTCGGGTAGTAGCCGATGCCGCCGACCTCACGGATGGCGGCCGACCAGCGCAGCTGCTTCAGCGGAATATCGGGGAACGCCGCGTCGATTGCCTGCCCCGTCATGTGCTTGCTCTTCTTCGCCTGACCGCCGACGGTCTTGCGCAGCATTTCGTTCGTCGCCTCGGAGCGGTGGCCGCAGATGACGTGAATGGGCTCCTTGCTGCCCAGCTCCGTGTGCATTTCCCAGAGCAGGTCGATGGTGCGCGGATCCATCTCGACCGCTTTGTTCTGACGCCAATCGCGCATCAGCCAGTCGATCTTCTTCAGCGCCTCGCGATCGTACTTGCCATCACGCTTGTAGGTGATGGTCAGCGTCTCTTTGGTGTGGATGTGGAAGAACGAGATCGTGCGCGTCGAGCCGAAGGCGGCGACGACGTGGGGCGAGCCCGCGCTCATGCCCAAAATGGCAGCGGCCAGGCCGCCGAGGATAGCCTTCTTACGCAATACCAACGTGCCACCCCGTTCCTGACCAGTCGCGGTCCACCCTGCGCAAAAGCGGCTTACGGGCATCCCGGTGTGCGACCGGCATTCACGTTCCCTAAGGGTTAATCCCCAACCATTAATGATCGGTAACCAACCTCCTAAGGGGGGAATGGGGGCGCAAGGCGGCTCTCAAAGGGCAATATCGGGGCAGGCTCCCCGTGCTTAAGCCGCTGTCGCGCTTAATGGAATTGGCGCAGTTTTAGAAACCGCCGAGCGCTTGGCTGATGAAATCGCCGACGCTGCCGAAGCCGCCGCTGTAGACCGGCTCCGGCGCGCGCACGGGTGCGAGGTGGTTCGGCCCCTTGGCGATCTGCGCCCACTGGCCGGAGAGCGCCTGGCTGATGCGCCGCTCGTGCCCGTACACGTCGCGCGCGGTCTGCAGCGCGCCTTGCTCGTCGACCCAGGCGGTAAAGTAGGTGACGTGCACGCCGATCTTGCGGTCGATCGGCACCTCGTTGTTGGGCGGTCCATTGGCGATGAGGTCAGCGATCTTCGCCGCGTCCCAGCCCTTGTCCTCGTTGAGCAGGATCTCGGCCATGCGGCGCGGCTCGCGCACGCGCATGCAGCCGTGGCTAAACGGGCGGCTCGGCTGCTCGAACAGCTGACGGGCGTTCGTGTCGTGCATGTAGACGGTGTGCTTGTTTGGGAAGTTGAATTTCAGCTCGCCCAGCACGTTGCTGGCGCCCGGCGGTTGGTAGACGTCGTAGGTGCGGATATCGGTCGAGCCCCAGTCGACGCTCTCGGGATCGACGTCACGGCCGTTGCGCGACAGGCGCAAGCCCTGGCGGTGGAACGAAGTGCCGCCGCGCGCCAAGCTCGGATAGAGCTCGTTGACCTTGATCGAGTTCGGCACGTTCCAGCGCGGCTGGAAGGCGATCGACTTCATCGTCTCGGAAAACACCGGCGTCTGCTTGTCGACAAGGCCGGTGATGACGCGCTCGGTGTGGATGACCGCGCCGCTCTTGACGATGCGTAGCGTGAACTCGGGGATATTGACGGTAACGTAGAGGTCGCCGCGGTCCTCCGGCATCCACCGCCACTCTTCCATGTTGGCGATCAGCTTCTCGGGGCCCAACTCTTCTACGTCGTTGAGCAACGCGCGCGTGGCGTTGCCGACGTAGCCGTCCGGCCGCGTGCCTTGCTCGGTCTGATAGGCGACAACGGCTGCTTTGAGCACGTCGTCATAGAGGTTGGGGTCGGCCCCATCGGCGAGCGCCACCTTGAGGCGCTGGCGCAGCAGCGGCACTTGCGGGTCGCTCTTGCCCGGTGCCAGCACCTTGCCCGGCGGCAGCATGACCACCTGCGCAGCCGCGGTGGCATTGCGCATCTCCAAGTATTTTTGGCGCAGCTTCTCGAACTCGGGGTGCTGCGGGTTTAGTCCGCGCAAATAGGCATCCGCCTCGCCGGCTGCGGCGATCTTCTCGATGACGTCCTTGGGTTCGAGCAGCTGCGGCTTGCGGTCGAGGTACGACGACAGCTGCGTCGCCGGATCGATGATACGACCGCCCCGCGCGTAGCGGGCGTACTTGAGCGCGGCGAGCGACAGCTCCAATTCGGCATTGGCGAGCGCGTCGGGTGACGGCGCATCACCGGCGGCAGCGACGATCACGGGCGGCGGGAAGTCGGTAGCGGCGAGACCCCAGTCGTCGGCCTTGCCGAACTCGGCGATGACCGCCGTCGCCTTGGCGTTAAATCCACTGGTCGTCACCCAGATCGGTGCGTAGATGCGCGCGGCGTAAAATCCGACGAGCGCGGCGCGGTCTCGCGCCTGCCCCTCGTCGGCGCGCGCCTTCGCTGGCGCGGTGAGTTTCTGCTGGAGAGCGATGCCGAGAGGATCTTGCGGGGCGGGCGCGGGCGCGACTGCCGGAGCTACGGCGGGGAGCGGCTCGGCGGTGGCGACGCGGGGCGATTTCGCCTGCTGGGCTTCGCCCACAGCCACAAAAAGAAGGCTCGAGGCCATGCCCAGAGCCAACGGACGCCAACGCAACATCTTCGCCTCCACCTGTACCCGCGGGCACGCTACCCGAGCCGCGGTGCACTGGCCACTGGCGCGGATGGCCTGCGGCGCAAGGGCGCGAAGCTGCGCTATGACTGTTGCGCAATTGCGACGTCACGCGTTTGTCATCTTGGCATCCACCCGCAATTTCGTGGCTTTGCGGCGCGTGTGAGTAGCCCCGCGACTTTGATTCCGGCGAGTATCGACACGGGGGAGGCGGTAAAAAACGACAACGCCGCGCGACCCGAAGGCCGCGCGGCGCGTCTCACGAGCCGGGAGCTGCGCGCTTCCTAGGTCTAAGCGCGCGGCTCGAGGCCGTATTCCTGCATTTTGCGGTAGAGGGTCGAGCGCCCGATCTTCAAACGCTTGGCCACTTCCGTCATGTGCCCGCGGTAGCGGCCGAGGGCAAGGCGGATCATGTCGGCCTCGATCTCGTCGAGCGGACGGATGTCGCCGGCTTCCGTGACCACCGGGATGCCGAGTGCGCTGTCAGCGCCGTTGGAGCGGATGGCCATCGTCTGCGGGATGATGTCCTCGGCACCCAACACCGCCGGGCCCTTGAACGATCCAGCCCTCGGCGCCGGAGCGGGCGCAGCGGGCACCGCCGTATCGAAGCCCGTGACGTGGGCGGCGATCTGCGGGAACTCGGCTACCGTCAGCTCGGTGCCGTCGGCGAGCACGATGGCGCGGAACACCGCGTTCTCGAGCTGGCGCACGTTGCCGGGCCACGGGTAGCTCTTCAAGAGGCGCAGTGCGTCCTCACTGATGCCGTTGATGCGCTTGCCCTCCTCGGCGGCGAACCGCGCGATGAAGTGCTGGGCCAGCTCGGCAACATCGCCGAGACGCTCGCGCAGCGGGGGCACCCAGATGGGGAACACGTTGAGCCGGTAGTAGAGGTCCTCGCGGAACTTACCCTCGCGTACCAACTGGATCATGTTGCGGTTGGTCGCCGAGATGAGGCGGAAGTTGACGTGGACCGACCGCTTGGAGCCGACCGGGTCGATCTCGCCCTCTTGCAGGGCGCGCAACAGCTTCACCTGCGCGTCGAGGGGCAGCTCGCCGATCTCGTCGAGGAACAGCGTGCCGCCGTCGGCCTCCTGGAACTTGCCGATGCGCTTGTCGACGGCGCCGGTGAAGGAGCCCTTCTCGTGGCCGAACAGCGTCGACTCGACGAGGTTCTCCGGGATGGCGCCGCAGTTGACGACGATGAACGGCTTGCCGGCGCGCTCGCTTTCGCCCTGGATGGCGCGGGCGATCAGCTCCTTGCCGACGCCGGATTCGCCTTCGATGAGCACGGGAATGTTGGATGCGGCGGCGCGCTTGCCCAGCGCGACGACACGTTCCATGCCCTCGCCGCGCACGACGAGGTCGGCGAAGGAGAGCGTGCCCTCGACCTTTTTCTTGATGCGGGTAATCTCGCCAGCCAGGGCCTCGATCTTCAGCGCGCTCTTGATCGAAACTTCGAGGCGCTCGGGCGAAACCGGCTTCACGACGAAGTCGACGGCTCCGGCGCGCATGGCGTTGATCGCGGCATCGATCGAGCCGTGTGCGGTCTGCACGATGATGGGAGGAACGCCGGGCCTGCCGCTGAGCTTGTCGAGCACACCCATGCCATCGAGGCCGCCCATGACCAGATCGAGGAGCACGAGGGAGATGTCGCCTCGCTCGGGCCCTTCGAGAATTTGCAGGGCTTGCTCGCCCGAGCCGGCGGTCTTAGTACCGAACCCGAGCCGCTTGATCGTCTCTTCAAGAATGCGGCGCTGCGTGGGATCGTCGTCGACGATAAGTAGACTCTTGACCATGAGGGACTCGGACTCGAACCTGAACGGACTGCCCCGGTCGGACCCCCCGAATTGCTTCAGGATTGGACACTCGGCCACCGGTAGCTCACTCAACCAAGTCAAGACTGCCCAACAAGGGTAAATAACCTGTTGCGAGAGAGCCCAGGTTGAGCCTTTTTTGGGCAGGCTGCGTCCCCTATGTCACGGAAGTGCCGCGGCGAGCGGCGCACCAACACGCCAAAAATCCCCGTTTTCCCGGAGCCAATGATGCGATCTGACGCCAGCGCCTTCGATTTGCCCCGCACCTTCAATGCGCCCGATGGCGCGGCAGCGAAGGCGGCGGACGCTCTCGGACCGATGCCCGAGTGGAACCTGGCGGACCTCTACCCCTCGCCGACGGCGCCGGAGATCGCGCGCGACCTTGGACGGGCCGCGGACGAGGCGCGGCGCTTGAAGGAATCCTATTACGGCAAGCTGGCGTCGCTCGCCGCTGACGGCGGCGTGCTCGCGCTCGCCATCGAGGAATTCGAGCACTTCGTCGAGCTGACGGGACGGCTCGGCTCGTTCGCCGGGCTCTACTACGCCGGCAACCAGGCTGATCCGGAGCGCGCCAAGTTCTACGGCGACATCGCCGAGAAGCTCACCGCGATCGCGGCCGACATCATTTTCTTCGAGCTCGAGCTCAACCAGATCGACGACGCGACGATGGACAAGGCGCTGCAGAACGCGCGCCTTGCCCGTTACAAGCCGTGGATCGCCAACATCCGCAAGGAAAAGCCGTATCAGCTCGAGGAGAAGCTAGAGCGGCTGTTCCACGAGAAGGGGCAGACGTCGAGCGGGGCGTGGAACCGGCTGTTCAACGAGACGATCGCGGCGCTGCGGTTCCCCGTTGCCGGCGAGCCCGAGCCGCTCGCGCTGGAGATGACCCTCAACCTGTTGTCGAGCCCCGACGAGAAGAAGCGCCAAGCCGGCTCGGAAGCGCTCGCCAAGGTGTTCAAGGACAACGTCCGGCTCTTCACGCTGATCACCAACACGCTGGCGAAGGACAAGGAAATCTCCGACCGCTGGCGCGGCTTCAAGGATGTCGCGGACGCGCGCCATCTCGCCAACCAGGTCGAGCCGGAGGTCGTCGATGCGCTGGTTGCCAGCGTGCGCGCCGCCTATCCGCGCCTTTCGCATCGCTACTACACGATGAAGGCGAAGTGGCTCGGCAAGGAGCGCCTGTCGCACTGGGATCGCAACGCGCCGCTACCCGAGCGCCCCGAGCGCGCCTTCGCGTGGGAGGAGGCGCAGCGGCTGGTGCTCGGCGCCTATAACGACTTCGCGCCGCAGATGGCGGACGTCGCCCGCGAGTTCTTCGACAAGCAGTGGATCGATGCGCCGGCGCGACCCGGCAAAGCACCGGGTGCGTTCGCTGCGGCGACGGTGCCGTCGGTGCACCCGTACGTGCTGTTGAATTATCTCGGCAAGCCGCGGGACGTGATGACGCTTGCGCACGAGCTCGGGCACGGCGTGCATCAGATGCTGGCGCGTCCGCAGGGCGCGCTGCTCGCCTCGACACCATTGACCCTGGCGGAGACGGCGTCGGTGTTCGGCGAGATGCTCACCTTCAAGGCGCTGCTCAAGGAGACCAAGGACGCGCGCGAGCGCAAGGCGCTGATCGCCGGCAAGGTCGAGGATATGCTCAACACGGTGGTCCGGCAGATCGCGTTCTACACGTTCGAGCGCAAGCTTCATGAGGCGCGCCGGCAGGGTGAGCTGACGCCGGACCAACTCGGCGCCATCTGGCTGGAGACGCAGACGGAGAGCCTCGGTCCGGCGATCGAGTTCAAGCCCGGCTACGAGGTCTTCTGGGCGTACGTGCCGCACTTCGTGCACTCGCCGTTCTACGTCTATGCGTACGCATTCGGCGACTGCCTCGTGAACTCGCTCTACGGTCTTTACGAGGAGGCGCACCCGGGCTTCGTCAACAAGTACTTCGATATGCTCAAAGCCGGCGGGTCCAAGCATCACTCCGAGTTGCTGGCGCCATTCGGGCTCGATGCGTCGAAGCCCGAGTTCTGGAACAAGGGCCTGAAAGTCATCGAGGGCATGATAGACGAGCTGGCCGCGGCTGATGCCGCCGGCTGATCGGAGGCGGCCGGTTACCTGTCCAGCGGCGAATTTTGCGCAGAGCAACATTGTTGCAGCACGCGGGGCGAGCTTTGCTCCAACTTCAGAATCTAGCGCTATTGTCAAGGCTATGAAGCGTTGACCCGAGCGAATAAGGGTTTCCCTTAGCGCGCATTAGGGGCTAGAAGCGCCGGCCAATTGCTGCGCTGCAGCCAGCCATACGTGGAGTGCCGAAGTGGCACAATCGCAGTTGGTGACGAAGGGCGCCGAACCGGCTTCCACCGACCCCGTGCATGGCGAGAAGTATTGGGCGCTCGTCATCGGGTCGATTGGGGTCGTTTACGGCGACATCGGCACCAGCCCTCTCTACGCCTTCAAGGAAGCCATCCACGCCGCGAAGGCCACGAGCTTCGCCGGCCGCGAAGCCGTGTTCGGCGTGCTGTCGCTGATCACTTGGGCGCTGCTGCTGATCGTGACCCTGAAGTACGTCTTCATCCTGCTGCGCGCCGACAACCGCGGGGAGGGCGGCATCTTCGCTCTCATGGCTTTGAGCCAGTCCGTCGCCAAGCGGAGTGCCCCCGTCATCATGGGTCTCGGCATCGCGGGCGCGGCGTTCTTCTACGGCGACGCCGTCATCACCCCGGCAATATCGGTTCTATCGGCGGTAGAGGGCCTGCATCTCGTCTCACCCGCCTTCGACCACTGGGTGCTACCGCTTACAGTCGTCATCCTCATCGGACTTTTCATCGTCCAGTCGCGCGGCACCGCGCAAGTCGCCGCGTTCTTCGGCCCGATCACCGTAGTGTGGTTCATCGCCCTGTTCATCGGCGGTTTCATCCACGTCGTGGCCAACCCTGATGTGCTGGTCGCGCTGAACCCGCTCTATGGTGTGAAGTTTATCCTGAAGCATGGGGTCGTCGGCCTCACCGTGCTTGGCCTAGTGTTCCTCGCCGTCACCGGCGCCGAAGCGCTCTATGCCGATTTGGGCCACTTCGGCCGCAAGCCGATCCAGACGGCGTGGCTGTATTTCGTGCTGCCGGCGTTGATGATGAACTACTTCGGCCAGGGCGCGCTCGTGCTCTCGAACCCGGCGGCCCTGTCGAGTCCGTTCTACCTGCTCTATCCGGAGTGGGCGCTCGTGCCGATGGTGATCCTCGCCACCGCGGCTACGATCATTGCCAGTCAGGCGGTGATCACTGGCGCGTTCTCGCTGACCCGGCAGGCGATCCAGCTGGGGCTGCTGCCGCGCCTCGGTATCACGCATACGTCGGAGTCGATGGCCGGGCAAATCTACATGCCGCGCGTGAACTGGCTGCTGCTCATTGCCGTGCTGTTCATGGTGCTGCTGTTCAAAAATTCGAGTGCGCTTGCGGCGGCCTACGGCGTCGCCGTCACCGCCGAGATGGTGATCACCTCGCTGATTGCGTTCTTCCTCATCTGGCGTCTGTGGGGCTGGAGCGTATGGCAGACGGCGCTGCTGATCGTGCCGCTGCTGTTCATCGAGCAGGCGTTCTTCGCGGCCAACATGCTGAAGATCTTCGAGGGCGCCTGGGTGCCGCTGCTGATGGCGGCCTGCGTCGGCCTCGTCATGGTGACGTGGGTGCGCGGCGCCCGCCTGCTGGCCAAGCAGACGCGCAAGAACGAGGCGGACCTCGACTGGCTGTTGCGCAAGCTGGAAGCCAAGCCCCCGCACCGCGTGCCGGGGACCGCCGTGTTCTTCACGGCCGATCCGACCGCCGCACCCACCGCGCTGATGCACAACCTGAAACACAACCGCATCCTGCACGAGCGCAACATCATCCTCTCCATCAAGACCGAGGATATTCCGCGTGTGCCGCGCTATGAGCGCGTCACGGTCGATCGCGTCACCGACACCTTCATCCGCGTCGTCGCCCGCTATGGCTTCATGGAAACGCCGAGCGTGCCGAAGATCCTCGACGTCTGCCGACGCAAAGACCTCAACATCGACATGAGCGCGACCTCGTTCTTCCTGTCGCGCCGCAACCTGAAGCCGACGCCGAAATCCGAGATGCCCGCGTGGCAGGACCGGCTGTTCGTGGCGCTCGCCCGCAGCGCCCAGGACGCGACGACCTACTTCCAGATCCCGACCGACCGCGTCGTCGAGGTCGGGACGCAGGTTGCGGTCTGACGCACGCCGGCAAGACTTGCCGCCGCGACGCGGCATGCCGATATCCCGTTCACCATGGCCAATGAAGAGAACCGCTTCTCGGCGCGCGCCGCGCGCTACGTGAAGGTCGGCGCCAACGTGGGTGGCATTGCCGCGCGCATGGCCGGTGAGCGCCTGTTCGGCGTCGAGCATGATCGCGCCCGCGGTGCCACCGAGCTTGCCGCCGCGCTCGGCTCCCTCAAAGGCCCGCTGATGAAGGTGGCGCAGCTCCTTTCCACCATCCCCGAGGCGCTGCCTGCCGACTACGCGCGCGAGCTGGCGCAATTGCAGTCGGCGGCTCCGCCGATGGGACCGGCGTTCGCCAAGCGCCGCATGCAGGCGGAGCTCGGACCCGATTGGGCGAGGCGCTTTGCGGCCTTCGACCTCAATGCAGCCGCGTCGGCTTCACTCGGGCAGGTGCATCGCGCCACGGCGCACGACGGTCGCGCCCTGGCGATCAAGCTCCAGTACCCGGACATGCCATCGGCGGTCGAGGCCGACCTAGTGCAGCTGCGCGCCATCTTCGCCATCCACGCCCGCATGAACCCGGCGGTGGAGACGGGCGAGATTTTGAAGGAAATTTCGGCGCGGCTGCGCGAGGAGCTCGATTACGAGCTGGAGGCGCGTCACACGCGCCTGTACGCCGGCATCTTCGCCGACGAAAAGCGCATCCGCGTGCCAGACGTGCTGCCCGAGCTGTCGACCAAGCGGCTACTGACCATGACGTGGCTCGATGGCCGCAAGCTGCTCGACTACAAACCCTCGCCGCTGGAGGACCGGAACACCATCGCCCAGGCGATGTTCCGCGCCTGGTGGTTCCCTTTCAGTCACTACGGCGTCATCCACGGCGACCCGCACCTCGGCAATTACACGATCATCGAGGAAGGCGGGCGCCCGGCCGGCATCAACCTCTTGGACTACGGCTGCATCCGCAGCTTCCCGGTGCCGTTCGTGCAGGGTGTCATCGATCTTTACCGCGGGCTCTTCGCCGGCAACCGCGACCTGATCGTGCATGCCTACGAGACATGGGGGTTCGGCGGGCTGTCGACCGAGCTGATCGACGCGCTCAGCATCTGGGCGCGCTTCATCTATGGGCCGTTGCTCGACGATCGGGAGCGGACAATCGCCGAAGACACGACACCGGGCGAGTACGGCCGGCGCGAAGCTTTCACCGTGCATCGCATCCTGCGCGAGAAGGGCCCGGTGAAGGTGCCACGCGAGTTCGTATTCATGGACCGCGCGGCGATCGGACTGGGCGGCGTGTTCCTGCACCTTGGCGCGCGGCAGAACTGGTACCGGCTGTTCAACGAGACGATCGAAGGCTTCGATCTGGCGACCGTCGCCGAGCGCCAGCGCGAGGCCTTCACCGCAGCCGGCGTGCCACTTCCTACGTAGTGGGCGACCAGGTGATCGTGGGCTTTCTGCGGAGCCCCAAGCATCAGTATCCCTTCGGCCGCAGGGACGAACCGGCCTCGGATCCGCTGTCGCGGGCCGGGGCCTCTTTCATTCCACCGTACCCTGAAAACCGTTATGCTGACTTACGTCCAAACCCACCTGGGAGAAACGTCATGTCAGCCGTACCGGCCCGTTTCGTTCGTGCGGCCATGCTCGGCGCGGCCGTCGTGTTGGCGCCAATTTGCGCCCCAGGGCCGTGGACCTGGCCGGCCGCACATGCCCAGGCGCCGGACGCGACCGAGAAGGCATTCAACGCCGCGAAGGAGCTCGGCACGGCCGAGGCGTGGAGCGCCTTCCTCACCAACTACCCGACGGGCTTTCATGCCGATCTGGCCCGCGCCTACCTCAAGAAGATCGAGGGCGGCGCGTCACCAGCCCCCGTCGAGGCAGCGACACCGTCGCCGCCGGCGGAGGAGCTGAGTTGCACCCAGGCGGGCAAGCTCAAGTCGGGGCGCTCCGACGAGCCGGTGAAGATCCGCTTCGTCAACGAGTCGGAAGCGACCCTCGTCATCCAATGGATCGACTCCAAGGGTGCACTAAAAGAGTACGCAGAGTTGCAGCCCGGCGCGGAGATGACTCAGGATACCTTCGCCTCGCATCCGTGGATCGCGGCCTATCAGGAGGGAAGTTGCCGGCAGCTCTTTCTGCCCAACGGCACCATGTCCGTGGCACGTCTGCGCCCCGAGAAGGAGCTGCAGGACGCGAAAAAGGACGACGACGAAAAGCCCGCCAAGAAGACTGAGAAAAAGGCCGCCGACAAGCCGTCGAAGGCGACGGTCGAAAAGCGCGCGAAAGCCGCGTGCGTCGACATGGGAATGATCTACCTCAACGGCAAATGTGCGCCAAAGGTCAAAGCGCAACGCGACCAGGGCACGAAGAACAAGACCAAGGCCTGTCCGCCGGGCATGTACCGGAACCCCTACGGCCAATGCCAGCCGAACGAGACCGGAGGCTAAGGCTGGCGACCGCAAAGGCCCACTATACCGGCACCTTGGGGGACTAATTGCCGGGGCGTACCCGCTTGATAGCCGGCCGCCCTTGAGGTAACGAGGGAGCCAAGTCTCAAAAAATCCCGAGGGAGGGGCACTGTGGCGATCGATCTATCTGGCGGAAATCCGGAAATGGACTACCCGCAAGCCGAAGCGACCTATAAGCAGTTCATCCGGCTGACGAAGATATCGATCGTATTCCTCGTGGTGCTGATGGCCGGCATGGCCTACTTCCTGGTCTAGAAGAGACCGCCGCGCGCTGGAGTTCACGGCGCCGGTTTTGAGGCGCCCGGTTCCGGCGGTGTGAAAACCTCCACGCGATCGGACGAGTGCATGGTCACCATAGCGGTTACGGCCGAGCCTGCGGATGAGCCGCGTGTTGCGGTTTCGCCCGAGACGGTCAAGAAGCTCGTCGGGCTCGGCGCGACGGTGAAGGTCGAGGCGGGCGCCGGTGCGCGCTCGCGCTTCTCCGACGAGACGCTGCGCGCCCAGGGGGCGGAGATCGCACCCACGGCCGCCGACGCCTTGCGCGATGCCGACATCCTCCTGAAAGTTCGCCGCCCGAGCGCGGCAGATGTTGCGGCGCTGAAGCCTGGCGCGCTCGTCATCGCCATGCTCGACCCTTACGGCGACCGCGCCGCGCTGCAGGCGCTGGCAGGCAGCAAAGCATCCCTCTTCACCATGGAGTTCATGCCGCGCATCACCCGCGCGCAGTCGATGGACGTGCTGTCCAGCCAGGCGAACCTCGCCGGCTACAAGGCCGTCGTCGATGCGGCGGCGATGTTCCAGCAGGCCATGCCGATGATGATGACCGCGGCGGGCACGGTGCCGGCCGCGAGGGCGTTCATCATGGGCGCCGGTGTCGCCGGCCTACAGGCCATCGCCACGGCACGGCGCCTCGGCGCGCAGGTCTCCGCCACCGACGTCCGCCCCGCCTCCAAGGAGCAGGTCGCCTCGCTGGGCGGCAAGTTCATCGCCGTGGAGGACGAGGAGTTCAAGCAGGCGCAGACCGCCGCCGGCTACGCCAAGCCGATGTCGGCCGAGTACCAGGCCAAGCAGGCCGAGCTCGTCGCCAACCACATCAAGAACCAGGACATCGTCATCACCACCGCGCTCATTCCCGGGCGCCCGGCACCGCGGCTCATTACGCGCGCCATGGTCGAGAGCATGAAGCCCGGGTCGATCATCGTCGACCTCGCGGCCGAGCGCGGCGGGAACTGCGAGCTGACCAAGGCGGGCGAGATCGTCGAGCACAACGGCGTGCGCATCTATGGGCCACTCAATCTTGCCGGCGAGATCTCCGTCAACGCCTCGAGCCTCTACGCCAAGAACCTCTATGCCTTCCTCGAGACGCTGATCGACAAGAAGGAAAAGAAGCTGGCGATCAATTGGGACGACGAGATCGTCAAGGGCACGCTCGTCGCGCGCGACGGGGCGATCGTCCATCCGAGCCTGCAGGGAGCGACCTGATGAAAACATTCCTACGCGCCCTCGCGGCCGTTGCCGCTCTCACCGCCGCCGCACCGGCATACGCCGCGACGGGGATCGGCGGCGCCATCGACCCGGTCGTCTACGAGCTCATGGTGTTCGTGATGGCGATCTTCGTCGGCTACTACGTGGTGTGGAGCGTCACGCCGGCGCTGCACACGCCGCTGATGTCGGTGACCAACGCCATCTCGTCGGTGATCGTCGTCGGTGCCCTGCTCGCCGTCGCGGTGGAGCACGGTGGCCTCGACGGCTTCATGAGCGGCTCGACGGTCGCTTCCAAGACGTTCGGCGTGCTGGCGCTGGCGATGGCCGCCGTGAACATCTTCGGCGGCTTCCTCGTCACCCAGCGCATGCTCGCCATGTACAAGAAGAAGGGCGACAAGCGGTGATCGATACAGCGCGCGCCCACGGGGGAAGAGAGTAATGCTGACGCCCAATCTCGTCGCCGGCCTCTACCTCGTCTCTGGTGTCCTCTTCGTCCTCGCCCTGCGCGGATTGTCGAGCCCCGCCACGTCGCGGCAAGGCAACTACTTCGGCATGCTGGGCATGACCATCGCCATGGGCACGACGCTGGCGGTGGCCAACCCGCAGCTGCCGCTCACCTGGATCCTGCTCGGCGGCGGCCTGGGCATCGGCGGCCTCGTCGGAGCCGTCACTGCCCGCCGTATCGCCATGACGGCGATGCCGGAGCTGGTCGCCGCCTTCCACTCGCTGGTCGGCCTTGCCGCGGTGTTCGTCGCCGCCGCCGCGCTCTACGCGCCGAGTGCCTTCGGCATCGGCGAGCCCGGCGCCATCCACTTCGCCAGCCTCATCGAGATGTCGCTCGGCGTCGCCATCGGCGCCATCACCTTCACGGGCTCGGTCATCGCGTTTGCCAAGCTGTCGGGCAAGATGTCCGGCAAGCCGATCATCCTGCCGCTACGCCACGTCATCAACCTCGCGCTGTTTGGCGGGCTGATCTACCTGATCTACCTGTTCTGCCTGTCGGGCGGCGACCCGCTGCTGTTCTGGGCGATCACGCTCACGGCGATGCTGTTCGGCGTGCTGATCATCATCCCCATCGGCGGCGCCGACATGCCGGTCGTCGTGTCGATGCTCAACTCCTACTCGGGTTGGGCGGCGGCTGGCATCGGCTTCACGCTGTCGAACATCGCGTTGATCATTACTGGCGCGCTCGTCGGCTCGTCCGGCGCAATTCTCTCCTACATCATGTGCAAGGGGATGAACCGCAGCTTCATCTCCGTCATTCTCGGCGGCTTCGGCGGCGAGGTGGCCGGCCCGGCCGGCGGCGGCGAGCAGAAGCCGGTCAAGCTTGGCTCGGCCGAGGACGCGGCCTACGTGATGAAAAACGCCAGCAAGGTGATCATCGTGCCGGGCTACGGCATGGCCGTCGCCCAGGCGCAGCACGCCCTTCGCGAGATGGGCGATCAGCTCAAGAAGGCCGGTGTCGAGGTCAAGTACGCCATCCATCCGGTCGCCGGGCGCATGCCGGGCCACATGAACGTGCTGCTCGCCGAGGCCAACGTGCCCTACGACGAAGTGTTCGAGCTGGAGGACATCAACTCGGAGATGCCGCAGGCGGACGTCGTCTACGTCATCGGCGCCAACGACGTCGTCAATCCGGCGGCGGAGACCGACAAGACCTCGCCGATCTACGGCATGCCGGTGCTGCAGGCGTGGAAGGCGGGAACGGTGCTGTTCAACAAGCGCTCGTTGGCGTCGGGCTATGCCGGCATCGACAATCCGCTGTTCTACAACGACAACACCGTGATGGTGCTGGGCGACGCCAAGAAGATGACGGAAGAGATCGTCAAGTCGCTCGCGCATTAGTGGCGAGCGCGCCACGCGCTCACCTCAACACGAACTTTCGACGAAACGACACGCGCCGCCGGACGAATACTTGGCACCGGCTGGCCATGCGGATGACCGCACGGGCCGCGCGCCGGGATGCCACTTCGCACGGGTCATTCATGCGCCGTCACATTTTCCCCTTGCTCATTGCTTCGCTCATCTGCCTCGGCAGCGAGGCGCAAGCCGCGCCGCGCTTCAAGGCGGTCGCCTTCGACTACTTCGTGATCTTCAACCCGAACTCCGTCGTGCCCGAGGTAGAGAAGGCTTATCCCGGCAAAGGTGTGGAGTTCACCAAGGCGTGGCGCGCCAAGCAGTTCGAGTACGGGTTTCTGCGCTCGCTTACCGGTCGGCACGAGGATTTCTTCAAGGTCACCGAGGACGCGCTCGTTTATACGGCCGAAGCGATGCAACTGCCGCTGCCACTGGACGTGCGCGACCGCCTGCTCAACGCGTATCTCTCACTGCAACCGTGGCCGGACGCTGTCGACGGGCTCCGCAAGCTGAGGGCGGCGGGCGTGCGCATCATCACCATCGCCAACTTCTCGCCGCGCATGCTGCGCGCCAACGCAGAACACGCGGGCATCGTCGATCTTTTCGACGAGCTGCTGAGCACCGAGGTCAACAAAACGTACAAGCCCGACCCGCGCGCCTACGCACTCGGCATGGAGCGCCTCGGACTGAAAAAGGATGAGGTCGCCTTCGCCGCCTTCGGTGGCTGGGACGCCTACGGCGCCAAGAGCTTCGGCTATCCGACCTATTGGGTGAACCGCTTCAATCTGCCGGCCGAGAAGCTCGGGCTGGCGCCGGATGCGACGTCGACCGACTTCGCCGGGCTCCTGCGGTTCGTGCTTGGCGAGTAGCCCTCAGGCGCTCTTAATGTCCGCATCGGCGGCGCCGGCGCGCCCCGGCTCCTCTTCGGCCACGCGGTTGCGGCCGGCCTTCTTGGCGAGATAGAGCGCCCGGTCGGCGCTGATCAGCAGGGACGGCAAGTCGGAGTATTCGGCCGCCGAGACGGCCAGTCCGGCGCTGACCGTGGCGCCGAACCCCTTCTCGCTGCCTTGCTGCACCTCCGCCTCAAAGGCGAAGCGCACGCGCTCGGCGATGATGCGCGCGTCCTTAGCCCCGACGTCGACCAGCAGACAGGCGAACTCCTCGCCGCCGATACGCGCGAAGAGATCGCCTGGGCGGAGCTGGGACGTGGCGACGGCGCAGAACGACCGCAAGACGGAGTCGCCCGCGGCGTGCCCGTACTCGTCGTTAATCGACTTGAACCTGTCGAGATCGAAGAGCAGCAGCGACACCCGGCGCCCCTCGGTCGCGGCGCGCTGAACCAGACGGGCGCCCTGGTGAAGGAAGGCGCGCCGATTGGCGACGCCGGTCAGCGGATCGATCGACGCGGCATGCTCATAGAGCGCGGCAATCCTCTCTCGCACCAAGCTGCCGAAGAGGTAGGCGCCGGCGACGGCGAGCAGGATCGATTCAAGCAGCACGAACACGATGAGACCGGTGTGGGTCGGGCGTGTACCTGCCAACTCCCCCACCAAGGGGATGCGCGTCGGCAGAGCCGCAGCGTGCATCAGGAGCAGTGCGATCGCCGGCCAACGCGAATGCAACTTGTCGGCGCGGGCGCGCCACAGCTCCCAGGCGGTGAGCAGCGTGTAGGAAATGCCGATCGTCGCCATGATCGAGGCGCGCGCTTCGGGCCAGCCGTACAGCGACGGAATGAGCATCGCGATCAGCCAGACCAGCGCGCCGAGCATCGACTCGACGACAAATGCCTGCCGCCCCTCGAAGAGGCGGGCGCCGCTCCACATCATGCCGTATGCGAGGGCGAGCAGCGTATTGGCGAAGATGATCGACAGCACGTCGGGGATGTGGCCGCGCGCAGCGACGAGCGCGACGGCAATGGCGCCGACGGCGAATGCGAACCCCCAAACCCCCAGCGCCTCGAGGTCGCGACGCTGAAACCAGGAAAGCAGCAGGAGCGTCGCCGCGGCGGCGAACGTGAAGCCCGCGATGACGATGGCGGCCGGTAGCCCGATTTCCATGGGGTAGTTCTAGATGGACAATCTGCAGAACTGGTTTGCGACACCGATAGAATGAGCGCGACCGGCTGATGCCCGCACGGGCGGCGGCAACACTCTTATCGCGGTCCCCCTAAGAATTTCCCCGTTCAGACCCGCTGTTGTGTATGTGAACAATGATCGGATCGGGCGTCGTTTGCCCACTGCGCAATAACGAAGAGCCAAGGTTGCACGTGAGAGCCGGTGCCCGTTTCTCAATCGCAATGCTGATGGCGGCGGCGGCCAGCGCCGCCCTGTCGGCCGAGGGGTTCTTCACCGACGACCGGCCGCCGGCCGTGCGCGCCGCCTGGGGCTCCGTCTACGCCTTCGTCTGCGAAGGCCGCGGCGACGCCTACACGGCCACGGCCTTCCTCATCGGGCGCGGGGCCCGCGGCAAGAGCACGGACTACTTCTTCATCACCGCCGGACACGCCATCGAGGACTGTCGGCAACCGCACCGCTACCTCGTCGACAACATCAACCAGCCGCGCCTCGAGAGCGATGGCATCACGCTCGCAGCCCGGCCACCGCGGTTGAGCGATATTGCGCTGGTATATGTCGACGACGCCTACGACCTGGCAGTCATCAAGGTGACAGCCGGGGCGCTGCGCACGGGAGCGCCGCTTCCGGTCGGCGACACCTGCGAGCGCGCCCTGCACCAGGAAGTTTACGCCATTGGCTTTCCGGGCGTCAGCAAGCGCCGCTCGCTGCGGCTGTCGCAGGAAATGAAGCGTTGGAGCAAAGGCGAGTTTGTCGGCTTCGGGAAAGCCGAGTTCCGCGGAACCCAGTCGATGTACATCGCGGCGAGCGTGGATTCGCTCCCCGGCAACTCTGGCGGTCCCGTCGTCGATGCACGGGGCGAACTCGTCGGCGTCGTCGTCAAAGGCGCCGCCGCGCCGGAGAACGGATTTCGCTACGACGTCGATCCGACAAAGAAAGGTGATTGGCACTCCTTCCTGGTTCCCTGCCAGGCCGTTCTGCGTATCATGCAGCGCATCGGGCTACGGCCGACGAACTGACGCTTGGGAGCGATCGATGGTGCGGGTCACCTTCACGCCGACGCTGCAGCGGCACATCGCTTGTCCTCCAGTGGAGGTGAAAGCTGCCACGGTGCGCGAGGCGCTCGAGGGCGCATTCGCCGGCAATGCGCGTGCCCGTGCTTACGTGCTCGACGACCAGTCGGCGCTGCGCAAGCACATGGTGATCTTCGTCGACGGCAAGCGCATCGAGGATCGCGCCGCGCTTTCCGATCCCGTTCGCGAAAACGGCGAGATTTACGTGCTACAGGCGTTGTCGGGCGGCTAAAAAACCGAACGAAAAACACGCGGGAGGAACCATGAGCGACCGCATCTTCGTGGGGACACGCAAGGGCTTGTTCACGCTTTGCCGCACGGGCAGCGGCTGGTCGATAGAACGCACCGACTTCCTCGCCGACAATGTCTCGCTCATGCTTGCGGATCATCGCAGCGGGCACCTTTACGCAGCGCTCGACCACGGACATTTCGGCGTGAAGCTGCATCGCTCCAATGGGAACGGCGCGTGGGAGGAATGCGCCACGCCGACCTATCCTGAAAAACCGGAGGGCGAGGACGACAAGGACATGTGGGGCAAGCCCATCCCCTGGTCGACAGTCAGGGTCTGGGCGCTCGAGGCAGGCGGCCCCGACGAGCCGGGCGTGCTGTGGTGCGGCACCATCCCCGGCGGGCTCTTCCGCTCGAGCGACGACGGCGCCAGCTGGGAGCTGGTGCGCTCGCTGTGGGATCACCCCAAGCGCAAAAAGTGGTTCGGGGGCGGCGCCGACTTGCCGGGCATCCATTCCATCTGCGTCGACCCGCGGGATGCCCGGCGCGTGCAGCTCGGCGTCTCCTGCGGCGGCGTGTGGACGACGGCCGACGGCGGCGCGACCTGGGACTGTTCGGGCGAAGGCATGCGCGCGGCCTTCATGCCGCCCGAGCAACAGTACGATCCGGACATCCAGGACCCGCACCGCCTCGTGCAGTGCCGCGCGCGCCCTGAACGCCTGTGGGTGCAGCACCACAACGGCATCTTCCGCTCGGACGACGGGGGCGGGCATTGGCAGGAGATCACCGAGGCCGGACCGTCGGTGTTTGGCTTCGCCGTCGTCGTGCATCCCGAGGAGGCCGATACCGCGTGGTTCGTGCCCGCCATCAAGGACGAAAAGCGCATTCCGGTTGCTGGCCAGGTGGTCGTCACGCGCACGCGCGACGGCGGCAAGAGCTTCGAGACGCTGCGCGATGGACTGCCGCAGGACCACGCCTACGATCTCGTCTTCCGCCACGCGCTCGATATCGATACGTCCGGCAACCGCCTCGCTTTCGGCAGCACGACCGGCAACCTGTGGGTGTCGGAAACCCAAGGGGACAGCTGGCAGTACGTCTCGCAGCACCTGCCGCCCATTTACGCGGTTCGCTTCGGCTAGGCCGTGGCGTTTTGGGCGCAGTTCTTGCCGTTCGCTTCACCATGATGGCGCACCGCCTGCCCGCCGCGTCGGCGCGATGCTATAATTAAGCATGGTTCTCGCCCGACCATTCCTGATGATTGCTCTTCTGGCCGCACCACTCGGTGGCGGCGCGTTCGCCGCACCTCTAGGCGCCGATGGTCCGGATGCGGGCACCCTCGTCGAGCCGGCACAGCGCAAGGGGACGCGCAACTATCGCGCCGACGGAACGACGGCGACCGACACGACGACCACCACGACCACGACGACCGCGTCGCGCAATGAAAAGCTCTCCCAGTGCATGGACACATGGGACAAGGGCACGCACATCACTAAGAGCAAGTGGCGCGAAATCTGCCTGCGCCAGCTCGACGCGCGCGAATAGCCATCGTCATCCGCTCCGGTTTCCGGCGGCGACCTTTGCGCCGCAACGCTCCATCGGCGGCGCCGTGGTCGTCCATCCATCTTTCGTCACCGTGACCACGTAGCGCCGGCATGTGACCGCAGCGCCGCGCACGAAGTGCACGCGGAACAGCGCCTGCTCAGGCTTGCGCTGCCGGGGCCAGATGAAGTCGCTCTCGTCGGCGGTTTTCGCGATGGCGGTGTCGATCGCATAGCCGGCGTTGCGGTAGTCGGTGGACGTCATGCGCCGCAAGAGCACGCGCGACAGGTCGGGATGCAGGCCAACGGCGACCGCGCGCTTCTGGTACGGGTCGCCGGGATCGACGCGCGGTGGCGGCAGCGGTGCCGGCGGCGCGGCGGAAGCAGGGTCGATGGAGCCCGTCTCAACGGCTTTGCCGGCGTCCGTCGGCGGCGCGTTGGGGACCGCTTCGCCGGACACGGGCGGCGCATCCGCCACCTGCGCCTCGGGCATCGGCGCCGCGGGAACAACGGCATCCGCCGTGGCGATGGTCGAGGGGTCGGACGTGACTGCGGAATTGGGCGTGGTGCGGAAGAGCGTTGCGACGGCTGCAACGCGCTCGCCGAAGCTGCCGAGCCATTCGGCTGGCGCATACATGAAGCCCCAGCCGGCCGCGAGCATCAGAACAATGATGAGAATGGCGCCGGGCACGCTGCTGCCGCCATGCGACCGCGGCGGGCAGATGCGTTCACCCGGTTCGAACTCGAACGCGTACGCGTCTTCGTCGAAGTCGGAATCATCGGCAACGGGCGCGCGCGAACGCGCACGCCAAGCGGGAAACAACATGCCTTACCCCCCTGATATCTATTGAGATACCGGTCCCGCTGGGGAGCTATGCGCCAACCAACTTTCGGCAAAAAGATGGCGGCGGCCGCAAATGGGCGCCGTTCTGGCCGTGTGAACAGCAGAAACAGGCCAGCTAGGCGACGGAGCGGTGGTGGTGGTCTGAGTCGGGGCCGAGATAGTGCTCCATGCCGACGAAGCTCATCACCGCGTCGTGCAGGCTCATCGGGTTGTCGACGATGATGCCGTAGGTGAGCGCGTTGATCGGCACGTGGCTGTAGCCGTAGTCGAGCAGCACCAGCGGAATGCGCGCGGCGATCGCGGCGCCGTGGTCGGCACTGGTGTCGCCTACGAGCAGGGCGCGCTCCATGCGGCCGCCGGCGCGTGAAACGGCCTCGATGATCGGGCGGGGGTCGGGCTTCATCGGCCGGTCGCCGCCCGAGCCGACGACAGCGTCGAAGTAGCGGCGTAGGTCGAAGCGCTCGAGGATGTCGGAGCCGATGTGCTCGACCTTGTTGGTGCACACTGCGGTGTGCACACCGCGCTCGCGCAGCTCGTGCAGCAAAGGGCGAACGCCCGGGTAGACGTGCGACAGGGTCGCCGGTGACGCGGCGTAGGTGTCGATGAAGAGACGGCGCGCCGCGTCCGCCTCGACCGCAGAAAGGTTGAGGCGCTTGGATACCATCGCCTTCCAGAAGAATTCACTCAGACCGTCGCCCATCATGCTGGCGGCTTGACCAATGGTCGTGCGGCCGACGCCATACGGCGCAAGTGCGATGTCGAGCGCCTCGGCGATATCCGGCACCGTGTGGACGAGCGTGCCGTCGAGATCGAAGACGACGGTCGGCGTGATTGGTGCCGCGGGAAGCTGCATTACGCATACCTCGAAGCGTTCATGTTTGGCAGCGGCGTGCGCAGGCTGCAGCAACATTGGCGCCCAGCGAAATTCGGCGGCACTCGCGGCACACACCATCGTACGGTTGAATGTGACGATCCGGCGATGACTCGACCAAATGAGAGATAACGATGCGTAAGCGATCTGCAATACTTTGCAGCCTCTTAGGGCGCGAAATCGCCGCAGCGGATTTGCTCAGTACGAAATCTTTTGCGTGAGTGATACGTCTGGGGACAGGGGCACAATCGCCGTTGTCATTAGAGCCCGCACCAATACCCTGCCGACAACTTTATCGATGAAAGGCTGGCAGCATGCGCATCGGCGTGCCGAAAGAAGTGAAGGTGCACGAGTACCGTGTCGGTCTCGTGCCGGCGAGCGCGCGCGAGGCGGTGGCGCATGGGCATGAGGTGTTCGTGCAGGCCGGCGCGGCCGAGCGCATGGGCATCGGCGACGACGACTACCGCCGCGTCGGCGCCGTCATCCTGCCGACCGCCGAGGATGTGTTCGCCACCGGCGAGCTGATCGTCAAGGTGAAGGAGCCGCTGGCCGCCGAGCGCGCCATGCTGCGCCAGGGTCAGACGCTCTTCACGTACCTGCATCTGGCGCCCGATCCGGCGCAAGCCGAGGACCTGATGCGCTCGGGCGTGACGGCGATTGCCTACGAGACGGTGACGGGCGCGCGGGGCGGACTGCCGTTGCTCTCACCCATGAGCGAGGTCGCAGGCCGCATGTCGATCCAGGCCGGCGCGCACTGCCTGGAGATGGAGCAGGGCGGCCGCGGCATGCTGCTCGGCGGCTCGGCCGGCGTGGCACCGGCGAACGTCGTGGTGATCGGCGGTGGCGTCTCCGGCGTCAACGCCGTGCGCATGGCCGTGGGACTCGAAGCCTTCGTCACCTGCATCGACATCAACATCGAGCGGCTGTACGCGCTCGATCAGCAGTTCGGCGCTTCGCTCAACACCATCTTCTCCACGCGCCAGGCAATCGAGGACTACGTGCTGCAGGCCGACCTCGTCGTCGGTGCGGTGCTCGTGCCGGGGGCGGCGGCGCCAAAGCTGATCACGACCGACCTCGTCAAGGCGATGAAGCGCGGCTCGGTGATCGTCGACATCTCCATCGATCAGGGCGGCTTCGCCGAGACATCGCATCCGACGACGCATGCCAATCCGAGCTACGTTGCGCATGGCGTCGTGCACTATTGCGTTGCCAACATGCCGGGCGCCGTGGCCCGCACCTCCACGTTCGCGCTCAACAACGCGACGCTGCCCTTCGTGCTTGCGCTGGCCGACAAGGGAACGGCGGGGGCGCTACGCGCCGACCCGCATCTGCTTGCGGGGCTCAACGTGTATGAGGGGAAGGTCACCCACCCCGCTGTGGCCGAAGCATTGGGCCTCACCTACTTCGACCCAAGCCGAGCACTGGGCAAATGAACGCATGGGGGTCCGCGGACGTTACCGCCTGCAGCGGGATCGATAGAAATGTCGGGATGCGACAAAGGGTTATGCGACGCTATTATGCGAGTTTAGATGTCGCGTTCGCGGCAGCGGTCCACCCGGGCTAAGCTGATGCGGGGTGTGCAGAGCGTCAGGGACGGCTTAGCTGGGCTGATCGAAACCGCATGCAGCTGATCATCAAGCTCGCGTACTGGCTCTTTGCCGTCTACGCCGTGGTGGCCGTGGCTGCCTTCGTGTTGCAGCGGCGCCTGATGTACTTCCCCGACCCCGAGCGCGTCTCGCCGGCGAGCTTCAACCTACCCGGCGTCGTGGAACGGATGATCGACACTCCCGACGGTGCGCGACTGATCGCCTGGTATGCGCCCGCTGCTCCGGGACGACCGACGCTGCTCTACTTCCACGGCAACGCCGGGAACCTCGCCAGCCGCTCGGAGCGCGTACGCCGCTACGTGGCACGCGGCTACGGTGTGCTGTTCATGAGCTATCGCAGCTACGGCGGTTCGACGGGCACGCCAAGCGAGCGTGCCAATGTCGCGGATGCGCTCCTCGCCTATCAGGTGCTGATCGAGGATGGCATCGATCCAGACGACATCATCGTCTACGGGGAATCGTTGGGTTCGGGTGTTGCCGTGCAGGTTGCGGCCCAGGTGGTAGTCGGCGGCCTGGTGCTGGATGCGCCCTATACGTCGATCGTCGACGTGGCGGCGCTTGCGTATCCCTACTTGCCGGTGCGGCCGTTCATGCTCGACCGCTACGAAACGATGCGGTTCCTACCGAAGGTGAAGGCGCCGCTTCTCGTCCTGCACGGCGAGGATGATCGCGTCATCCCGGTGGAGATGGGCAAGGCGGTCTACGCCGCGGCAAACCCGCCGAAGGAGATCGCCACCTTTACGCGCGCCGGTCACTCGGACCATCACCTCTATGGGTCATACGAGGAGGTGTTCCGCTGGATCGAGGCCCTCAGGGCAAAAGCGCATAGGCGCGCGGCCGACGAGCGCATCGAAGGCGCCGCGCAATAGCAAATGCGCCCGTGAGCAGGGCTCAGGGCGCACTCGGCAACTCGATGACAGGCGGCTTAGCGGCGCGGACCGGCGCCAGCGGTCGGCGTGGTCGGAGCCTTGCCGGGCAGCAGACCTTCGCGCTGAGCACGCTTACGAGCGAGCTTGCGGGCGCGGCGGACGGCCTCGGCCTTCTCGCGAGCCTTACGCTCGGAGGGCTTCTCGAAATAGTTGCGGAGCTTCATCTCCCGGAAAATGCCCTCGCGCTGCATCTTCTTCTTGAGCGCCTTGAGAGCCTGATCGACGTTGTTGTCGCGGACGAGAACCTGCAAGCGGTTGCTTCCTTTGCCAGACCTGTGACCAATGAAAAACGCGGCATCCAGTGCGGCGGCTGAGCCACCGGCATCCCGTTTGCCGTTGAGGATGGCGGGATCACTAGCAAAAGCCGGTTAAATTGTCCATGCGGACGAGCGGGCGGCCGTTCAGCGGCCCTTTCCGGCAGGGGAAAGTCGGTTCACATGCCCCATTTTGCGGCCCGGGCGGGCTTGGTGCTTGCCGTAGAGGTGCAGGCAGGCGTTGGCCTCGGCGGCGAGATTCGGCCAGGCGTGGACGTCGTCACCGATGAGATTCGTCATCTGGCAGTCGGAATGCCGGTCCGTTGGGCCGAGGGGCCAGCCGGCCACGGCGCGGATGTGGTTCTCGAACTGGCCGACGGCGCAGGCGTCCATCGTCCAGTGGCCGGAGTTGTGCACGCGGGGCGCGAACTCGTTGATGAGCAGCGGCTCGGGCCCCTCGCCGACATAGAACATCTCCACCCCGATGACGCCCACGTAGTCCAGCGCCTCGGCAATCTTCCCGGCGATGTCGCGGGCACGGGCCTGATGCGCGGGCGGCAGCACGCAAGGCACGGTCGAAGTGCGAAGGATTCCGCCATCGTGGTGGTTCTGCGGGATGTCGTAGGTCCGCACCTCTCCATCGATGCTGCGCACGAGCAGCACGGACACTTCAAACTTGAACCGCACCAGGGCTTCGAGCGTTGCGGGCGCCTCGCCGATGATCTCGAAGCCGCGGGGCAGGCAATTGTCGGTCCGGAGCCAGGCCTGACCTTTGCCGTCGTAGCCCATACGACGCGTCTTGAGGATCGACGGGACGCCGACGCTCGCCATCGCCGCCGCAAAATCTGCGGGGCCAGCCACGGCGGCAAACGGCGCGATGGGAAGGCCGAGCGACGCGACGAACTGCTTTTCCTTCAGCCGGTCCTGCGCCACCTCCAACGCCTTGAGGCCTGGACGCACGGGACGCACGCGTTGCACGGCGGCGGCCGCTTCAACCGGCACGTTTTCGAACTCGTAGGTGACGACGTCGGTCTCGGCGGCGAACTTGGCGATCTTGTCGAGATCCTCGTAGGCGCCGATGGTCGTCGACACGGCGACATCGGAGGCAGGGCCGGGCACGTCGCTATAGATGCGGCACTTGAAGCCGAGCTGCGAAGCGGCGGCGGCGAGCATGCGGCCGAGCTGGCCGGCGCCCAAAATGCCGATGGTCGAGCCCGGCGGAAGTGCCTCACGCATCCTTGGGAATCTCAGCGACCTTGGCAGTGCGGGCGGCGCGGTTCGCCTCGACCCGCTGCTTGAGCTGAGGGTCGGAGAGGGCGAGGATCTGCGCGGCGAGCAGGCCGGCGTTGGTCGCGCCCATGGCGCCGATGGCCAAGGTGCCGACGGGCACGCCGGCGGGCATCTGCACGATCGAATAGAGGCTGTCCTCGCCGCCGAGCGTGGTGGTCGAGATCGGCACGCCGAGCACGGGCAGCGATGTGAGCGACGCCGTCATGCCGGGCAGATGCGCGGCGCCGCCGGCCCCGGCGATGATCACCTTCAGCCCGCGCTCTTGCGCCGATTTGGCGTATTCATAGAGGCGGTCCGGGGTGCGGTGGGCGGAGACGATGCGCGCCTCATAGGGCACGTTCAGCTCGTCGAGGACCTGCGCCGCGTTCTTCATCGTCGGCCAGTCGGACTGGCTGCCCATTATGATGCCGACGACGGCTTTCCCGGTGCTCATTTTTGCTGCGTCCGGCCCAAAGAAAGCCGGGGGCTTACAGGAGCAGACCGGCGTTTACAAGTGTCTCGTGGTCTTTCGCGCTTTCTTAGATGAACTCCATTCAGGCTGTCTCCCCACTTCGACCGGCGCGGCCGGTCTTCGGAGGCGGCGGGGACAGAGTGCAGACGCATCAGCAGACCACCGGTCGCGCCATCGGCGCGGGCATGATCGGCAACGTCCTCGAGTGGTACGACTTCGCCATCTACGGCTTCTTTGCCGTGGAGATCGGGCGCCAGTTTTTTTCTAATGAAAGCCCCATCGCGCAGCTGCTGGCGACGTTCGGCATCTTCGCCATCGGTTATCTGATGCGCCCCATTGGCGGCGTCCTCATCGGGCATGTCTCGGACCACTTCGGGCGGCGCACGGCGCTTGTCGCGTCGATCACGGCCATGGCCGTGCCCACGTTCTTGATCGGCGTGCTGCCGGCCTATGAAACGATCGGTGTATTGGCACCCATTGGGCTGACCGTTCTGCGCATGCTGCAGGGGCTGTCGCTCGGCGGCGAATATCCAAGCTCGATGGTGTTCCTGATCGAGCGCGCACCCGAGGGTCGTCGTGGCCTCATGGGCAGCCTTGCTAGCATCGGTGCGGTCACCGGACTGCTCCTCGGGTCGAGCGTCGGCGCCCTCCTCGCCGCGGTGATGCCGGCGGAAGCGCTCGCCGACTGGGGCTGGCGCCTGCCTTTCATTGCCGGGCTCGGCATCGGCCTGATGGGCAACCTCCTTCGCCGGCACATCGCCGAAACGCTACCGGAGCGCAAGGCCGAGCGCGCGCCCATCGTCGAGACGTTGCGGGAACATTGGCGCCTCGTCGCCCGCATCGCCGCCGCGGCGTCGTTCAATGCCGTACCCTTCTATCTGCTGTTCGTTTTCCTGGTGAGCTCGATGCAGATCGTCGATGGCTTCGCGCCGGCGACCGCTCTCAAGATCAACAGTCTGAGCATGGCTGCACTAATTCCATTCAATCTGTTGGGAGCGTGGCTGTCCGACCGGTATGGCCGCAAACCCGTCATGCTGACGGCGGCGGCACTCGGTCTCGTCACCGCCTGGCCGCTGTTCTGGCTGATGAACCAGCCGGTACCGGCACTGGTCCTGTCGGGCCAGCTCGCAGCAGCCGTGTTCATCGGGCTGTTCAGCGCGGTGATGCCGGCGCTCTTCGTCGAAGCGACGCCCGCGCACGTGCGCTGCACGGCCGTGGCCCTCGGCTACAATCTTTGCCTCGGCATTCTCGGCGGCCTCACGCCGTTCGCTGCGACCTTGATCGTCGAGAAGAGCGGCAATCACCTCGCCCCGGCGTTCCTGATCATGGGCGCCGCCGCCATCGCCTTCGTCGCGGTGCTGACGTTCAAGGAGACGTACCGAATGCCCTTGCCGGGCAGCGTCGTCGATCCGCGCAGCAGCCGCAAACGCGAGCGCTCCCGCGGCCAACCGGCGACGGCGCAGCGCCCTGCCTATGCGATGATATCGGGAAGAAGCTGATCCTCGATCGCGGTCATGCGATCCTTGATGGCGAGCTTCCGCTTTTTCAGCCGCTTCACGAGCAGCTGATCCGCCGAGGCCTGGTCCTCGAGCAATATGATCTGGTCGTCGAGCTCGCGGTGCTCCGCCCTGAGCTTGACGAGTTCGTCCCGAAGCTCTCTCTCGTCGATGCGCTTCATTGGCCGGCCGGTCAATGCCCCTCTTAAACACCGCGCGAGCGGCCGGAATATCCGCTTGTTCCTTGTATATGGCAAGTCATACGCGCGCGTCGCGGTACATTATTCGTAGAGGTTGCCTGCACACGCGCGGCGATAAGTTCGACTAAGGCTCATGCCGCTATTTTCATCAAAAATTACGCGATCACGACCGAGGGCAGGCATTGGACAAGGCCACAATGTTCTGTCACGCTACGCTGTCTCTTCAACATCCATGGAGGACCATGATGGCGCTTGTAGCTCATATCGCGGAGCTAGCAGAGAAGCACAAACTTCTCGAGCGTAGGATTGAAGAAGCGGTCTCCCGCCCCGGTTCGGACGACCTGGAAATCCACCGAATGAAGCTGGAGAAGCTGAAGCTAAAGGACGAGATCGCTCGTCTCAGCGGCAGCGAGACACGACACTAGACGATTGAGCGGCAGGCGAGCGGGCCCCGCTCGCCTTCCCTCCCCACAGTACGGCGATTTTGGTCAACGTTGCACCGGCCGATGATCCTTCCGGCCGCTAAGTGCTCACGCGTTTTTGGCCAGCTCGCGCAGCTTGAATTTCTGAATCTTTCCGGTCGATGTGCGCGGCACCTCCGCGAACACGATGTGTCGCGGGCATTTGTATTTCGCCAGCCGGTCGCGGCACCAGCCGAGTAGCTCGTCCGCCGTCGCCGCCATCCCCGGGCGCAGCTCGATGAACGCGCAAGGCGTCTCGCCCCACTTCTCGTCCGGCTTGGCGACGACCGCGCAATAGGCGACAGACGGATGCTTGTAGAGCACGTCCTCGACCTCGATCGACGAGATATTCTCGCCGCCCGAGATGATGATGTCCTTGGAGCGGTCTTTGAGCTGGATGTAGCCGTCCGGGTACAGCACGCCGAGATCGCCCGAGTGGAACCAGCCGCCGGCGAATGCCTCATCCGTGGCCGACGGGTTCTTGAGGTAGCCCTTCATGACGATGTTGCCGCGGAACATGACCTCGCCGATGGTCTCGCCGTCCGCCGGCACACGCTCCATCGTCATGGGATCCATGACGGTGAGGTCTTCCAGCGCCAGGTAACGCACGCCCTGGCGGGTGCGCTTTAGGGCGCGGCCCTCGTCATCGAGCTCGTTCCACTCGCGGTTCCACTCGTTCGCCACCGCGGGGCCGTAGGTTTCGGTGAGCCCATAGAGGTGGGTGAGGTGGAAGCCGGCGGCGGTCATCGCGTCGAGCACGGACTGCGGCGGCGGGGCCGCGGCGTGATTGACCGACACCTTATGCGGGATCTCGCATTTCTCGTCGGGCGCCGCGTTGAGCAGCGTCGCCATGACGATCGGCGCGCCGGAAAGGTGCGTCACGGTGTGCTCGACGATCGCGTCGTACATCGCCTTGGCGCGCACCCAGCGCAGGCACACGTGCGTGCCGGCGACGGCCGACAGCGACCAGGGAAAGCACCAGCCGTTGCAATGAAACATCGGCAGCGTCCACAGGTACACCGGGTGCTGCCCCATGCCGGCTTCGAGGTTGTTGGCGTAGCACATCAGCGCCGCGCCACGGTGGTGATACACCACGCCCTTCGGGTTGCCAGTGGTGCCAGACGTGTAGTTGAGCGAGATGGCGTCCCATTCGTCGGCCGGCATCGGCCACTCGAATGCCGGATCGCCCGCAGCGATAAAGTTCTCGTATTCCTCGTACGATAGCCGCCATCCCGTCTGCGGAAATTCCGGGTCGTCGTAGTCGATGACCATAGGTTTCACCTTCGCGAGTGCCAGCGCCTCCTTGGAGAGGGTCGCGAACTCGCGGTCGGTGATGAAGAGTTTGGAATTGGCGTGATCGAGCTGGAAAGCGACGATCGGCGCGTCGAGGCGGGTGTTGATCGTGTGCAGGACGGCGCCGGTCATCGGCACGCCGTAGTGCGCCTCGAGCATCGGCGGCGTGTTGGCGAGCATCACCGAGACGGTGTCGCCGGGCTTGATGCCGCGCGCTTTCAGCGCCGAGGCGAGCCGCCGGCAGCGCGCATAGAACTCGGCGTAGGTGAAGCGCTGTCGGCCGTGGATGATCGCCGTATGGTTCGGGTAGACGAGCGCCGCGCGCTGCAGGAACTGGAGAGGCGTCAGCGGCTGGTAGTTGGCGGCATTCTTGTCGAGATTCTCGTTGTACGGGTTGGATGGCATGTCCGGCCGGGCGCTCGATGAGGGAACTGCAGCGAAATGGTAGTGGCGAAAAAACGCTAGCGAAAGCCGCCTGTGCGGGCAACGCCGATGTCGGCTGCCTAATCCGTGTGCGGCCTGCCGGTGCCTATCCTCCAGATTCTGCCTGGAGACGGCTTTTGCTGCGGAAAGGAAGGCGCTAGCATCAGGGCATCGCCAGGTCGGCTATGGGAGATGGCCATGAGCGAGCTGAAGCAGCAGTCGATCGCATTGTGGATCCTGCTGATGCTGCTGATCTTGGTGCCTTGGGCACTTGAGTAGTGTCATAGCGCGCGAGTAGCGCGTGCTGCCGGCGAGGAACGGGCGACCTTTCGCGCACGTGAAGTCGGCACTCGCCAGCATCAGGGCATAAGGCGCCCGACGCCGTTACTGCTGGTCGTCGTCGTCCGTGCGCTCGCCGCCCGAAAGCTCCTTGAGCTTGGCGAAGACACGCGCCTGCTCCTCTTTCTCAGTCTCCTCGCGCAGCTCCTCATGCTTGGGCTGCATGATCTCGACCTTGCGCTCGGGCGCCGGCTGCGTCGTCTCTTCGGTCGGCAGCAGCGTGCCGGCCTTCTCCATGCCGGGCTTGTCCTTGCGGTCGCGCTCCAGACGGCGCGCTGCCTTCTTCACTTCGGCGTCGAGGTCGATCTGCGAGCACAGACCCAACGTCACCGGGTCCTGCGGCGTCAGGTTCGGCGCGTTCCAGTGCGAGCGCTCGCGGATCTGCGTGATGGTCGGCTTCGTGGTGCCGACGAGACGCATGATCTGGCTGTCCTTCAGCTCCGGATGGTTGCGCAGGAGCCAGAGCACGGCGTTGGGCCGGTCCTGGCGGCGCGACACGGGCGTGTAGCGCGGCCCCTTGCGCGACGGCGTCTCGGGGACGATCACCTTCGGCTCGGCGAGGTGCAGATCGCGGGACGGATCGCGCTCGGCTTCCTCGATCGCCTCGCGCGTCAACTGGCCCGAGGTGACCGGGTCGAGGCCCTTGATGCCCTGCGCCACGTCGCCGTCGGCGATGCCTTTCACCTCCAGCACGTGCAGGCCGCAGAAAGCGGCGATCTGCTCGAACGTCAGCGACGTGTTCGAGACGAGCCAAACGGCCGTCGCCTTGGGCATCAGGGGCTTGCGATCGCTCATGGGGGCTTAACCTCCGGCTTCCTGCGTCGGTCCGCAGGGCCAAGTATTTTCTGACAACTGGGGAATTGCGCGCCTTATAGCTTGCGCGCTCCCCGGCGGCAACCCAAGCCTCGGTCGATGGTTGCAGCCTCACTAGCGGGCCATGTTGCCCCTTAATGTAGGCACGGATAGTGTCGCCGCCGACCAGCTGGGGCGGATCGGGCACGGGAAGGGCTTGAGCATGGGCAATACGCCAAAGAGTGTTTATTTCGAAGACCTTAGCGTTGGCCAGGAGGCGAGCCACTCCAATACGGTGACGGCGGACATCATCCGCGCCTTCGCCGACGTCTCGGGCGACCGCAACCCCGTGCACGTCGACGCCGAGTATGCAGCGACAACGATGTTCAAAGAGCGGATTGCCCACGGAATGTTGTCGGCCGCCTACATCTCGGCGGTGTTCGGCATGCAGCTCCCCGGCCCCGGCGCGATCTACATTTCGCAGACGCTGAACTTCAAGGCGCCGGTGAAGATCGGCGACACGGTGGTGACCACGGTAAAGGTCGCCGAGCTCGTCCCCGAGAAGAAGCGCGCCAAGTTCGAGTGCGTATGCGCCGTCAACGGCAAGCCGGTGGTGCAAGGCGAGGCAGTGCTCATGGTGCCGGCGCGTCCGGCGTGAGCGAGGCCCGGGCCACGGGGTTGCGTGCATGCGTGCGTTCGCGGCGGAGGCGGGATGCTCGTCGTTCAAGGCTATAAGAACGTGCCGGCGGAGGCGCGCGGCGCCGCGATCGCCATCGGCAATTTCGACGGCGTGCACCGTGGGCACCAGGCGCTGTTGCGCGCGGCGGCAGCGATCGGCCGCGAGCTCGGCGTGCCAGCCGGGGCGCTGATCTTCGAGCCGCATCCGCGCGAGTTCTTTCACCCGGAAGAGCCCCATTTCCATCTGACGACGCTCAAGCAGAAGCTCGAGCTGTTCGAGCGCGCGGGACTCGCGCTAGCGGTCGTGCTGCCGTTCGACGCCAAGCTCGCGTCGCTCTCGGCGGAAGATTTCGTCGCCCTCGTCGTCGTCGACGGCATCGGTGCCCGGCACGTGGTCATCGGTCACGACTTCTTTTTCGGACGCAAGCGCGGCGGCACGCCAGAGACGATGCAGGACGCGGGCGCCAAGTACGGCTTCGGCGTCACGATCATTCCGCCCGTGGCCGAGGACGGCGAAGTGTTCTCGTCGAGCTCGATCCGCCTGCACCTCGCGCAGGGCGACGTTAAGGGTGCGGCGCGGCTCTTGGGGCGCCATTGGCGGATCGACGGCACGGTCGTGGGCGGTGCCAAGCGCGGCACCGACCTCGGGTTCCCGACCGCCAATATTCCGCTGCCGAAAGGCACGGCGCTCGGGCATGGCATCTACGCCGTGCGGGTGCACCTCGCCGGCGAGCATCATGACGGCGCTGCCTACCTCGGCACGCGGCCGACCTATGACAACGGCATGCCGGTGCTGGAGGTGTTCCTGCTCGACTTCGATGGCGATCTCTATGGGCGCGAGATCGACGTCGAGTTCGTCGACTTCATCCGCGGCGACCGGAAGTTCGATTCGAGCGAGGCGCTCATCAGCCAGATGCAGGCGGACTGCGAACGCATCCGCGACATCCTGGCCGACCACTAATTTCACCGATGGGCGGGGGCGAGGGGGCGCCTGGATATACAGGCGCCATGTTGCTAGAACCCCGGCTTGTAACCGGGAAGACCTGATCGATGGCGAAGGACAGCGGCGGCAAAGACGCCGTCAAAGCGAAGCAGAAGTCGGCTGCGAATGCCCCGGCGGCAGCACCTGAGCACGCGGCAAAGCAGGCCGAGGCGGCGGTTCCGGCCGGCGAGGAAGGCCGCGACTGGAGCAAGACGCTGTTCCTGCCGGAGACCGACTTTCCAATGCGCGCCGGTCTGCCCGATCTCGAGCCGCGCCTGCTCGCCCGCTGGAGCGAGATGGGACTTTACGAGCTGCTGCGCCAGAAGGGCCGCAACAAGCCGAAGTTCCTGCTGCACGACGGGCCACCCTACGCCAACGGCAACATCCACATCGGGCATGCGCTCAACAAGATTCTCAAAGATCTCGTCGTCAAATCGCAGGGCATGCTCGGCTTCGATTCCAACTACGTGCCGGGCTGGGACTGCCACGGTCTGCCGATCGAGTGGAAGATCGAGGAGAAGTATCGCGCCAAGGGCCGCAACAAGGACGCGGTGCCGATCAACGAGTTCCGCGATGAATGCCGCGAGTTCGCGGCGCATTGGATCGACGTACAGCGCGAGGAGTTCAAGCGCCTCGGCGTCATCGGCGACTGGGCGCATCCCTACAAGACGATGGACTATCCGGCGGAGTCGATCATCGCCGGCGAGATCATGAAGTTCGCGATGAACGGCACGCTCTATCGCGGCTCGAAGCCGGTGATGTGGTCGGTGGTCGAGAAGACCGCGCTCGCCGAGGCCGAGGTCGAGTACCAGGACTATCAGTCGGACATGATCTGGGTGAAGTTCCCGGTCGACGCGATGGCTGTGCCTGCAGCAACAAGTGCCGTCGCGGCGGCGCGGCAAGCCGACGCTACTACGAATGCTTCGATTGTCATTTGGACGACAACACCGTGGACCCTCCCCGGCAACCGCGCCATCTCGTTCTCTTCGAAGATTGGCTATGGCCTCTACGAGGTGACGGCTGCGCCGGACGGCAATTGGGCGAAGGTTGGCGACAAGTACATCCTCGCCGACAAGCTCGCTGCTGAGGTCATGAAGGCGGCAAAGGTGGAAGCCTGGGAGAAGCGCGCCGACGTTTCGTCGGAACAACTAGCTGGGCTCGTCGCTGCGCACCCGCTTGCCAAGCTCGGCTACGGCTTCGAAGTGCCCCTGCTCGACGGCGATCACGTCACCGACGACACCGGCACCGGCTTTGTGCACACCGCGCCCAGCCACGGTGCCGACGATTACAGCATCTGGATCGCCAACGCGGCGAAGCTCAAAGAGAGCGGCGTCGACACCACGATCCCCTTCACCGTCGATGCCGAGGGCGTTTTCACCAAGGATGCGCCGGGCTTCGAAGGCAAGCGCGTCCTGAACGAGAAGGGCGACAAGGGCGACGCCAACGATGCGGTGATCAAGGCGCTGGCCGAGGCCGGCAACATCATCGCGCGCGGGCGCCTGAAGCATCAGTATCCGCACTCGTGGCGCTCCAAGAAGCCGGTGATCTTCCGCAACACGCCGCAGTGGTTCATCGCCATGGACCGCCCGGTGAAGGGCATCCCGAAGAGCAACAACCAGACGCTGCGCCAGCTCGCCGCGAAGGCGATCGAGGAGACGGAGTGGGTGCCGCAGTCGGGCGAGAACCGCATCCGTGGCATGGTCGAGGGGCGCCCCGACTGGGTCGTGTCGCGCCAGCGCGCCTGGGGCGTGCCGATCACGGTGTTCCGCAACAAGGAAACGGGCGAGGTCATCCCGTCGGCGAAGTTCGGCAAGTCGAAGGAGCTGATCGGGCGCGTCACGACGGCCTTCGCCGAGAAGGGCGCCGACGTGTGGTTCGAGGAAGGCGCTAAAGAACGCTTCCTCGACGGTCTCGTCGACAATCCCAACGAGTGGCAGCAGGTGCGCGACATTCTCGACGTGTGGTTCGATTCCGGCTCGACGCACGCCTTCACGCTGGAGGACCCGCAGCACTTCCCGACGCTCGCCGGCATCAAGCGCGTGCGCGACGGCGGTAAGGACCGCGTGATGTATCTCGAGGGCTCCGACCAGCATCGCGGCTGGTTCCAGTCGTCGCTCTTGGAATCGTGCGGGACGCGCGGACGCGCACCCTTCGACATCGTCCTGACGCACGGCTTCGTCCTCGACGAGAAGGCGCAGAAGATGTCGAAGTCGGACGGCAACGTTGTCGCCCCGCAGGACGTCATGAGCAAGTCCGGCGCCGACATCCTGCGCCTGTGGGTCGCCGCGTCCGACTATTCCGACGACCTGCGCATCGGCCCCGACATCCTCAAGAACTTCGTCGAGACCTACCGCAAGCTGCGCAACACGCTGCGCTGGATGCTCGGCGCGCTGGCGCACCTGGACGACGACGAGCGCGTCAAATTCAAGGACATGCGCGAGTTCGAGCTGGAGCGGCTGATGCTGCATCGCCTGACCGAGCTCGATGCAGAAGTCCGCGCCGCCTACGACACCTACGACTATCGCAAGGTCGTGGCGGTGCTGGCGCAGTTCATGAACACCGAGCTGTCGGCCTTCTACTTCGACATCCGCAAGGACGCGCTCTACTGCGACCCCTATTCGAGCACCAAGCGCCGCGCGGCGTTGACGGTGATCGACGAGATCTTCAAGGCCCTCGTCGCCTGGCTGGCGCCGATCCTATCGTTCACGGCGGAGGAAGCCTGGCTCGCCCGCGTACCGGGCCGCGAGGGATCGGTGCATCTCGAAACATTCCCCACGCTCGAGAAGGCGTGGCGCGACGACGAGCTGGCCAAGAAGTGGGAGCGCGTACGCGACGTGCGCCGTGTCATCACCGGCGCGCTGGAATTGGAGCGCGCGGCCAAGCGCATCGGCTCGAGCCTCGAGGCGGCGCCCGAGGTCTACGTCGCCGACAAGGAGCTGCTGCGGGCGCTGGAAGGCGTCGAGCTGGAGGAAGTTTCCATCACCAGCGCGGCTCGTCTCATCGCCAAGTCGCCGCCCGAAGGCGCCTTTGCGCTACCGGATGTGGCGGGGGTGGGTGTCGTCGTGAAGCTGGCGCAAGGCAAGAAGTGCGCGCGTTCCTGGCGCATCGTGCCCGACGTCGGTGCCGATCCCGAGTATCCAGATCTGTCGCCCCGCGATGCCGAAGCGGTGCGCGAGTTCGACGCCCGCGCGAAAGGTGACGCATGACGACCAACTCCTCGGCGCGATGGCTGTGGGGTCCCTACTCGGGGCTCGGCCTCGCCGTCTTCCTGGTCACATTGATCCTCGACCAGGCCCACAAGTGGTGGATGCTCAACGTCTACGACATCGCCGGCAAGGGGCGGGTCTACGTCGCTCCCTTCCTCGACCTCGTCTACGTGAAGAACATCGGCATCAGCTACAGCCTGTTCGACCAGGAGAGTTTTGCGGGCCAGGTCATGCTGGCAGCCTTCGGCCTGGCAGCCACCGCGGCCCTGTGGGTGTGGCTGGCCAAGGGGGCTACGGGCCGGATCCTGGCCGTTTCCCTGGGCCTGATCATGGGAGGCGCCATCGGCAATGCCATCGACCGGCTGGTGCTCGGGGGGGTGGCCGACTTCTTTTCCCTGCACGCCTTCGGCTTCTACTGGTATGTCTTCAACATTGCCGATGTGGCCATAGTTGCCGGGGTTATTGGGCTCCTATATGACTCGCTGGTACCGAGTCGCAAAGACGCCGCAAAGCCGTTGTAGCGCAGGGGATTAGGGTCGAGCGCTACCGCACCGACGATGCGGGAAAAGGGCGCCACGGGGGAACGACATGCCGCCGAGATCACGTCTTCTGCCGCTCCTTGCCGCCGGCCTTACGCTGGCGATGGCCGGATGCGGCACCGACGATATCCAACTCAACGGTGGCATCTTCGACGCCGTCGGCCTCAACGACGCAAAGAAATCCGGCGATCCCAAGCTCGCCGAGCGCGCGCCGCTGGTGGTCCCGCCTTCCCTTGATCGCCTGCCGGCACCCGGAGAGGCACCGCCCCCCACACAGATCGCCGGCATCAACGATCCCGACGCCGCCAAGCAAAAGTCGCGCGAGGAACTCGAGAAGCAGCACGCCGAGTACTGCGAGAAGAACTACGACGATCCGATGCGCCGTGGCGAAGAGGTCTCGATGGTCGAAGGACCGCTCGGCCCTTGCCGTAGGTCGGTCCTGACGGCGATCAAGAAGTGGAACGCCGAGGAAGACACCGGCAGCCAGTAACGCTTCCCGGTTCAGTCCTGCACCGCCAATTTGTTGCGCTGCGATGCAGGCTCGCCAAGCGAGCGGATGCCCATATCCATAACCAATTGCGCAAGAATCCGGTTGCGGCCCCGGGTGCGGCAACCTATACCCCATGCGGGGGGACGGAGCGCCAGTTTCGTCCTCCGTTCAAGGAGGAAACTACCCATGAAGATCTGGAACAAGCCGCAGGTGCGCGAGCAGGAAGTTGGCCTTGAGGTCACCTCCTACATGCCGGCCGAGATCGACATCATCTAACGCTGTCGATTTTTTTGCGGTAACGATGCGGCGGTCGAGCAATCGACCGCCGTGTTTTTTTGCCCAGTGCGTAAAGCGCGCCTACTTGTCGAACTTGCCTTCGACCTTTGCGACCCACTTCTCGAGCGACGTGCGCAGGATGTCGGCGTCGAAGTCGATGCCCTCGACGACACCTGCCGGATGATCGGGACGCGCATCGAGCTTGCGGCGGATGTCGCTGTGCTTCTCGACCATCATCTTCCAGTCGCGCTCCGCCTCGTCGCTGATCTCGCCGCGTGCACCAAGCGATGACCGGGCCGCGTGTATGCGCTGCCCGAGGTCGTCGAGTTTGTTCCTGGTGTCTACGATCGGATCCTGGCTCATGTCGCTCTCCGCAATTGACGGTATTCGTTGGGCGCCTCATCAGGGGGCGCCGCGGGCCGACCCTAGTGCGGACCACTATCGAATTCGTCAAGAACGGTCCGGCAGCGCAAGGAGCGAGCCAAAGTCACCGGCTCGCGCTGCGTGGGCGGCACGTTGAAAAATGATTGGTTACGCCGCATTCCAAAGTGCGCCAACCGGTGATTGTGACGCGCAATCTCGGCCGCTGCCTCGCGGCAAGGTTGCTGTTCGGCCCTTCGCTACAAAATAGAGCGGGCCACGGGCCACCCTCAGCTGTTCACCACCTGCCCGAAAGCCGCGGCAATGGCGGCGATGAGCATCAGGCCGACGAAGAACCAGGTGACAGCACTGTCGGTCAGACCTTCCAGTGTCTGCGTTCTTTTGCGTGACATGGCGTTTTCCCCCTCGCCCATCAACACGCGCTGACGACTCCTCCGTATGGTGCAGTTTTGCACCTTCGCTGATTTGCCCCAGGCCGCGCCAGCGAAATCGCTCACATGCAACGCGGCGGCGGCGATGCTGCGCCGAAGCCATTCCCACAGGATTTGCACATCAAATGTGGTTCGGCCGCTGGCGCAGGGTACCACCGCCCTGTCAGGCGGCCCGCGAGTCAGTTAGCCGGAGATGTGCTGCCCGGTCACGGCTTTGCCGGCAGCTCATTGGAGGCGGGCCCATGCTGGGGACCAATCGATCGATCCTAATCGCGCTCGGCGCGCTCGCGTCCGTCGTGCTCGCCGGCTGTGCCGCGGACATGATGCGCACGAGCTCGGTGCAGAAGCACTACCGCCGCGCCAAGGTCGAGAGGAGCGTCGCCCGCAACGAGGAGCGCGAGCCGGCGAAAGTCGAAACCGGATCGATCGACAAGGCCGACCCGGTGAAGCCTGTCACCTCGCGCGAGGATCCGCGCTGGCAGTGGTGCGAGCAGCGCCACATCGATCATCAGGCCGGCCGGGCGCCGGGCGGGGCCACCGATCTTGCCAAGAAGCTCGACGATGATCGCATCTGCGCCGCGGTCTACGAGCGCGGCTAGGCAACCGTTCCCGCCTCAAAGACCAATTGCAGCCCCTAGGCCCCCAGGCTCTCAGCCCGGGGGTGCCGCGAGAAGAAGCGCCGCGGTGAGGATGACCAGCCCGGTTATGGCTACGCCGAGGACAACCGCAAAGTCGACGATGAAGTCGTGAGCCTCCCGCACGGCCACGCGCAGGCGCTTGCTGGTGACGATTGTGACGATGGTGACCGCAAGGCGCCGCGTGGCGCGAGCACCGGCGATGCCTGCGACGGCGAACTTGCCCCAATTGGCCATCGCCCGCTTGGAGCGGCGCGGTCGTGTCGGTGTTAAACCGCTGAGCTCGGCGACCCATGCACGATGGTGGCTGGCGTCCCGCTCCAGTAGCGCGGCGATCAACTCAAGCCGATCAAGCTTCCTGGAAGCGTCCGATTGGAAGGCTTGCGATCGTTGCGGACGCATTGGCACTACCCGCGCTCACTCGAGAGCATAGTGAACCCAAGCGCGCACGCAATCAACGCCGCATTGGTGGAGCGCGTGCCCCGTCGCACATTTTTTTGACTAGGCGCGCACCCCCGGAGCGCCGTCGCGATCGATCTCACTGATGAGCGTGCGAACGGCAGTCATCACCGTTTCTACCCAGCGACCGGCCGCAACATTGTCCATTGCCATATCGTGCATGGCATTGGCGTAGGCGTGGTGCGCGACGTCGAGCGCCTCGTCCCTGGCGTCCGCCGGCAGTGCCGCGATCTTCAGCGCCGTGCGCTGGATCGAGCTGAGCGTTTCATCGACCAGGATGTGTTTGTCCACGTGCGTTCCTCCACTTGCGGGACGCACGCTCGACTGTGGACCGGGCAATTGTGAGACCGCGCCGACCGGCTTCCGACGCCATCTCGACAAAAATTCGCCGCGGATGTGTGTGCGAATGGCGTCAGCGGGGAATGCACCAGAAAGTTCATGCGGACGACGCGCAAATGCGTAGGAGGTGACCTCGTGTTCAACACCGATACCACCAAGAATGGCCTTCCCCAGCCCAAGCCAGGCCCTGCTCCGCTTGGAGCCGCTGCGCAGCCCGCTCGGCCGTCGACGTCTCCTTTTGAGAAATCCACGGCCTCGACCAGCGGAACGTCCGTCATCGGCACCGACCTCACAATTCTCGGTGACCGGATCACCATCATTTCCGCCAACAAACTGCAGGTTGACGGCGACGTGCGCGGCAACGTGCACGGCAAGCAGGTCGTGATCACCGAGGAAGGCTCGGTCGTGGGCATGGTCTGCGCCGAAGCCATTGAGGTGCGCGGCGGCGTGCGCGGCTCGATCCGGGCTGTGACCGTCAAGTTGCAGGCGAGCGCCCAGGTCGAGGGCGACATCACCCATCAAAAGCTCATGATCGCCGAGGGCGCCGAGTTCGACGGCCGCGTGAAGCTGACGAAGGACGCCAGTGAATTGATGCCGGTGCTCGATCCGGAAACCATCGAGCGTGCACGCGTGAATGGGGACAGCCGTTTTGACGCCCCGAGCCATTTGGGCGACCGCGGCGACTGAAAGGGTGGGAACGACATGACGACTTTGGCAGAGGCGCTGACGACAGAACGCGAAAAAAGACGCCGCGAAGCCGAAGACAACGCCACGAGGCGCGAAGTCGGCCGAGCCGTGCTGCAGGCACTTGCGCAGCGCCTCAATGCCGAGCCGCTCCCGACTTGGTTTTTCATCTCAAAGGGCGACGAGATTCTCGTCGCCCACACCAAGAACGGGGCGGCATCGCGCCAACATGTGGGGACTTGGGTGGTCGACCAGCAAATGCGGCTGGTGCTCGAGCAGGAAATGACCGAGTGGATCACCGCCGAGAGCTGCGCACGCGTGGTGGATGAGGCGGTGGCCATAACCGCCAAGTTCATCGTCGATGCAGAAAGCAAGTTCCAGTTGGCGAGACGCGAGCTGGCGGAGTTGCCGCGCCGCATGTGAGCGACGCGGCAGTAAGCTCTACTCGGCGGCGATCATCGCCTCGATGGCCGCGTCGTGCGAGGCGCCGCCCATCTGCTCGAGCATGCCGAGCGCGTGCAGGTAGACTTCGAGAACGGCGTCCTCTTCCTGGCGCTCGGTGGCGCTTTTCTTGCGTAGCCGCACGACCTGCCGCAGAACCTTCACGTCGAAGCCGAGGCCCTTGGCCTCGAGGAACTTGTCGCGAATGTCGCCGGCGAGCGCCTTCTTCTCTTCCTCGAGCCGTTCAATCTGCTCGACGAGCTGACGCAGCTGCTTCTGCGCCGAGACCTGTAGCGTCGTCATCGCGTCCTCCCCGTCGTACTGATGAAGGCGAACGCTATCGGTGGCGCCTTGCCGCTTCAAGGCGAGGCACCGAGCCATCCATAGGATTCTTGCTGTGTGCCTGAGGCAGACGCGTCACACCGCGGCCAATCAGGGTTTGTGCCCCGTGGCTTGGGACTTGGCGAAGGCGGCCTGTGCTTCGGGCGGGGCGTCGGTCTGGTAGCGGCTCTGCCACTCCTTGTAGGGCATGCCGTAGACGATCTCGCGCGATTCGTCCTTCGACAGCGCGATGCCGCGCTCGGCCGCTGCCTCCTGGTACCAGTTGGACAGACAGTTGCGGCAGAAGCCGGCGAGATTCATCAGGTCGATGTTCTGCACGTCGGTGCGCTGGCGCAGATGCTCGAGGAGGTGCCTGAATGCGGCTGCCTCGAGCTCCGTCGCCGTGGCGCGATCGATGCTCGTCATGCGGGGCTCCTTTCGGCAAGGCTCGAATAGGGCGGTGGGCCCTCGGTGTCGGTATGCGAGCCGAAGTATTGTACCCTATGCATGGCCTCGCGCAGCTCGGGCTTGGCGAACACCTCCTGCACCGCCGTCGCGATGCGTTCGGCCCAGGCGCGTTGGCCCTCGGGCGTGCGGATGAGGTCTTGGCGCACCTCGATGATCGTGTGGGCGAGACCGCGACGCGTGCCGTGCTGCCACATGCAGTCGCCGGCGAGCTTGCCGTCGTAGGGCTCGTTCTCGCCGACGACGATGTCGCCCGGCTCGCGCAGAGCATCCAGCAACGGCACCGAGAAGCGATAGTCGCGGTCCCAGAGGATGGCCGCGTGCCAGGGGCGCGGCACGTCCTTCCAGCTTTCCGTAAAGCTGTGGATGGATAGGAGCACCGGCGGCACACCGGCGGCGACACAGCTCTCGATCAGGCCGTCGATGCGCTGGTGATAGGGGGTGTAGTAGTGGCCCACGCGGCGGTCGCGCTCGGCGGCGTCAAGATGCCGGTTCCCGGGCACCACCGCGCCGTCGGAGATGCGCATGATGAGGGTGGGATCGTCGAGGCCACGGTTGGGGTCGATGAGCAAGCGCGAGAAGCGCGTGAAAATGGCGGGCACGCTCAGTCTGCCGGCGATGTCCTTGGTCACCGCCGCGGCGCCGATGTCGTAGGCGATGTGGCGCTCGAGCTGGCCGGCGGGCAGACCGAGCGTGCCGTACTCGCCGGGGATGGCGTTCACGGCGTGATCGCACAGCAGGATGAGGCCGGCGTCGCGCCGTCCCGGGACCAATTCGTAGCTGTCTGTGACGAGGGGATCGGCGAGCGCGGACGGCTCGCAACCGTCGGAATCGGGCATACCCTGAATATAGCTTCGCAAACCCCTGCCGAAAACCACCCGCGTCGGAGCGCCGCTTGACGGCCGGAGGGCGATTGCGCAAACCAGCGCCGGGGGACGGTAGTACCGGGAAATGGGCACGGGCCAGCGGATCGGCAGAACGATACGCTCGGTCTATCGCAATGCCGCCAAGTTCCTGGAAAACAAACGTCGCGCCTGCGCTGGTGTGGCCTGTGGCTTGCCAGCGCGCCTGTCGATCTGAGTTGCCTAGGAAATTCCATACCTGCGCAGCTGAGACGACGCGGCCGGGACTTGAGCGCCGCCTGCTCAGGGCGGAGCGACTTGCATAGGCGAGTGGAGCGAACCGGCGTGTTGCCCCAACGAGCAGAACGGCTTTGGCGACGGGGGCGACTGCGTGCCGTCGCCTGCCTGGCGCTACCGCTGCTCGCAAGCCTCGGCGCCGAGGCTCACGCCGATCTGAAGCTCTGCAATTCGACCGCCAGCCGCGTTGGCGTGTCCATCGGCTACCAGGATGCGACAGGATGGGCCACCGAAGGATGGTGGAACATTGCCTCTCAGACGTGCGAAACACTTCTCAAAGGCCCTGTCCCCAGCCGGTTTATTTACGTTCACGCCCTAGATTACGACCGCGGTGGAGAATGGGTCGGTACCAACTTCATGTGCACCGACGACAAGTCGTTTGCCATCCGCGGAGTCCAGGACTGCCAGCAGCGCGGCTTCAAGCGCACCGGTTTCTTCGAAGTAGATACGGGCGAGTCGCAGGAGTGGACCATCCGCCTCACCGACCCCGAGGCGAGTGAGAAATGAGACGCAAAAGACGGGTCAAGGTCGTCGCGACCTTAGGCCCTGCCTCGTCCGCAACGGAAATGATCGAGCGCCTGTTCCTCGCGGGCGTCGACGTGTTCCGCATAAACATGAGCCATTCCTCGCACGAGACGGCGCGCGCGCTGCAGAATTCCGTGCGTTGGGTCGCCAAGCGCCATCGCCATCCGATCGGCATCCTCGCCGACCTGCAGGGTCCGAAGTTCCGTGTCGGCGAATTCGCCGGCGGCCGCGTGTTCGTCAACGACGGCGCCATCTTCCGCTTCGAGCGGACCGAGAAACCGGGCTCTTCGGAATCCGTCTACCTGCCGCACCCGCAGATCTTCGCCGCGGTCGAGCCGGGGCACATGCTGCTGCTCGACGACGGCAAGCTGCGCATGCGCGTCATCGAGAAGAAGAACAACTCGATCGCCGCCGAGGTCCTGGTCGGCGGTGCTCTGTCGAGCCGCAAGGGCATCAGCCTTCCCGATACCCTGCTGCCCATCGGCCCGCTGACCGAGAAGGACCGCGCCGACCTCGGGCATCTGTTGAAGATCGGCGTCGATTGGCTGGCGCTATCGTTCATCCAGCGCGCCGATGACGTCCACGAGGTTCGCAAGCTCGTCGGCGATCGCGCCGCCGTTCTTGCGAAGATCGAGAAGCCGTCGGCTATTGTCGACCTCGACGCGATCATCGCCGCCTCCGACGGACTGATGGTGGCGCGCGGCGACCTGGGCGTCGAATTGCCGGTCGAGCGCGTTCCCGGCCTGCAGAAGCAGATCACGCGCAAGGCCCGCGCCGCCGGCAAACCCGTGGTGGTCGCCACGCAAATGCTCGAAAGCATGATCTCCTCGCCGGTGCCGACGCGCGCCGAGGTCTCGGACGTCGCCACCGCCGTGTTCGACGGCGCCGATGCCGTGATGCTTTCGGCCGAATCGGCCATTGGCCAGTTCCCGCTGGAAGCGATCCAGATGATGGACCGCATCGCCATCGAGGTGGAGGCCGACCCGAGCTACGACGCCATCATCCATGCGACGACCACACCACCGCAGCCGACCGGCGCCGACGCCATCGCCACGGCCGCCCACGCCATCGCCGACACGGTGAAGCTGTCGGCAATCGTCTGCTACACCGCGACAGGCTCCACCGCGCTGCGGGTGACGCGCGAGCGGCCGAACCTGCCGATCATGGGCCTGACGCCGGTGGAATCCACGGCGCGGCGGCTATCGCTCGTTTGGGGTGTCCAGTCGGTGATGACCGGCGATCCTGCAACGCTCACCGACATGGTGAGCAAGGCCTGCCGCATCGCCTTCGACGAGGGCTTCGTGCAACCGCACGGCGGCGTCCTGATCACTGCCGGCGTGCCTTTCGGCTCGCCTGGCGCGACCAACATGATCCGCATCGCATTTGTCGATGAAAACGGCGCGCCAGTCGCCGAGGGCCGCTAGGGCCTAGATGCCCTGGCCCTCGACCTCGACGGAAAGCTCGTCGACGGCTTCCTTGGCGCCTTCCTGGTAGGGATTGATCTTGAGGATCTGCTTGTAGGCCTGCAGCGCCGCCTTCTTCTGACCGGTTTCACGCAGGATGCGGGCGAGCCCCTCAAGCGCCTTGAAGTGGTTGGGCTCGAGCGCCAGCGCGCGGCGCAAGTCGCCAGCCGCGCTCTCGTAGTTGTTCTGCAAGAAGTACACGTAGGCGCGGCGGTTCCAGCCCTCGGCGTAATCAGGCGCCAACTCGACGACGGCGTCGAGGAACTCCAGGGCCAAGTCGTTCTTCTGGTCGGTAATGGCCTTGGCGGAGCGCGCCATGAGCACGCCGATGGTGTCGCTACCCGATTGCAGCCACATGCCCTCGATCGCCTCGGCAACGGGCGCCGCGTCGGCCGCGTCGCGCGACTGGGCGAGATGCGTGTAGAGCTCGGCGAGAAGCGAGTCGCGGTCCTGCGGTACCGGCGGCTTGGCCGATTCCTGCTTCGGCTTGACGCCGGGGAAGGTGGCGCCGGGCGGGGCCGGGATCGGTGGAAGGTTGTTGTGAGGCGCGGGAAGCGGCTTCAGGCCCTCGGTGCCTTCCAGGGGCGCAGGCGCGGGGGGCGCCTCCTGGGCAAGCAGGGCTCCGGGCACGGCCAAAAGGCCAGCGGTGGCGACAAGGAGGGCGAGGCGTGGCATTGGGCGCATCCCCAAAACATAGGATGCGGTCAGGTAAGCGTCAAAGCGTGGCGAAATTTGCGCCTCAGCCTTGACGCGCCTTGAAGCGCTTCTGCACCTTATTGATGATGTACACCTTGCCCTTGCGACGGACGAGGCGGTTGGCGCGATGACGACCGCGCAACGATTTCAACGAGTTCCGGACTTTCATCTCAAACACCGATGGCAAATGATGGTGGGCGCGACAGGGATCGAACCTGTGACCCCTACGATGTCAACGTAGTGCTCTACCGCTGAGCTACGCGCCCCAGAGGCGGGTTTCTATGCGGTCGCCCCCGCTAAGGTCAACAGTAGATTGAGCGATCCCCCGCAGGCCGCGCTTAGGCGGCCAAAAGCCGGTCGACCTCGCGGACCAAATCCTTGAGGTGGAACGGCTTGGAAAGCACCCGCGCGTCCTTGGGTGCGGCGGAATCGCTGTTGAGGATCACCGCGGCAAACCCGGTGATGAACATGATCTTGAGGTCCGGATCGAGCTCGCTCGCCCGCCGTGCCAGCTCGATGCCGTCCATCTTGGGCATCACGATATCGGTGAGCAGCAGGGTGAACGGCTCCGATTTCAACCGCTCGAACGCCTCCTCGCCATTCGGATAGGCGATGACATCGTAGCCCGCCTTCTTCAGCGCGCGGACTAGGAAGCCCCGCATCGAGTCGTCGTCTTCGGCGAGGAGGATGCGGGATATCGTTACGCTTGAGGGCTTTGCGGTCATGGCTACTCTGGAACTATCCGTTTGACGCATTGGCCGGCATCGGGCGTCTGCGCGACTGTGGTGCGACTATGGTAAACGGGAGGTGAAGCGTGCCCCGGCAACACCGCAGCCGTCTCGAAATCTCCCCGCACGAGACGTCCAGCATTACCGTCCCCCGGTGGACATATTGAGACGACGTAGGCACAGTGAGCAAGGGTGATGTGTTTGTTGAGACGCATTGTCCCGGCGGTGCGATTTTTCGGTGTCGAGCCGCCGCCAGGCGAGTCAATGTGAGCGGCTGCAACGTCCGAGCAGTCGGAGAGAGACATCGCAAGAAGCATGCCCACACACGACGGCCCCCCGATTCCAGCGGAGTTCCTGCCGCCCTTCGCCGTGTGCGCGCCGGAAGTCCAGGTCGCGCCCTTCGTGCTTTGCTCCCCCCACTCGGGACGCACGTATCCGCCGAGCTTTGTCGCTCTCTCGCGCCTAGGCCCGCTGTCGCTGCGCAAATCGGAAGATTGCTTCGTCGACGACCTGTTCCAGCCCGTGGCCCGCGCGGGCGTGCCGATGATTGCCGCGCGATTTCCCCGCGCCTTCCTCGACGTTAACCGCGAACCCTACGAGCTCGACCCCGAGCTTTTTCACGAGCCGCTGCCCGACTATGCCAACACGCAGTCGGTGCGCGTCGCCGGAGGACTGGGCACAATTGCGCGCATTGTCGCCGACGGTGAGGAAATCTATCACCACAAGCTGCCGCTGGCCTGGGGCATGGCGCGCGTCGAGCAGCTCTACATTCCGTTCCACGCGGCGCTAGCGGAGCTCATCGAGACGACGCGCCGCCGGTTCGGCTATGCCGTCTTGATCGACTGCCACTCGATGCCGTCGGCGTCCATGGCGCCGGCTGGCGGTCCGCGCCCCGACATCGTGCTCGGCGACCGCTTCGGCGCCTCGGCCGACGGTAAGATCACCCGCTTCCTCAAGGAGGCGCTGACCGCGTTTGGCTACGAGGTGCACATGAACCGGCCGTACGCAGGCGGCTATATCACCGAGCACTACGGGCGCCCGGCGCGCGACGTCCATGCGGTTCAGATCGAGATCAATCGGGGCCTATATCTCGATGAGCTAGCCCTGAGACCGACAGCTGGCTTCTCGAAGCTCCAAAACGATCTGCAGAGCCTCACGCCGCTGCTCCTCAACGACCTGCCGGCGCTGCTGGAGCATCGGGCCGCCGCCGAGTAGCGCCCGCAACTGAAATGTTCAGATAAGCTATGCAAATACTTCATGCTGCATCGCACAAATTCTCGCGATCTTCGCGAGGCAAATGCGGAAATGAAGCTGGAGCTTGTCGGGTTTTCCTAGACCGGCCTGGTAGCTCGGGATGAGCCTAGGCAAGAAAAAAGGGCCGTTCGGGTCACGAACGGCCCAAGTCTAGGGAGGAAACGCCCAAGGAGGGCTACGACACACGAGCCGGGCTCGCGATGTCGCATCGCAAAAGCTACTGGTGCGGCGCAGCAATTTCAAATGCATTTTTTGCAGAGCAGCCCTTCCAAAAACAGGGGCTCGTGCGGTTCGGGCGTCCCGGCATGAAAAAAGGCCGTTCGGAGGACGAACGGCCCAAGTCTAGGGAGGAAACGCCCAAGTGGGCAAACGGTAGTCTGGATCGACCAGCGCCACCGCGCTATCGAGATATGAGCCTGTTCGCAGTCGCCATCAACCAACCCCACAGCGGGCGGAGCGTATTGCCGATAGAATGTCGCCTGCTAGCAACACTTATTGATCCTCGGCCACATGTCATAAACATGCAAGGTGTAGATAAGCAGCTTATGCCCGAAATGAGCTTAGTTCTATTCGGCCACGAGTTCGCGCCGTCGGGTGTAATACTGTGACAAAACAGACGCAGCCCGTCCTGCAAGACCTCGTAGCCTTCGCCCACGTCCTGGCGGACGCCTCCGGAGAAACCATCCGGCCATACTTCCGCTCGGCGCTGACGGTTTCCAACAAGGCCGCCGGAGGCGCCTTCGATCCGGTGACCGCGGCCGATGAAGCGGCCGAGCGGGTCATCGCGGCGGCGGTCGCCGAGCGTTGGCCCGATCACGGGTTCGTCGGCGAGGAGCACGGGGAAACGCGTCCCGACGCCCGCTACCGCTGGGTCGTCGACCCGATCGACGGCACCCGCGCCTTCATCATGGGCGCCCCGATGTGGGGCACTTTGATCGGCCTGCTCGACGAGGGCACACCGGTGCTCGGGCTGATGGATCAACCCTTCACCCGCGAGCGATACTGGTCGGACGCGGCCGCCGCTTACATGCGGACGCCCGACGGCGAGCAGACGATCACGACGCGGCCGTGTGCCCAGCTCGCCGACGCGATCCTATCGACGACACATCCGGACCTATTCGCTGCGGGAGAGGAGGCCGACGCCTTCGGACGCCTCAAGGCGCAGGTGCGCATGACTCGCTATGGCGGCGACTGCTACAGCTACTGCCTGCTGGCCGCCGGTTTCATCGATCTCGTCGTCGAGTCGGGGCTAAAGCCCTACGACATTGTCGCGCTCATCCCCATCATCGAGCGAGCGGGCGGGCGCGTCACCACCTGGGACGGCAAGCCGGCTACCGCGGGTGGACGCATCGTGGCCTCAGGTGACGTACGGCTGCACGAGGCCGCAATGGCCGTGCTGAGCGGCTGACGCGGGTCAGGCGACCTTCATCTCGACGCCGAGATAGGCGTCGAACGCCGCCCAGAAGCGGGTGCGCACGGCGTCGTTCTCCTGCAGGATCTCGTGCTTCGATCCCGGCATAAGGATGCAGGATGACACCTTGGCGCGCACGGCGAAGTCCTCGACCGCGCGCGTTGAAACGATGGTGTCGTTGCCGGCGGCGAACATGAGCAGCGGAACGTTGATGCGCGCCGGAAAATCGGGCGCATTGAGCATCCGGCAGGAGCGCAGGGCACTCTTGAGCCAGCCGACGGTCGGCGATCCGAGGCCCAGCGCGGGCGCGAGATCGAGCACCGCCTTCGTGCGCTGCCAGCGCTCGGGGTCCGAGGTCAGCTCGTTGCCTTCGAATTTCCGGTGCGCGTAGACCTGATCGGAGCCGCCGACCACGTAGGCGGTGGACATGCCGAACAGCGACATGGTTTCGGCATAGGTCTGCGCGCGCGACGCCGTGGTGCCGAGGCAGGCCTCGTTGATGGCGACCATCGGCGCCGTGAGGACGATCCGTTCGAACCAGAGGCCGGGCATCGTGGCATTGCGCAGGAGGATGCTACCGCCCATTGAGTGCCCGAGCCCGACGAACGGCGGCGGGCAATCCGGAAGGACGATGTCCTTCATGAAGCGGATGAGGTCGCGGTCGTACTCCCAGAAGCCGCGCACGTGACCTTTGTGCGGGTTGGACAGCATGCGCTGCGAGCCGCCCTGCCCGCGCCAATCCATCGTCGCCACGGCAAAGCCGCGCCGGCGCAAGTCCGCGATGACCTCGAAATACTTCTCGATGAACTCGGCCCTGCCGCCGAACAGGCAGATGGTGCCGCGCCGCGGCAGTCGCGTCGCATCCCAGCGCGCATAGCGCAGCTCCGCGCCGTCATAGCCCTTGAAGGCTCCGACGGCGCCCCCGCTCGGAACCGGGTTCTTAGCGAGCGATACCAGCTGCATCGCGCCCCCTCAGCGTTGGCCGACTCTTCGCCGCTATCATACAGGCGGCGAAGAGATGCGGCCACGGTGCTGTGGGGCGCTGTTGGGCGCGTATCAGTAGTACGGTCGGCGGTCCCAGTGGCGGCGCGGGCCGTCCGCAAAGCGGCCCCAGCGGCCGTAGATGGGGCGAGCGTCGACCACCTCGCCGCTGCACCGGTCGATGGTCAGCTCGAACATGCGGCCCGACGGGCGCCGGGCCTTGACAAGGACGACGCGGTCGCGGGGCTCGACCGCGTGGAAGCCGCGCCAGCCGGCCGCACGCAGGCGGTCGCGGGCGACCTCACGCGGGACGCAGCGCGACTCGGCATAGGCCGGCGGCGGATACGGCGGCTCGAAATCGTCGGGAACGTCAGCGTAGCGATCGGGGGGAGGCGGGCCCTCGCCGTACTCGTCGTAGGGAGGCTCATAAAGGTCGGCTGCGGTGGCGGGCGCAGCAAAGACGGCAGTGGACACGGCAAGCGCAATTGCCGCGGCGAAACGGGCGTACGCTGGCATAACGGAACTCCTCGAACCGGGATGGTTGTGGCTGCTTCCCAAAGCCCCGCCAGGGTGCTGCCGCCAACATGAACCGCGCCTGAAGGCAGACCGGTTTTCCGTTGCGAGAAAGTCACTTGCCCTCTCGCTCACGCGGCCCGAGGCGGCTTGAACGCCCTCCGGCTCCACCTAAATAGAAGGCTGCGCACGCCCCGCGGGGGTGCGCATCAGAAGACCGCCTGGCCGTTCCGGCAGGCGCAACTGCATGTCGCTCAATCATGGAGGATATGTTCATGCGACAGTTCGATTTTGCCCCTCTCTATCGCTCGACCGTCGGGTTCGACCGTTTGGCCCAGATGCTCGACAGCGCCGGTGGCTTCGAGGCGGAAGGCTACCCGCCCTACAACATCGAGCGTCTCGGCGATAACGAGTACCGCATCACCATGGCGGTCGCCGGCTTCACCAAGGACGAGTTCAACATCGAGGTGAAGGAGAACTCCCTCGTCGTGTCCGGCCAGAAGGCCGCGGACGACAAGCAGCGCGTTTTCCTGCACCGTGGCATTGCCGCGCGCTCGTTCGAGCGGCGTTTCCAGCTCGCCGACCACGTCGAGGTGAAAGGCGCCGATTTCAGCGACGGCCTGCTGCACATCGATCTCGTGCGCAACCTGCCTGAGCGGATGAAGCCGCGCACGATCTCGATCGGATCTGGTTCTCCCAAGCAGATCGAAGCCGCTGCGTAAGCCGCTTCAAGCTTCCTCGTAAGCCACGCGCGGGCGGTCGCCGACGTACGGCGGCCGCCTTTTCTTGCCGGCCCGCTGCGACGCTTGTGCAGGCTGCAGAAATCTGCGAAGCTCGGCTGAAAGGTCAGTACTCCTGTCCTTTATGGATCGCGGCCGGGACGCCTATTCGCGCCTTGGCCGTCGGCCATGACCGGCGGGAGCGAGCGAGGTGTTCGTAGAGATGCGCCCCATTGGCGAGCCAGCCGTCATCTCCGGCCGGCGCCAGCCGCCCGCGGCGATATCCCCGGCACCAGCGCTCCGCTTCCTCTACGTTCTTGACTAACCCAGGCTGAGGTCGATCAATCGGTCGTTCGCGGCCCGCGATCCGTCCGAACCGAGCATAATTGAAGGCTGCAGCGTCCCGTACCCGAGGTCGCAGTATGACGAAGGCGCAAGACATGAGCGAAGACGAGCCGATGGGCAGCTTCGAGCCGCCGCCGGCGCAGGGCCTCTATGACCCGGCGCACGAGCGCGACTCCTGTGGCGTCGGTTTCATCGCCGACCTCAACGGCCGCAAGTCGCATCAGATCGTCTCCGACGCGCTCAAGATCCTCGCCAACCTCGAGCACCGCGGTGCCGTGGGTGCCGATCCGCTTGCGGGCGACGGCGCCGGCATCCTCATTCAGATTCCGCACGACTTCCTGAAGGACGAGTGCAAGAAGCTCGGCTTCTCGCTACCGCCGCCGGGCCGCTATGCCGTCGGCCACATTTTCATGCCGCGCGACGAGCGTCTGCGCGCGCACTGCGAGCGCGTATGGACACGCGTTGTCAAGGAAGAGGGTCTCGAGCTGCTCGGCTGGCGCACCGTGCCGACCGACAACTCCTCGCTGTCGGAGATGGTGGTCGGCACCGAGCCGCTGCACCGCCAGATCTTCATTGGCCGTCCGTCGTCGATCCTCGACCAGGAGGACTTCGAGCGCGCGCTGTTCCTCGTGCGCAAGATCGTCTCCAACTCGATCGTGCAGGCCTACAAGAACCGCGACATCGGCCATTACACCGTGTCGCTGTCGTCGCGCACGCTCGTCTACAAGGGCATGTTCCTGTCCTACCAGGTGAAGGCCTACTACACCGACCTGTCGGATCCGCGGTTCGTGTCGGCGATGGCGCTGGTGCACCAGCGCTTCTCGACCAATACATTCCCGTCGTGGAAGCTCGCGCACCCCTATCGCTTCGTCGCCCATAACGGCGAGATCAACACGCTGCGCGGCAACGTCAATTGGATGGCGGCGCGCCAGGCGACCGTGTCCTCGCCGCTCTACGGCAACGATATCTCCAAGCTGTGGCCGATCTCCTATGAGGGGCAGTCGGACACCGCGTGCTTCGACAACGCGCTCGAGTTCCTCGTCATGGGCGGCTACTCGCTCACCCATGCCGCGATGATGCTCATTCCGGAAGCGTGGGCCGGCAATCCGCTCATGGATCGCAAGCGCCGCGCGTTCTACGAGTACCACGCCTGTCTCATGGAGCCGTGGGACGGCCCGGCCGCCATGTGCTTCTCCGACGGCCGGCAGATCGGCGCCACGCTCGACCGCAACGGGCTGCGCCCGGCGCGCTACTTCGTGACCAAGGACGGCCTCGTGGTCATGTCCTCGGAAGCCGGCGTGCTGCCGATGCCCGAGGAGTCGATCGTCCAGAAGTGGCGTCTGCAGCCGGGCAAGATGCTGCTCATCGACCTGGAGAAGGGCCGCATCGTCTCGGACGAGGAGCTGAAGGCGGAGATCGCCGCGTCGAACCCGTACGAGACGTGGCTGAAGCGCACCCAAATCCTCGTCTCCGACCTGCCGCTGCCGAAAAAGAGAGCTGCCGCGAAGAAGTCGAACGTCTCGGTGCTCGATCTGCAGCAGGCGTTCGGCTACACGCAGGAGAGCATCAAGCTGTTGATGACGCCGATGGCCGAGAGCGGCCAGGAGGCCGTCGGCTCGATGGGCACGGACACGCCGATTTCGGCGCTGTCGTCGAAGTCCAAGCTGCTGCACACCTACTTCAAGCAGAACTTCGCGCAGGTGACGAACCCGCCGATCGACTCGATCCGCGAGGAACTCGTCATGAGCCTCGTGTCGTTCATCGGCCCGCGCCCGAACATCCTCGACCTGGAAGGCACCTCCAAGCAGAAGCGCCTTGAGGTGTATCAGCCGATCCTCACCAACGAGGACCTGGAGCGCATCCGCCAGATCGGCGAGGTGAAGGACAACGAGTTCTCGTCCATCACGCTCGACATCACGTACGCGGCCGAGAAAGGCGCGGCCGGCATGGCGCCCGCCCTCGATTGCGTCTGCGCCGAGGCCGAGGAGGCCGTGCGCTCCAAGGACTACAACATCATCATTCTGTCCGACCGTAACGTCGGACCGGACCGCATCCCCATTCCGTCGCTGCTGGCGACGTCGGCGGTGCACCATCACCTGATCAAGCAGGGCCTGCGCACCTCGGTCGGTCTGGTCGTCGAAACGGGCGAAGCGAACGAGGTGCATCAGTTCTGCACGCTCGCCGGCTATGGCGCCGAGGCCATCAACCCGTACCTCGCCTTCGAGACGCTCGAGCAGTTGCTGCCCGAGCTCGGCGAGGAGATCTCGGCCGAAGAGGTCAAGAAGCGCTACATAAAGGCGATCGGCAAGGCCATCCTCAAGGTGATGGCCAAGATGGGCATCTCGACCTACCAGTCGTACTGCGGCGCCCAGATCTTCGACGCGGTCGGCCTGCGGACAAGCTTCGTGAAGAAGTATTTTACCGGCACGCACACCCAGATCGAGGGCGTCGGCCTGCGCGAGATCGCGCAGGAGACCGTCGACCGCCATACGGCAGCCTTCGGCAACGTGCCGGTGCTCGAAAACGCGCTCGATGTCGGCGGCGAATACGCCTACCGCGTGCGTGGCGAGGCCCACGTCTGGCGCGCCAGTGTCGTCGCGGATCTGCAGCACGCCGTGCGCGGCAACGTCCCCGACAAGTACCGCTCGTTCGCCAAGCAGGTGAACGACCAGTCCGAGCAGCTGATGACGATGCGCGGCATGTTCCGCATCCGCTCGGCGGAGTCACTCGGCCGCAAGCCGGTGCCGCTCGACGAGGTCGAGCCGGCAACCCAGATCGTCAAGCGTTTCGCCACCGGCGCGATGAGCTACGGCTCCATCAGCCGCGAGGCGCACACGACGCTCGCCATCGCCATGAACCGGATCGGTGGCAAGTCGAACACCGGCGAGGGCGGCGAGGAAGTCGACCGCTTCAAGCCGCTGCCCAACGGCGATTCGATGCGCTCGGCGATCAAGCAAGTCGCCTCGGGCCGCTTCGGCGTGACGACGGAGTACCTCGTCAACTCCGACATGATCCAGATCAAGATGGCCCAGGGCGCCAAGCCCGGCGAGGGCGGCCAGCTGCCCGGCCACAAGGTCGATAAGGTGATCGCCAAGGTCCGGCACTCGACGCCGGGCGTCGGCCTCATCTCGCCGCCGCCCCACCACGACATCTACTCGATCGAAGACCTCGCGCAGCTCATCTTCGACCTGAAGAACGTCAACCCGAAGGGCTGGGTGTCGGTGAAGCTCGTCTCCGAGGTCGGCGTCGGCACCGTGGCGACCGGCGTCGCCAAGGCGCGCGCCGATCACGTGACCATCTCCGGTTTCGAGGGTGGCACCGGCGCCTCGCCGCTGACCTCCATCAAGCACGCCGGCTCCCCGTGGGAGATCGGCCTCGCCGAGACGCATCAAACGCTGGTGCTGAACCGCCTGCGCGGCCGTATCGCCGTACAGGTCGACGGCGGCGTGCGCACGGGCCGTGACGTGATCGTCGGCGCGCTTCTAGGCGCGGACGAGTTCGGCTTCTCCACCGCGCCGCTGATCGCCGCCGGCTGCATCATGATGCGCAAGTGCCATCTCAACACCTGCCCGGTCGGCGTCGCGACGCAGGACCCGGTGCTGCGCGCCAAGTTCCAGGGCAAGCCCGAGCACGTCATCAACTACTTCTTCTTTGTCGCCGAAGAGGTGCGCGAGTACATGGCCGCGCTCGGCTTCCGCACGTTCGACGAGCTGATCGGCCAGACCGAGATCCTCGACAAGGACCGCGCCATCGAGCACTGGAAGGCGAAGGGGCTCGACTTCTCGAAGATCTTCTACAAGCCGCGTATGCCGAAGTCGGTTGCGACCCATCATTGCGAGGCGCAGGACCACGGCCTCGACAAGATCCTCGACAACAAGCTGATCGAGATCTGCCAGCCCGCACTCACCGCTAAGAAGCCCGTGAAGGCCGAGCTGCCGATCGTAAACGTCGACCGCAGCACCGGCGCCATGCTGTCGGGCGAGGTGGCGACTCGCTACGGCCATGCCGGCCTGCCCGAGGACACGATCTGGCTGACACTCACCGGCACGGCCGGACAGAGCTTTGGCGCCTGGACGGCGCGCGGCGTCACGCTCGACCTCGTCGGAGAAGGCAACGATTACGTCGGCAAGGGCCTCTCGGGCGGCAAGATCATCGTCCGTCCGAACGCCATCTCCTCGATCAAGCCCGAGGAGAGCATCATCGTCGGCAACACGGTGCTGTACGGCGCCATCAACGGCGAGTGCTATTTCCGCGGCATCGCCGGCGAGCGCTTCGCCGTGCGCAACTCGGGCGCCTCGGCGGTCGTCGAGGGCACGGGCGATCACGGCTGCGAGTACATGACCGGCGGCGTCGTGGTGGTGCTCGGTCCGACGGGCCGCAACTTTGCGGCCGGCATGTCGGGCGGTATCGCCTACGTGTTGGACGAGACAGGCGATTTCGAATCCAAGTGCAACATGGCGATGGTCGAGCTCGAGCCTGTCGAGGCCGAGGAAGAGATCATGCGCCGCCTGATGGGCCAGCAGGGCGACCTGGAAAGCCACGGGCTCGTGGAGGTCATGAGCGACATGACCAAGCACGACGCCGAGCGGCTCTACGCGCTCGTCGCCCGGCATGCGCACTACACCAACTCGGCCAAAGCGAAGGCCATCCTCGCCGACTGGCGGGCGTACATGTCGAAATTCAAGAAGGTCATGCCGGTCGAGTACCGCAAGGCGCTCGTCCAGATGGCCAAGGCGCAGGCAGCCGATAAGGACGGCCTCGAGAGGATCGAGATCGGTCTCAAGGCAGCCAAGGCTTGAAGAATTTCGCCTCTCCATGAAATGATGGCCGGGGCAGCGGCACCGGGGCTACGGAGCCGGCGCCGCGAATAGGGAATGGTTATGGGCAAGGTTACGGGCTTTCTCGAGTTCAAGCGCGCCGAGCGCAAGTACGCGCCGGTCGCCGAGCGCGTGAAGCATTGGCGCGAGTTCGTGCAAGCGCTGAGCGAGGAGGAGACGAAGGTCCAGGCATCGCGGTGCATGGACTGCGGCATCCCCTACTGTCACACCGGCTGCCCGGTGAACAACCAGATCCCCGACTGGAACGACCTCGTCTATCACGCCGACTGGAAGCAGGCGGCGCAGAACCTGCACTCGACCAATAACTTCCCCGAAGTGACCGGCCGCGTCTGCCCGGCTCCATGCGAGGCCGCCTGCACGCTCAACATCGATGACGTGCCGGTCGCCATCAAGAGCATCGAATGCTCCATCGCAGATCGGGCGCTCGAAGAAGACTGGGTCGTGCCCGAGCCGCCGGAGACGAAAACCGGCAAGCGGATTGCGATCGTCGGCTCCGGTCCCGCCGGTCTCGCCGCCGCCCAGCAGCTGGCGCGCGCCGGCCATGACGTGCACGTCTATGAGAAGCATGCAAAGCCCGGCGGCCTGCTCCGCTACGGCATCCCCGACTTCAAGATGGAGAAGGGGATCATCGACCGGCGCGTGAAGCAGATGGAAGCCGAAGGCGTTACGTTCCATTGCAACGTCCACGTCGGTAAGACGGTCTCCACGAAGGAGCTCGAGGGCAGCTACGACGCGCTGCTGCTTGCCGGCGGCTCGGAGTATCCGTTCGACTTCTTCGCCAAGTCCGACGGCCGCGGCCTCGACGGCATCCACTACGCCATGGATTTCCTGCCGCAGCAGAATCGCCGCGTGGCCGGCGAGACGCCGCCGGCGATCACCGACGCCAAGGACATCCTGGCGAAGGACAAGCACGTCATCGTCATCGGCGGCGGCGACACCGGCTCGGACTGCATCGGCACGTCGTTCCGCCAGGGCGCCAAGTCGGTGACCCAGCTCGAGATCATGCCGATGCCGCCGGAGAAGGAGAACAAGGAGCTCTCCTGGCCGAACTGGCCGCTCAAGCTGCGCATCTCCTCGAGCCAGGCCGAGGGCGCCAAGGTCGAGTACTCGGTATCGACCACGGGCTTTTCGGGCGAGGCCGGCAAGGTGAAGAAGCTCCACTACGTGCAGGTGGACTCCAAGCTGCAGCCGATCCCGGGTTCGGACGCGGCGCTCGATGCCGATCTGGTGCTGTTCGCCATGGGATTCTCGGGGCCGGTCGAGGACGACGTCGTCAAGGATCTCGGCCTGCCGGTGGTGCCGCGCGGCCGGTTCAAGGGCGTCGACGCCGACGAGCGCGACTACAAGGTGCCGGGCCAGAAGAAGGTGTTCGCCGCCGGCGACATCCGCCGCGGCCAGTCGCTGGTCGTGTGGGCTATCCGGGAAGGCCGCCAGGCGGCGCAGTCGATCGACAAGTTCCTGATGGGCAAGAGCACGCTGCCGCGCTGACTTCCCTGCCGGAACGCCCGTGAAGCGGGAGCGCGGGATGATCCCGCGGCTCCCTCCGTAATCAATCAATACCCGTACCCATACGAGGGCTTGGCCTTCCGCTTCTTCGGAGCGGGGGCCTCTTCAGCCGGCTCTTCCGCCTGCACCTTGGGCTCCGTCTTCGGCTCGGCAGCGCCCGCCGCTTCCCCGGCAGGGGCCTCCGCCGCGGCGACGGTGATCGTCCCCCGCATGCTCTTGGGATGAACGGCGCAGTGATAGTGGATGGTGCCGGCGGCCCCGAACTTCTGGCTGGGAGGGTTGGTGCTGTCGAATGCACCGGTATCAGTCAAAACGTCGCCTTCCGAATCGGGAACGAGCTGATGCGGAACGTCGGAATCGACCGCCACCCATTTGATGGCTTGGCCTTCCTTGATCTTGGCGTTCGTATCGGAAAACACGAACTTGCCGTCGTCATTCTTGACGATGGCGATGGCCTTCACGTCGTCGGCCGCCGCGACGGAAAGGTATGAGTAGACAAAGCCGAACGCCGACAGGGCGGATAGCCCGGCCACGAGCATCAACTTGCGCATGGTATCTCCTTGCTGATGAGGTTTTGAGGGCCCCCATCTATCCGGCTCGCCAGCAGCCGATTGTTCCCTAGGTAACAGGGGCTGCAATTCGAGCTGTCGCGGGAGAGCGAGCGAGTTGCGGTCGCTTCACCGCCGCTCGGCTGATCCGGTGGTGTTTCCGGTGTCGCCTTGCGGGGCCGGCATCGGCGGCGGCTCGGCGCGCATTGCGGCGGTGGCCTGCGGACGCGGCCAGGTGAAGTCGTCGGCGCGGCCGGGCTTCGAGGGCAGGCGCTCGCCCTTCTCCAGCACCCGGAAATACGGGCTCTGCGTCGGCGACAGGCGCCGGCGACCGCCATCGGCGCCCCGCGGCGGGACGATGGAGCTCATCACCGTCAGGCCGCCGGGAATCTGGTCGATCAGCACGTCGCCCATTTGCGCCGCCTTATCGTTGCTCTGCTTGCGCGTGACGAGCGCCACGACGGAGGCGGGAATGGCCGGCCGAACGATCTCCACGGTGACGATCTGCTCGGTGCCCTCGGCGCCGGGCACGCGGATGTCGACCTTGCCGGTTTCCAGCTTCTGGTCCTTGGCGCCGTCTGCGGCAGTGGCGGCAGGTGCGGCGACACCGCCGCCGCCCTTGGCCGCCTTGGCTTGCGCCTGGGCGCGCTCGCTCTCCGCGCGCAGCCGGACTTTGTCCGGGTTGACGCGCGATTGCTCTGCCGGGTCGCCCGCCAGCGGGATCGACCGCTCGGTGCGCGCCTGGGCAATGTCGCGCTTCAGCTCGCGCTCGACGAAGTGGGCGAGCTTGAGGTAGCCGGCTTGGGTGAAGTGCACGCCGTCGCTGTCGCGCAGGCGCTTAATCTTGCCGGTGATGTCGGGGCCCCAGTCGCTGTAGCCGCCGCTCTCGTCGATGAAGCTCGCGTAAGCGTCGATGTAGCGGGCGCCGTTGAGGTACGCGCGCTCGCGGATCACGTCGTTCATCCGCTGCGCGCGCTCGTTGTCCTGCCAGCGACGCATGTTGGGCATGCCGACCCAATAGACGGCGCGATTGTTCTTCTTGAGAAGCTTCATCAGCCGGTCGACTCGGGCGGCGTACTCGGGGCGCCACGCGTCGTCGGTCTCTGACGCGCGCCGGCGGTTGAGGCTGTAGCGATCCTGCGCGCCGACCATGACGATGGCGATATGGCTCGGATCGGTGCCGAAGGTCTGCTCCATCGCGGCGAGGTCGTTGGGAGCACCGCTGCGCATCAGGCCGGCGAGGTCATAGCGCTTGCGCGAGATCGAGACGCCCGGGCCGATGGTGAAGGCCTCGACGAGCCCGCTAAGCAGGCCTTCGGCCAGCCAGTCGCCGACGACTTGCACCTGATAGACGTCGTTATCGGGAAACGGGGTGATGAAACTGCCGCCGAGCCCCTGCTCCTGCGCGGAAGCGGGCACTGCCCGCACCAGCAGCAAGGCCGAGACAGCAACCATGATGAGGGCGCGGACCAATGCGCTCGTTCCCTGCGTTACCCGGCCGCCCGAATCCTTCGGGCGACGCAACGGCATTGTTGCCATTGCGTCGCCCAAGGACAAGGCGGAAACGTGACCGGAAAGGCGGGGAGGGCCAATCCGCGGGGCTTGTTAAGCCGCGCGCTTCGACCGCTTCTCGCCCTTCAACCGGACCGGCGCCAACTTGGGGCGCGCGGCCTGCCACTTCAGGTCTTGCAGCTCCGAGCCGCGATGGTGCGTCTTCACCAACACGTCACGGGCGCTGAAAGCTTCGCGCAGGATCTCGATGCACTTTTGCGGCTGAGCCTCTCCACACATGAAGATGTCGAGGGCCGCATAGTCGGCCTCCGGCCAGCTGTGGATGGAGATGTGGCTTTCCGCCAGTACTGCGACGCCCGACACGCCACCATTGGGCGTGAAGTGGTGCAGATGGACGTGCAGCAGGGTTGCCCCCGCAGCCTCCACGCACCTCTTGAGCGTCGTTTCGACGTGCTCGAGATCATCAAGGCGACGAGCCCCGAACAGGTCCACCAACAGGTGGGTGCCTGCGTAGCGCTTACCGTCACGCTCGATGAAGAAGTCCTTCCTGTCTTCGTGCGCCACATGCGCAGCTACACGACGATCTTCCTCTTGGGCGGTGCTTGAACGAGTCAAGTCCATCCCCAATTGGAAGAGGGTGTCATTAAAGGCCATATGACCCTCCCCAACCAGCAGATAGAGGTGACCCGTCCGCTCCTTACCTTTGGGGTTTCTGGAAAACCTCGACCTTAAGGGCAGGTGGACGAACGGAGAGGGGTCATATGAGGCCTACCCCCCCCCTACGCAAGAAAAATTTTGCCCCGGGGGTCAAAAAATTTCAGAGCGCACCCGCGACGCTTTTGCGGACGCGCTTCTGACGAGTTTCGCCAGCGCTTCGCGAAGTGCGACATGCGCGCAAAACGGCAGCCTACTCTTTGCCACCAAACAGGCCCTCGAGTAGCTTTTCCGCCTTCGACGGGCCGCCGCTCTCGTCTTTGCCGAAGAGGTCGTTGACGATCTCGCCGGCATTCTTGCCTTTGAGCTGTTTGCCGATCTGCTTCACCGCGTCGACGGTGTTGGGGTTGTTGATCGCACCGCCGATGTCCGGGGCGATTTCGGGCTTCTCCCACGAGCCGGTGATTCGCACCGGCACCTCGATGCCGATGGCGCTTGCGTCTCCGCCGTCGCCGCCGAGATTGGCGACAAGCTTCGGCCGCACCGTGTAGTCGAGGCTGCGCTGCGGCAGGTCGACGGAGCCGTCGCCGGATGCGTGCAGATGCTGGCTGTCGAGTTTCAGGTCGTTGTTGGTAGCGACCCCGCCGGCGATGGCGAACGTGCCGGTCAGCGAACGGAAGTCCGTCCGCTTCGCCGGGTCGTGCTCGAACTTCGGGATGCTGCCCTCGGATAGCTCGCCCATGGCGCCGCCAAGGTCGAAGCCAATCACCGCCCCGTCGCGGAGCGCCACCTTCGAGTTGCCGTTGAGCGAGCCGACGATCGCCGCCTCGGTAGCGCCGGCGCCGCTAACCTTCCAGGCGACGTCGGCGGTGCCGGACAGCCAGTCGACTTGCGCCGCATCGCGCAATAGCGGGCGCGCCGAGATGCCCGTCAACGATATATCGGACACGAAAGACGGCTGACTTGCGGATGCATCGAGGGTGATCGCGCCCTGACCCCTGCCGTCGTAGAGGCGCACCTCGGCGAGGTTGATCCTCGCCACGAGATCCTTCACGGCGACGTTCACCTGCGCGGCGTCGATGCGCGTGCGTCCGTACGCAACGTCGGTCAGGGTCAGGCGCGCGTCCACATCGGCTAGGCCGAGCGCCTTGATGTTGATCGGCTCTGTGCTCCACCCCTCGGCGCGCTGCGTATAGCCCTTCACCCGCGGCCCGGGCTGGTTGAGCAAATCCTCGATAGAGTTGGGCTCGCCGGTCTGCGGCGCCGGCTCCGCGGCGTCGAGGCTGAGCGGCGACGGCGCCGGCACGGCGCGGCTCGCGCCACGCCCGGCACGCAGGTCGGCTCCGAGCGGCAGCTCCGCAACATTGAGCCCGGAGATCTTCAGATCGGCTTTCACGTGCGGGCGCTCGCCCTTACGCTCCTCGAACTGGACGGAGCCGTTCGCGGCGGTGCGGCCCGCCTTCAGATTGATGTCGGATAGGTGCACGCTGGCCGGCGTTGCGTCCAAGCGCGCGGTAAAGGCGACCTCGCCGGCGCCGGCCTCGGTCGACACCTCGCTGCCCCACCAGTGCGCCAGCGCGCTGAGCGAGGGCGAGTTGGCGGAGATCGTCCCCGATCCGTCGTTGGGCCCCACGGTGCCGTCGTAGCTGAACGTAAGCGGCATTCCCGAGACCGCGAAAGTGAGTTTCGCCGCCTGTCCCGCGGCAACGTCCGACGGCGACGTCAATGTGCTCTTGAACTCGAAGGTCTCGCCATCGGCCACGAGACTGCCCGAGCCGGTGAGCGGTTGATCCATCGCCGCCAGAGAGAATCGTGCGTTGAGGCCATCGAAGCGACCCCAGGCGCCATTGCGCTCGTCGTTGTAGCGCACCGATCCGTTGGCGATGCGGATGTCGTCGATCGACATGGCGGCGACCTCGGGTGGTGCCGCTGCCGCCGGGCTGACGATCAAGTCGGCGAGGCCGGTGCCGCGCTCGGCGCCGGCAAAGCGGATCGGCAGGTCGAGGCCGGCCATGTCCCAGCTCCGGCGTCCGTCGCCGTCGACACGCAGCGAGAACACCGGCTCGTTCAGCTCCAGCCGGTCGATGACGATCTCTTGGCGCAATAGCGGCATCAGCCGCACGCCGACGTCGAAACTCGCCATCTTGACCAGCGGCTCGCCGCCCATGCCGGGAGGCGCCGACAGGCTGACCTCGTTGAGGCGCAGGCCGACCCCTGGAAAGATGGTGAAGGAAGCGCCGCCGCCGATGGTCAGATCGCGGCCGGTCTCGCGCTTAACGCCGGCGATGATCTCGCGGCGAATGAGCTCGGTGGGGGGCGACATGATGAAGAAGGTCCCAGCGCCCACCGCGAGGCAGAGCAGCGCCACGCCGCCATAGAGCAGGATGGCCTTCAGCGGCGACGAGCGATGCGGGGGCTCCGGATAGCGCCGGTCGGCACTCAATCGGCCGGGCGCAGACGAATCGCGCCGTTGCGGCGGCTGGGGTCCCCGGGCAGGCGGGCGGGTGTTGGCCATGTGAGACTCGAATAGCTCCTTTGCCCCGGTAGCTGGAACCAGCCGCCGTCAGGCTGAGGTGGAGGCACCGCGGTCCAGGTTAAAGGCCGATTTTCGGTGCATTGCGGCAAATCCGCGGGCAATTCCGGCCTCGGTAGGTTGCGGCAACTCAGCCGCAGCCACCAGCGGGAAGTGTCCGAAAGGGAACAGCAAGGCTGACGAACTCCTTATATTATGCAGGATGGGTCCGACAGCGGTGTGGTAATTCGTAGTCGACGCTTGGCCTTCCCAGGCTCGCTACCCACCCTGCTGCAACGCAGCAAAGGCAGGCGAATGCACTATTACGCATATGAATTCGCTCATACGTTTTTGTCGCCGTTCCGCCTCGGTGTCAGCGGGCTGCGCAGCATGCTCGACTGGCCAGGCAATCCCATGGCCGCGACGCCATTCGGCCGCCACCTCGCCGCCGCATGCGAGCTCTTCGAGAACGTCACGCGCCGCTACGGCAAGCCTCAGTTCGGCTTGAAGACGACGCGCGTCGGTGGTGTCGAAGTGGCCGTGCGCGAGCAGATCGTGGCGTCGACGCCGTTCTGCAATCTCCTGCACTTCAAGCGCGACGAGAGCGCGCTCACCGGCAAGCGCTACGATCCGAAGGTTCTGATCGTGGCGCCGATGTCGGGCCACTACGCGACGCTTCTGCGTGGCACCGTCGCGGCAATGCTGCCCGACCACGAGACCTACGTCACCGACTGGGTCGACGCCCGCGACATTCCACTCGCCATGGGACGCTTCGACCTCGACGACTTCATCGATCACGTGATCGAGTTCATCCGCGTGCTCGGACCCGACACCCACGTCATGGGTGTCTGCCAGCCGGCCGTGCCAGTGCTCGCCGCCGTCGCGCACATGGCCTCGATCGACGATCCGTGTCAGCCGGCATCGATGATCCTCATGGGCGGTCCGATCGACACGCGCCGCAATCCGACCGGGGTCAACAAGCTCGCCGAGGGCAAGCCGATCGAGTGGTTCGAGAACAACGTCATCTCGACCGTGCCGCTGCCGCACGCCGGCTTCATGCGCCCCGTCTATCCCGGCTTCATGCAGCTCACCGGGTTCATGACCATGAACCTCGAGCGGCACATGAATGCGCACGTCGACCTGTTCAACAACCTCGTCAAGGGCGACTGCGACTCGGTCAAGCAGCACCAGGACTTCTACGACGAGTATCTCGCCGTGATGGATCTCACCGCCGAGTTCTACCTGCAGACGGTCAAGACCGTGTTTCAGGATCACGCGCTGCCGAAGGGCACGATGATGCACCGTGGCGTGCGCGTCGATTGCTCGGCGATCCAGGACACGGCGTTGATGACGGTCGAGGGCGAGCGCGATGACGTCTGCGGCATCGGCCAGACACAGGCGGCGCAAGACCTGTGCACCAACATCCCGGACGACCAGAAGGTGCACTACATGCAGCCGGGCGTCGGCCATTACGGCGTCTTCAACGGCACCCGCTGGCGCACTGAGATTCAGCCGCGCATCCGCGAGTTCATCCGCACCATCGAATACGAGCGCGGCGACCTCCCGACGGGCCGCACGGCGCGGCGCATGCACCACCCCGCGGTGGCCGTCTCGCCGGTCTAGCCCTTAGCGGAGCTTTAGGGTCTCTCGGTCACTCTCCGGCAAATTGCTGGGAGACGCCTATGGGACGTCCTGCGCTCATCGCTGCGATGTTGGCCGTGCTGGTGCCACTGGGCGCATCGGGCGAGGACCTCGAGATCACCTTCAACGATCACTGCCGCGAGTGCCATTCGTTCGTCAAAGACGACAACCGCCTAGGGCCATCGCTCTACGGTGTCGTCGGCCGCAAGGCCGGCGTCGAGGCCGGCTACGGCTACACCCAGTCGATGAAGGATTCCGGCGTGACGTGGGATGAAGCGACGCTCGACAAGTGGATCGCCGACCCGGGCGCCGTAGTTCCCGGCAACGGCATGAGCCCGCCCTACAGCGGCATCGACGACCCGGCCATCCGCAAGCGGATCGTCGCCTACCTGAAGACGCTGGCACCAAAAACAAACGGCGGCCCGTGAGGACCGCCGTTTGCCCGTCCCAAAAGACGAAATCGGCTTAGATGATGTCGATCTCGGCAGGCATGTAAGAAGTGACCTCGAGGCCAACTTCCTGCTCGCGCACTGCCGGCTTGGTCCAAACCTTCATGGTTTTTCCTCCTCTAGCGACCGGGCGACAACCGACCGGCCTGTGACCATTAAGTAAGCGCTCGCCTACATAAGTGCCAATCGCGTTTTCTTGGGTGAGATATAAGCCCCGCTGATGCCGTTACAATGCTCAGTAACGCACTAGTGCGCGGCTTCCCAGTTGTCGGCGGCCTTGGCGTCGACGTGGATCGGAACCGCGAGCTTGATGACCGGAAGCGCGGCGCCCTCCATCACTTTCTTCACCGTCCGCAACGTGCTCGGCACCTCCGCCTCGGCGACCTCGAAGACGAGCTCGTCGTGCACCTGCAGCAGCATCTTCGCAGTCTTCAGCCCGGCTTCCTCCAGCGCCGCCGGCATACGCGCCATGGCGCGGCGGATGATGTCGGCGGCGGAGCCCTGGATGGGCGCGTTGATCGCGGCACGCTCCAGGTTACCGCGCACGGACGGGTGCTTGGTGTTGATCTCCGGATAGTGGATGCGGCGGCCGAAGATGGTCTCGACGAAGCCGCGCTCGTGCGCGCCCTTCTTCGTCACGTCCATGTAGGCGCGGATGCCCGGGAAGCGCTCGAAATAGGTATTGATGTAGGTCCCCGCCTCTTCCTTGGAGATGCCGAGCTGGTTGGCGAGGCCGAAGGCGGAGATGCCGTAGATGATGCCGAAGTTGATGGCCTTGGCGCGGCGGCGCACGTCTGCCGGCATGCCGTCGACCGGCACGCCGAACATCTCCGACGCCGTCATGGCGTGAATGTCGAGGCCTTCGTCGAAGGCTTTGCGGAGCTGCGGGATGTCGGCGATGTGGGCGAGAATGCGCAGCTCGATCTGGCTGTAGTCGGCGGAGATCAACTTCTTCCCGGGTGCGGCGACGAAGGCCGTGCGTATCTCGCGCCCCTCCTTGGTGCGGATGGGGATGTTCTGCAGGTTCGGCTCCGACGAGGCGAGGCGCCCGGTCGTCGTGGCACCCAGCGCGTAGCTCGTGTGGATGCGCCCGGTGCCCCCGTGCACGTAGGCCGGCAGCGCGTCGGTATAGGTGGAGCGCAGCTTGGTGAGCTGCCGCCACTCGAGCATGGTGTTGATGAGCTTGCGTGCGTCGTCGGGCAGCTCCTCGTTGGCGGCGAGATCGTCGAGCAAGCCGGCGCGCGTCTCCCATTGTCCGGTCTTGGTGCGCTTGCCGCCCGGAAGCTGCAGGCGGTCGAACAGCAATTCGCCCAGCTGGCGGGGCGAGCCCAAGTTGAACTTATGGCCGACGAGGCGGTTGACCTCTTCCTCGAGGCGCGCGACGCCCTGGGCGAACGTGGAGGACAACCGCGAGAGAATCGCGCCGTCGACGCGAATACCGCACCGCTCCATGTCGGCGATGACCTGGATCAACGGCCGCTCCAGCGTCTCGTACACGGTGGTTACGCGCTCGGCCGTCAGCCGCGGCTTCAGCACCATCCATAGGCGGAGCGTGACGTCGGCATCCTCGGCCGCGTACTCCGTCGCCTTGTCGAGCGGCGCCTGGCCGAAGGTCCGCTCCGACTTCTTCTTGCCGGGCACGTGGGCGATCACCTGTTCGAACGTCATGCAGGCGTGCCCAAGGTGGCGCATGGCGAGATCGTCCATGCCGTGCGTGCCCTTACCCGCGTCGAGCGCGTAGGACATCAGCATCGTGTCGTCGATCGGCGCGACGTTGATGCCGTGCTGGGCCAGCACGTTGAGGTCGTACTTGATGTTCTGCCCGATCTTGAGGACCGCGGGCTCTTCGAGCAGCGGCTTCAAGAGCGCCAGCGCGTCGACGACGGGGATCTGGACGATGCCGTCGTGGGCGCCGAAGTCGAACGCCTCCGAGCTCGCCCGATGGCCGAGCGGCACGTAACAGGCTTCGCCCGGCGCCACGGCCATGGAGAAACCGACGAGCTCGGCGACCATCGGGTCGATCGACGTCGTCTCGGTATCGAAGGCGACGCGGCCGGCCTCGTAGGCCTTGGTGATCCACGCCTCGAGCCGCTCGCGGGTTGTGACGGTCTCGTACTTCGTGCGATCGAACGGCACCTTGGCGAGCGCTGCGGCCTTGGCTACTGCCGCGCCTGGAGACTCGGCGGCGGCTGTCGCGTCCTTGTCGCCCGGTGTCTGCGCCTTACCGCCCTTTTCCGGTGCGGCGGCCGTGGCCGGCGTCGGGGCCGGAGGCTCGGCACCCAGCGCCTCGGATATGCGCCGCGTCAGCGTCGAGAACTCCATGTCGCGCAGGAAGGTGAGCAGCGTCGCGGGCTCGGGATCGCGCACACCCAGCGCGTCGGCCGAAATCATATCCGGCACGTCGTCCTTGAGGCGAACGAGGTCGCGGGAGATGCGCGCCTGCTCGGCGAACTCGATGAGCTTCTCGCGGCGCTTCGGCTGCTTGATCTCGCCCGCTCGCTCCAGGAGCGCGTCGAGATCGCCGTATTCGTTGATCAGCTCGGCCGCCGTCTTCACGCCGATGCCGGGCACGCCGGGAACGTTGTCGGTCGAATCGCCCGCGAGAGATTGAACATCGACGACCTTATCGGGGGGAACCCCGAACTTCTCGAGCACCTCGTCGCGGCCGATCTTCTTCGCCTTCATCGCGTCGAACATGACGACGCCGGGGCGCACCAGCTGCATCAGGTCCTTGTCGGACGAGACGATCGTGACGTCGCCGCCGGCGTCGACCACTTGGCGAGCATAGCTGGCGATCAGGTCGTCAGCCTCGAACCCCAGCTGCTCGATGCAGGCGACGTTGAACGCCTTCACCGCGTCGCGGATGAGCGGGAATTGCGGGATCAGCTCCTCGGGCGCCGGTGGGCGGTGGGCTTTGTAATCCTGGTAGATCTCGTTGCGGAACGTCTTCTCCGAGGCGTCGAAGATGACGGCGAAATGCGTGGGCGCATCCGCCGCCTTGGTCTCGCGCAGCAGTTTCCACAGCATGGCGCAGAAGCCATGCACGGCGCCCACCGGCAGCCCGTCGGACGGGCGCGTCAGCGGCGGCAGGGCGTGGAAGGCTCGGAAAATGTAGCCCGATCCGTCGACCAGATAGACGTGGCTGCCCTTGGCGACCGGCGTCGGGTCGCCGACGGGCACGGTCGAGGTCGCGGCCTTTTTGGCTTTGCTTTTCGTTTCGCTCATGGATTGGATCTGTTGCCCCGGCTGTGGGGCCGAACTATAGGCGCTCGGTGCTGTTGGGTCAGCCCGCCCGCTGCACAGATGTGGGGACGATCGGGCGCGCGGAAAATGGGCGCACCGCCGACGGAAGGCCATTTGCCCGGGCTAGCTGGATGCGCTATCAAGCGCGCTCCAAGCACCCGTAGCTCAGCTGGATAGAGCGCTGCCCTCCGAAGGCAGAGGCCAGGGGTTCGAATCCCTTCGGGTGCGCCACTCCATTTTTACCCCCGCAAATCGTCTGCAAAGCCTTGAAAAGCGTGGTGGTTTGGAGGGTTCGAAGTCCTCCATTCCGTGCATATTTCAACCGTCCCCCAAACACGAGTCTGAGGAGCTTCCTGCGATGCTCGATGCGTCCGGAATCCCACAAAATCCGCGGGTTTGAGAGGAAGGCGAAGGTAGTTCGAAATGTCTCCTCAAAGGGTTTGCGCGAACGCCTGCCGGAGGCGGCCTTCTCGGCCAGCAGGTTCTTCTGGTCCTGCAGCTTGTGGAGCTGCGCCTCATAGGCGTTGATCAGCGTGCGGCTGTCGGTTTCGACAACGCGGATCACAAGCTGTTCGATCTTGCGTTCGATGCCTTGCAGCTCGCGCGCCGCTTTGTCCGCCTGTTCCTTGGCGTTGCTCTCGCGCTGGTGCCAGCTCGTCTTGAACATGGCTTGGGCTGCGAACAGCAGCTCCTGCGTCGGCCTGATGGCGTCGAGCAGCGTGTCGAACGCCGATTCGAGATGTTCCTTGCGGATTGACTTGCGGCTTTCGGTGCAGCCCTTGGTGAAGCACCAGTAGTAGCCGTAGTGCTTGCCCATCTTCCCCTTCGCCCACGCCGCCGTCATGGGACGCTCGCAACAGGCGCAGGTGATGAAGCCGCGCAAGGGGAAGTCGTCTGTGGTGTCCGCGCGCAAAGGCGCAACCTTGGGCGCGCCGTAAAGCCGCTCTTCGATTTTCAGGAAAGTTTCAAAGCTGATGAGCGGCTCGTGCTTGGCGGGTGCGCGGTAGATGTCCCACTGGGGTACCGTAAGATAGCCAGCATAGAGAACCTGCGAGAGCAGGTCCGGCACACGCTGCGGGTGGACGTCACCGTTGCGATTCTTGGGAAAGAGCGGCTCGGCCTGCAAATAGCGCTGCACTTCGGCCTGCGTTTCCATCCTGCCGCTGGCAAAATCCTCCAGCGCCTTCTTCACAATGGATGCCAGCGGCTCGTTGGGAGCGAGAACCTTGCCGCTATGCCCGGCTACGCGGCCAAAGCTGTAGCCTACGGGCGGCATGAACGCCCAATAGCCGTTGGCGACGCGCGCTTGCATGCGGTTTTTGGTCTGCTCGGCGTTCTTCTGGCGCTGGTGCTGCGAGACTGAGGCCAGAAGATTCTCGACCAGCATGCTGTCTGAATCCTCGCCGAACTCAATGGAGGGGCTTTCCAGCTTGCCGCCTGCGGCGGAGATCGCCGTGCGAAGCTGCAAATGCGCCTCCAGGCCACGCGCAAGACGGCTGATGTCGTCGATCAGCACGACATGCGTGCCGCTTTTCCGGTTCTTCTTGAGGAAGGTCAGCATGGCCAGCATGCCGGGGCGCTCGATCATGCCGCCCGAAGCGCCTTCATCGCGGAACACTTCTGCGATCTCGTAGCCCTTGGCGCGCGCGAAATCGCGGCAGCGGGTTTCCTGCGAGCCAAGGCCGTCGCCCTTGCGCAACTGCGCAGCGCTGGAGACGCGGGCGTAAATGACGGCTTTGGAGGGGTGAATATCGCTCATGGCGCGGTCGTTCTCAGCGCTCCTTAGTAACGGTCTCCGCTTGCGAAGCGGTCGGTTCGGTCGAATTGTCAGCATGCGGATAGTCTAGCATTTCCAGCGGCTTGCCGGTAGTATTTTGTTGATTGTCATTGGCAAAATGCTGGGTCGGGCAAAGCCCCCATGCCTCATCGACGAAGCTCTGCACGATGGACCAGAGATCCTCAAGCAGCGCCGTTTTTTCCTCCTCGCTCAGATCGCAGTGCTCCACGTACTGGCGGAACTGATTGAGATCGACGGTGGCAGCGGTATTCTTTTCCATATTGCGGAAGATACGCGACGCGCGCGCAGGAATTGGGCGGAAGGCGGGCGCAAGTTCGCGCGCCCGGCTTTCAGCGTTAGTGCGCTGTGCGATCTTCAAACGGCGCGGTCGAGAGCCAGCGAAATTCCGTCGGCCCGGTATGCGCATGATCCCAGATGACCCAGACATAGCGGTGATCGGTTGTGCGGCGCGTTGCCAGAGCCGGGTTTCCGCAGGGCCAGCACGTGCAATCGTCCACGGCGTAGATCGTGCTGGGTGGATTGCGGATAAAGCTTTCATGTCGCTTCGGATGGCAGAGCGAGGCGATATTCAACAGCATGGCCACGCGCCCGCCCGTCTCGCGCGTGAACCGCAGGGCTTGCCGTACAAACTGGTCGGCAAGGCCGGACCCGTAAGGCGGGTTGGTCACGATGTTGCGGGCGTAGACGCGCTCGGCTTTGAGAAAGTCATAGCCGGGATTGCCATAGCCCCAATCGGTGATGTCGGTCGCGATGACATTGTACCCGGCGCGCACAAGCTCCTTGGCGATGGCACCATCACCGCAGGCGGGTTCCCAGATATCGCCCTCGAAGCTCTCGACGGACAGCAAGGCCCGGATGGCGCTCGGCGGGGTGGGGTAAAACTCAAAGGGTGCCCGGTATGCGCCGCCGTAATCGCGGCGGCTGGTTCTGGAATAAAAGGTGGTGCCCATAAAATCTCCTTCGGCTTCTTCCCTTTCAAAATTGAAAGAGGGGTTCGCATGAACCCTTGGCCCTCGCCGAGAGCAGGTAGGTTGGGTAGGTGCGGCTTGTCGGCATGACCGGGCTGCAGATCCGCGCGGGGCACACTTGCCCTGCGCCGGGATGCGGCCCTGTCAGTGCGCGGAGAAGACGTACCAAGGGAGGGAGGCGGGCCGCCTCCCTATCCCTTCACTGCGCGTCAGGGATGGAAGCCCGAAGGGCCGGGACAAGCGCAGCGCAGGCCCGGTTCACGACAGCCCGCCGCTGGCTGAAGGACAGCGGGACGCCCAGCATAACATTTTCCAGAATATGCATATTTATGTTGTGTATTGCATTTTTTACCTCTCTCGTGCATATTCATGCAATGACACGCAACCTTCAGGTCCACGCCGCGATGGAGCATTTCGATATAGTTCTTGCCCTCGTCCGGGCAGCCCTCGAATCGCGCAGTCCGCGTGCATCGCATCAGGTGGAGCGGCTTCGCGACGCCATCGCCGCCACGAATAAGGATCAGGCAGCCAAGCTCAGTCGGCTTCTCTCAGCGACCGAGCGTAAGCAGGATCTCGAGCCGCTTTCGATCGACGAGATGCGCGCGAGCGCCAAATTGGCGCGTGGATATCTGCCGGGCGAGATCCTGACAAAGAACACTGCCGTTCCGCGCGACAAGGAAACGTCTGCACCCCTCGTACGCATTCGCTTCCCCGACGAGGCTCGCACAGTTGCTCCAGTTCTGGTTCCAGCGATGCAGGAGGCGATCGCTGACCTGCTGCATGAATGGAATCGCCTTGATCAATTGCAGCGGTACGGCGCAATCCCAAACACGAGATGCCTTCTCTACGGCCCTCCGGGAGTAGGTAAGACGGAACTCGCGCGGTACATCGCGCGGCAAGTCGATCTGCCCTGTGTGGAGGTCCGCCTTGACGGACTTGTATCTTCGTTTCTGGGAACCACGGCACGTAACATCGGGGCGCTGTTTGAATTTGCCAATCGCTATCGCTGCGTCCTCTTCCTTGACGAATTTGATGCTATCGCCAAAGCGCGGGACGATATCCATGAGCTTGGCGAGATCAAGCGCGTCGTCAACACTCTGCTGCAGTGTCTGGATGACCGCGAAGGCAAGGGCTTCACTTTAGCGGCGACCAATCACGAGCACCTGCTCGATAGCGCAGTTTGGCGCAGATTCGATGCGCGGATCGAAGTCCCGAAACCGGATGAGGACGCGCGGGCAAGGCTGATTACACGCTTCTTCCCTCCCCTAGATCTCTCCAAGGAAGCGATCGTTTTTCTGATTTGGCTCACGCAGGGACTAAGCGGAGCTGACATCGCGGGCATGGCCAGAACTGTAAAGCGTCATCTTGCCCTCCACTCGGACGGCGCTGACGGCGCTGTGCGCCCGGACGAATTACTCGCAGCGCTTCGTCGCTTCGTAGTTCTCAATACACGGCAGTTTGCTCCGGATCAGGTCGGTGCGGTCACAGGTCCCCGCACCGCGCTAACTGCGGCGCTTGAGGTTGCAGGTCTCAACCAGATCCAGTGCGCCGAGTTCCTTGGTGTTTCCCAGAGCACCGTATCGCGTTCCTCACGCAAGTCTCCACGTCAAGGAACCAAGCAGGAGAAGGCGAATGGACACGAATAACCAACCCCTTCGCCCGGTGCAGGTCGTTCTCGATGGCGACCGGTTCTTGAAAACGCCTGACAGGCCCCCCGGTGGCAGCCACAAGGACTTCTTTGCGGGAGATGACGTTGGATTCGCTCAGCATAAGAATCGCGTCCGCGCGGATCTCGAAGGGTTCGCCGAAACACTGCAAGAACGACGCGAGCCGGTCGGTTTCGTCCACGTTGACATGCGCGAGAGCGCACTCGCAAAAAGCCATCGCCCGCTGGATCGTCTCTTTAGCGCGTCGAATAAGTTTACCCTCGTCGGCGGGGACGCCGACGGTCAGCTCATCGTGCAAGGCACGCCGCGCGCGCTTAAGGAGTTATCCGATCTCATCGAAGAGAGGGCGGAGTCAACGCCTCGCATGGTCACCAATAAGAAGACCGGTCGTGAAGAGCCGAGGGCATCCGAAGTGCGCAGCGAACTGGGCGCGATCGGCGACTTGAGGCTGCATACCCGCGAGGATCGTCTAAAATTCGATCCCGATCAGGCGCTCGCAATACTGCGGCAGCCGAATGTGATCGGCTCTTATATTATCGACCTTTTTCGTCTTGATCCTTCGCTCTTGAGCTCCGGGGCAGTCACCAAGACAATACGGGCCCTGCTCGGGGCACTTTCGGCGGTACCGGGCGGCATGATCGTTCGGCCCGTGCTACCAGAGCCGCTTAGGGATCGCCTATTCCAGCCTACGCTTGCACTGTCAGTTCGGCTGTTGAGCAATCCGTCGCGCAGGGTGCTTCAATTGCCAAGGGAGCTTGAGGCCGCGATCGCTGAGGCGGGTGCGCCTGCTTTCGAAGGTATCCAACTGACCGCTGCGGAGGCCGCTGCCGATCTGGACCCGGCCCGGCATCGAAAACTACTGAATGCGCTTGCCGAGCAAACGCTCGTCCGTTCGATTGAAATGCCATTCGTCGTCGATGAGGGCACTTCCCCAAGTATTCCCCTCGGGGCGAAAGCAAGCCTTTCATTGCCCGCAGCCGATTTCGATCACCCAATTTTGGGCGTAGTCGACGGCGGTATAGCGGCATTGCCCGCCCTTACCCCTTGGATTGCGGGGACGTTGGGCCTTGTCCCGGAGGCCGAACGTAATGTGAGCCATGGCACTTTCATCGCGGGACTTGCGGCAGGCGCATACCAGCTCAATCCCCATTTGGCAGACTACGTCGAGGCGCAAGGCGTCAAGCTGTACGATCTTGATATCTTTCCGCGCCGCGATCTGCGAAGCACGTATTATATCGATCACCACGCCTTCCTCGACCAGCTCGATACCTGCATCGAGAAGGCTCGATCAAAGCACGGCGTCAGGGTCTTCAACTTCTCCTTCGCCTGTGGCGGACCCCAGCCCGGCAGCTATACCGTGTACGCCGAGGGCTTCGACGCGATCGCCCGCAAGCACGATGTGATTTTCGTTATCTCGGCTGGCAACCTCACTGGGGCAGATACGCGCCCTCCTTGGCCTGCCGATGCAGGAGCTGCCGTCCAAATGCTGGCCGGGCAATCCCAGCCTCAATCCATTACCCCGCCCGGCGAAGCGTTTCATGGGCTGACTGTCGGAGCCGTCAATCCGCCGGGTTTTGCCGATCATCCTGTCCTTCTGCCCACAACATACACCCGTCGCGGCCCCGGCACAGGCTACTCCCGTAAGCCCGATCTTGCACATATCGGTGGGGTAACGCCTGATACTGCCACCGGCAACCGCACTGGCCTGTCATCTCTCGCACCCGATGGCACGGTGTGCGATAGCCTTGGAACCAGCTACGCTGCGCCGCTCGTCGGAGTAACGCTCGCAACGCTTGATCAGCGCCTGCTTCGGCGCGCAAGCCGAGAATTGTTGCACGCCCTCATGATCCATCAAGCGAGGCGGGAACACTCCTTGACGGGGAAACAGCTCTCCCACATCGCCCCCGAATTCGTCGGCTACGGCGTTCCGCCGCGTGCCGATGCCATGCTTGTTGACGACCCCAGCGCGATCACAATCGTCTTTGACCAAGTACTCCCGGCAGGGCGCATCCTCGAGTTTGATTTCTCATGGCCCCAGAGCCTTGTCACACCGGCAGCCGCGTGCAGGGGCGCGGTCGATCTCACGGTTGTTTACACGCCCCCAATCGACCGTGCGTTTAACGACGAGGCGCTGCGGGTGGAGCTTGATGCCCACTTAAGACAGCAGGTGATTGATCCGGATACGGGCGAGATTTCGTGGGCAGGTCAGCTTGATGCCGATGGCACCTCGACGCTGCAGGGCATGCTCAAGCGCGAAAAGGAGATGCTCCGCAACGGAGTTAAATGGTCTCCGGTCAAGCGCCTGCACGCAGCGATGCCAAAGGGCCGGGGGGCAAGTTCAGACTGGAAGCTTGTGGTCGAACCGCTCGTGCGCAAAGGCGATGTTTTCCCGGGGACAGGAGTGAAGTTCGCCGCGTTGCTGACGATCCGGGATATTGCAGGCATGGCTCCGGTCCATGATGAAATGCGCAATCACCTTGTGAACCGTGGCATAAGCCTCGCTGACATTCAGGTTGCCGCACGCGTCCGCCAAGTTGCGGCGTGACCGCGTCAAGCAGCTGAGCCTGCCGCCCTAAGCAGTGATCTCTGCAAATGACGTGCCCACTGACAAGAGAAACCAAGCACAATTGTCCACGACGACAGGATTGCCGAGGCGTTGGGGCCCTTCATGCGAGCAGGTGGCGTCGGGATCGATCTCAATGGCAGCCGCAATCGTTGCCCTGCAGCTTGGAATCCGAGGGAAAGGTCCCCGCACCCGGCGAACAGGTCTAGGACGCGCGGCATCGCACCTAGGCGCAACGCTAGCGACCCCGTTTTCCGGGACGCTGTGTGAGGGCGGAGCCAGCCGCAGACTTGGCGGCTTTGCTGGCGTTGGGACTGCTGAGGGTCCGCGCGGCTTTGGACGCGACCTTTGCGCCGGTCACCTCGGCGCTGCGCACTTGTGTCAGAGCCGATGCCGCGGCGGACTTGGCGGCCTTGCTTGCCGTGGCGCTTCGAAGCGTGCGCGATGCCGCTGAAGCAGCGGCCTTTCCCGTGCTCTCACCGCGTCTGGTGGCCATGATCAATCTCCGTCGAAGTTCGCTTGACGGAACATATGCGCCGATTCGTGCCCGTTGTGGATTCGTTTTGTTCTGGTGCCCGCTTGGCCGGGGGGATGCAACGGGGGCCGCGCAGCGGGCCCCCTTGCCGAGGAGGCCGCAGCCGACGAAGAAGATGGTGCTGTCATACAGCACACATCTTGCGGAACGCACTATCACCTTCCTGTATGTTCCGGAGAGGGGACACAGTTCAGCCATCGCACTTCGACGTGGAGTAGCCGCCGCCTGCTCGTGATTTCCCGCGTTTGCCTTGTGCATCGCAGCGGTATGGCGAAGCTATTTGGGTGCCGCGGCCTTAGCAGTTTTGCTGGCAACAAGCTTCGAGCCATCTTGCTGTCTTGGCCACTCTTGCGGAGTCGCATTTGCCCGGCCGAGCGATTCTTTGCCGTTCCGAAGTTTTCTGCGTACGCCTCGAATTTCACTTCCATCGACAATGTCGATTCTCTCCCCTGATCCCTTGAGGGGATCGGCAGCGTGCAGGGCATCGTCGAAGGACACGCCCGTCAACTCGGTAAGGCGTTGCAGGGAGACCTGATGTTGCCTGAAACGGCCCGGCTGGAAGACCTCGATGCCGAAGCGTTCCACGACGTCGGCCTGGCTGAGCAGAAAGCCGTAGGCGCGAAGCACGCGCATGCCGTCAATTTGCGGGGCAACGACGACGACCTTCCAGAAATTTAGCGGGTACTGAATGGCTCCGGCGCCGAAGTCAGCAGATGGATCACGTTTGTCGAGAACCGGACCGGCCAAGATGCAGGCTTTTGTGTCCTCGTCTCCTAGGCCCTTCTGGACGTAATTCTCGAAGTCGCCCCACAGGCCTTTCATGCCGCGGTACGCCGCGTCGTTGCGCGCGGGGTTCGACTGGTTGAATGCCTCATGCTGCGGTGTGCAGTTGGTCCAATGAAACGTATCGGAATTTGCGAACTCGATCTCCGTCTCGTCGTCTCCCCAGGCATTGTCCTCGCGGCGAACGATGTGCCCACGATCAATGTTGCCTGCTGGCTTGTAGAATTCGCTGTCAAAAATCTGCGCCGCGGCAGGTATGCGGGGGTCGGGCACCCACTTGTCAGACCCGAAAGATTTGCGGTCCCCTTTGTGCTTTCGCTCGGGGGCGTAGTCGACGTTCGCGGCGGACCACATCTGCAGTCGGCGACGTTCATTCATCGCGAGCTCGAAATGGTGATACTTGAGAACGAGGGGCTTGCCTTTCCTGTCGGTCAGGATCTCATCCAGCCGCTCGCTGACGACGTTAGGCGCCGGTACTTGGAGGTCCGGATTGTCCGCATCGAGAAACGTCGGGTCGTAGCCCTCCCGGTTCTGATAGTCGCGGTCAAAGCGGATGGGCGCCTCCACAGCGATCAGCTTTTGAGCATCGGTGGCAACCTGCTGGACGGAAGAGACCGGAGCCGCCTGCGAAGCGGCGTATACATGAATGTTTACTGGGCCGCTGAAGGTGAATTGATTGGGAGCCATCGTGCTTACTCCAAGTCGGGTGAAACTATCGGATGCAATGACGTTGGGTGGAGGCGCGGCGGTTGCACCCTGCAAGCTTAGAAGATCGTCCACGGGATCAGTCGTGGTCTTTAAGAGGTCGCCCAACATTTCCTGCTGAGCCAGGTTATCCAGTTGCAGGCCGGCGAGGAATTTGACGATGGCGCTGATGCGAGTTCCCTCATTGGCGATCCAATGAACCTTGTCGTCAGGCATCCCTTCCTCCCAGAATCCACCGTCGACAGCGACAACGCGCCCGTCCCGGTACTCCGGAATGGAAGCGTGGTGCAGGGCGACCAGCTCCCAGCTCTTGCTGAAGGCGGGGGAGCCCGAAGATCCCTCAAGCGTGTCCGTCTCGTAGTGGAGAAAGCCTGCAGCAAGAATATCAACGAGCCTGTTGTGAGCGACGGCATACTGCTTGGGACCGCCTTCCGGATGTTGAATGATATTGACGGGCTGGCCGATCAGAATCTTGGACGTCGCTTCGATAAGCGTGATCGACCCATATTCCGATAGGGAGTGGCCATCGACGCTGCGCGGCTTGACGGCAACGAGAGCAACGTCCAGCGCCTCATCGGCAACATAAAAGGCGTCGGGATCGATCTCAAAAGTGACACCCGTCTCAATACCCCGCTCGGAGCGTTCGAACAGGAAGTTGGCGCCCGTTCCATGCGCGGCAGAACGTGAGGGAAAGACGTGGTGATTGGTCATCAACAGCTGCGGGCTCGCCAGAAACGCCGTGGCTATGCCTTCCGCCTGCGTGCCATCGCCGCCCAGCAACACGACACGCGCAACAGGCCGTCCCGCCTTGCGCGCCGTTTCGTTCTCCGGAAAGGAAACGATATCAAGCGTGGGGCCGATTTTTCGTTCTATGCCGATCGGGAGGCGCCCTATCGCCCGTAGCTCGCGCGCCTGCGCCAGCGTCGCTTCGCGAAGTTGAAAGCGCGCGTTTCGCTGTGGTGAGTCGGCAGCCCCGATGCCGGCAGCCGCGACCTGCTGCTTGTTCTGCTCGCGCTGCTCAGTCCGCTCGATCCACCGGCCTAGAGCTGCCTGCTGAGCGGCTCGGCGAGCCTCCTTAAACCTTTCAAACTGTCCCATCGCTTGGTTCCTACGAATGATCGCAATCGCCGCGCACGGCTTGTTTCAAATGTCTCGCTAGTGCTTCTCCAAATCCGAGAGGATGCCCTGTATGGCAACATCGTTCTCGCCTGCACACATCTGGGCATCGAGCAGGCGCTGGACGACCGGCGAAAGCCACCAGTTCATCGGCATCTTACCCGCGATCAGCAATGGACCGGGCTTATCGATGCAGAGGGGCCCGGAAACATCATCGTCATCGAGAACGACGTGCTGCGAAACCCGAATTTCGCGAAAGCTCGCCTTCTCACCGAGGGCCGTCAACGACGTCGAGAGATCGTCCTTAAGCAATTCGGCTCTTTCCGTGCGCGCGGCATTCAGCGTCTGCAACGGGTCGACACTCAGGCGCGAGAGAAGCGATTCCGAGAGTTTGGCAACCCTGTTGTTGAGCGACGCCCATGGCCGGCCGGGCAGATACCAGTAGGCATCCCTGTTCGTTCTTCGCTCAAGGCCGGGTTCGTAGTCCCAGGCGTCATTGGTCAGGTACACGACACTGACGCGCAAGCCGCGATCGATCAGGACGTCGATGATGGGCTGGAGCGTATGCAGGCCGGTATTGTCGTAGTACCCCCCGTCAACGGCCCGCGCGGTCAATTGCCCCCGGCCGCGTCTCAATTGGCCGGATGGGGAGATAACAGGAAACCTTGAACTCAACACTGCAGCGGTGGAGAGGCGCAAATCTGGCGCCCGCTCCAGTCCGTAGATGTAGCGTCCGACTTCATCGGCCGGATTGTCGAATTCCCTGGCGCTCAGCAACTCGAACACGTTCAGCGAAAATGGATAGAGCACGATGGCCGGGCTCGCCCCGCCGGAATCACCAAGTTCGATCTCCGACGCGACGATCGGACGGCCCGTATCGACGGAGGTCGCGTTGAGGAACAAGAGGGGCAGCCAATCGGAGGTCTCGTGACCGCCAAGATAGCCGACGGCCCGGCAGAGCCCTCGTTCGTCTTTTGGCTCGCCGCATGGGGTGGGATCACCATGGACGATGCCGTTGTAGTGTCGCTCGAGTGAATGTTCGAGCAAGACGGCACGGTCAGGATACAGGGTGCCCGGCCCCGCTGGAGAGGGGATGGCGATATTGTCTCGCAAGAAAAGGCCGGCGACGGTAGGGGACAGGAAATCTCCCGCCGCAAGGACTTGCAGGCATGCGCGCCAGCTCTTGGTCGGATCACGATCCCGGCTTTCGTTTGCAAACCACATAGGATCGCCGCGTCCGCAAGGAGGCGTTTGGCCGACGTGTCCCTCCGCGAGCGCGGCGCGGGTTAGGGCGAGCCCCACCGACCCGCCCGAGGCTCCCGACATCGCAAATATCCTGCGGCCGATGTCCCCATACTTCGATGGCTCAGCCCGGGTGGCATCCAACAGAGCTCCAAGCACCGTTGCCGTCAGGAAGGCCGCACGGCTTGCGCCGCCCTGAGCTGCCACAAGCATAACCCGCGGGCAATCGGCGACTGTGGCCTTGCAATCGTTGGCGCCTCTCCACTTGTCGAGAGCTTCAGCCAGCAATGCCTGCCTTGCCGCTGCTGGATCGCGTTTTGCGTCGCCGGCCAGTTGCGCAGCCAGCCAGTGCGGACTCTCGTAGACCCGCACATCATGGAACCGTGTATTGAGGCTGGACAATAGGACTGCTAGCGCCACCGCGGTGGCGACCAGCGGCCAGTGCCACCGTTGAGAAACAATAGCCAGTGGCGTGAGAAACGGCAGCCACGCGCCCAGAAGGACTGGAAGCAAGGCTGCCCGGCCGATGGTCGCGGTGAAGTCGAGCGGCCAGAAGAATGCCCAGAAGAACATCAGCATGGCGATAAGTGCGTATGTCTTCTGAATCCAATCGGACAGCCTGCTGTCGGCAAGCAACCCCTGCGTTGGCATGCGGCCAATGCGTATGAGGTGGCGCAACGCGATATAGCCGATGTATGCGAGGGCCGAACCGGCAACTGCCCAGGACAAGTGTCTCAGGCCCTCGCGTGCTTCCTTCGCCTCTTTCAGTTGTCCCAGGCCGTCAAGCTCTGCACTGGCTCCTCTGAGACCGAGAGCAACGATGGCAAAAGGCAAGAGGCCAAGGAGGCGTGGCAACCAGAGATCGATCGACTGCGCCCAGCGCTGAAACTCAGCGCGGTCTTCGACAATCCCGGTTCGCATGTCGCTCACGGCATGGCGGGCCGCGAGATGGACCGGAATCGCCCAGAAAGCGAGCAGGATCAGCGCATACGCAGCGGCTGCCTCTCCGGCCAATCGCTCAAGGAAAAGATCCTGAATTTGGGGGACGAGGAGAATGAGCGCTGCACCCGCCAGTAGGCTCAAAAGGCTCAACCGGCAATGCCAGAGTCTGAACCGGGCGTGGTTGAGAATTAGCATTGACTGTGCCAACCGGCGGAATGAGCAAAATGCGATGGTGATCTGAAACGACTACAGTTTACCCCCTTCGTGTGAAGCGCGGAATACGGATTGCGGCCGGCACGATCAATTCAGGTAGCACAATCCCGCTCGCCTGAACCCGCGCGTCAGCGTGGCATGTGAGACTTCCAGCCGTTCGGCGACTAAGCCGATGGGGATGCCGCACTGCGTGACGTGGCGGTGGCCTTCCAGAATCTCATCAATGGCCAGAGCCCTCGGCCTTCCGACACGCGCGCCGCGCTGCTTTGCGGCTGCCAGTCCTAGCACGGTGTTCTCGCGGATCATGTCGCGGTTGAATTCCGCGAAGGCGGCGAAGAGGTGATAGACCAGCTTGCCGCCCGGCGTTGTCGTGTTGATGCCTTCGGCCAGCGAGCAGAAATGGATGCCTTCATTCCCGAGCCGCACCAGCAGATCAGACAGGTGCTGCACCGAGCGGCCCAGCCGGTCGAGCTTGAGAACGACCAGCGCATCGCCGCGCTTCAATGTCTTGAGGGCTTCGTCCAGACCGGGGCGGTTGGCCTTGCCGCCTGAGATTCCGTGGTCCTTGAAAACCCGATCACAGCGCGCGGCTTTGAGCGCGTCCAGCTGCATCCTGAGCTTTTGATCGGCGGTGGAAACCCGCGCATAGCCTATGCGCCGCCCGGTGACTTCGATGCTGGGGAGAAAGAGCTTCGTCATGACGTCACCTCGCCAAAATCGATCCTTTTTGCCGAGGTGCTAAGAGCGCTAGTGCTAGCGCGCCAGTTTGGCGGAGTTCCGCCGCTTGCCAAGTGTCGTCCTGTCATTCTCGTGCTAGTTTTTCCTCCTCTACAATAACGATCGTTTATGTTGAGCAGGAAAGCACTAGCAATAGCAAGCCTGTGTACCATCGTATGCACGCAGGCGGGCATCGCCGAAGAGGGCTTCAAGAGTTCTGAATTCTTGGGGCTGTCTGTGGAAAAGCAGCGTGGCTATATCTCTACCGCTGCTACGGCAGCGGGCGTGATCGCGAACCTGAACCGGGCGGGCCAAGCAAAGTGCATTGATGATTGGGTTGGCCAGTACAGTGCCAGTGGCTATCAGCCCGTTATCGCAGCGATGAAGAAGCTCCCGGACTATCACCCCATGGCTGTTACGCTGACTGTTATAGAGAAGGCATGCGGAGAGTTCCGGTACGCTAAGGCAACTGCGGCATCGCCATAGTGACCGTCGATTCTTTGCGCTCGACGAGATCAAGACTGCGATTTGTATCGGTGTTCGGTGCGGACGCTTCGAACCCGCGCTGCTTTTCTGCGGCCCGTTCGGCCAGATCGTCGGCGCGTTCCGTCATGTCATCCAGTCTCTCGCGGCTGGCGGGTCTTCTGTCGTCGGTCGCTTCGTTTCTCATGCCGCCGACTTCTACATCCCAGCCGCGTAACTCGGCCAGATCACGGTCGATATCGTCCTTGCGCTCCCGCATGTCATCATACGGCATGAAGGCCCGCTTCGGCTGGCCTTCAACCTCGGCAGCATCCTCTGCGCTGATCGGCGTGCCGTTCTGATCGCGGCAGGTTCCGTCCGCGTCGGTCATGACATAGCGGCCATCCTTGAGGCGCGCGGTTGAGTGCAGATAGTCATCGATCTGCTGCCTTACGTTCTCGCGCGCCTTCTCCCCGGCCTCGATGGCGCGGCCAATCGCATCGCCTGCGTTCGTGAAGGAGGCCATCGCCCGCTCGTGGGCTTCGCGGTAGGCCCGGTCATTGGCCAGCAGCCAAGTGAGCGTTCGCGTCTGATGATCCCGGTCCTTACGATCCCGCTCCGCGTGATCGCCGCGCGCAAGGCCAACCCCTCCGCGCGGGTTGATCTCCTGTTCGCGCTTTTCCTTGGCGTCTTGGGTGATCTCTTTGTGCTTGAGCTTGACCAGCGCCGGGTCCACCGGGCCGAATAGCAGCCCCTTCACCGCCTCAAAGGCGGCTTCCAGATCCGGCAGGTTCTCGAATTCAGGTTTCACGTAACTCCACACACCCATTTTATGACTATTGTACCGTATACGGATTGTGGAAGTCAAAATTCTGATTGATCGCTTTCCAGCAAGTGACGCGCGAGAACCTCGCGGAATGTACCGAAGGAGAGAAAGGTCTTCTGCTTGGGATCGAGCCTGCCGCCCGCGAGCCTACGGCTGTTCTGCGTTACGGCGGCAATTGTAACCATGTGGATGAGACGCGCGCGCAGCAGCGAGACCGGATCGCGGCCCTCTTCGGCGTGGATGTTGAGCGCATGATAGAAGGCGCGCAGGCTGTTGATCAGTGCGGCGGCTTCGCCGTCTGTCTCCGGGCTTGTGAACTTCCTGTGCAACGGGCAGGCGCGACAAATGGGACTTGAGCGCCGCCCGGCCCGGTAGTTGCGATAGCAGGTGTCTAGCGCGTGGCATTGCGCGAGCAGCTCGAGCATTGCGCTCTTGATCAGCGCGATCTCCTCCGCGGCGGTTACGTTGAGCAACGCCGCATTGGCCCGGTGCCACCTGGCAAAGACGGGATCGCTGAGCCGGTCGCGGAAATCGATGTAAAGCCCACGCATGGTTTTGCGCGACGTTCCGGTCGCCTTGGCCGCGATGTTTACGCCGATGCCCTGCGCGAACAGATCGACAGCCTGGATCGTTCGGACGAGATCGAGCTTGGCGCTCCTGCGTAGCGGGTTGCGCGGGCGCTTCATGACCATTCCCACTGCCCGCGCCCGTCGATTCCGGTGCCAGCGTTCCCTCGCAATTCCGCGGCCTACGGTTCGGAGCAAGTGCCGTTTGCTTCCCGATCTGTGTAGCCGCGCCCGCAAGCCGGTTGTCTCACGTTGACGGCCCTGCCACTCTCTTTTTCTACCTCCTTCCACAGCTCCTCCAGCGCTCGTCGACAGCGTTCTCAGGGCGGAATCGGTTCGCCCGGATCGCTGAGCCCACGAAAACGCGGAGGTGCATCATGAGCAAGTTTGGCGACGGTTCTTCCCCAAAGTCTTCCCAGCCGCCAGCCACCATCGTTGTGGCGAGCGACCGTGAGCTACGCTCGATCCACCATTTCCAGAGGCTCGCTATCGCGACGAAGGCGCTTGGCCAACCCCGCCGCGGAATAACCGACTGGCTTTGCGACACCGTCTACGGTTTCAAGGGACAGATTCTTTGGCCGAACGGCACGCCTTACCAGGTGCCTGACATTGAAGCTGTTTTCGGTGAAGACGGCAGCTACCGCTGGCTCGGCTATTTCATGGACTTCGCTGAGGAAGCGCCTCAGCAGCGCGCGCAGGAGCGCGTGCTTGAGCGGCTTCGTGTGCTCGATCTGGGCTTCAAGATCGCCTACCCCGAACGGAGCCGGCTCATCGGCAAGTGAGGGTGGAGCTCGACTGCAGATAAATTGTCACAATCGTCGCGAATAATCGGCTCTATATTGCTAAAATAGCTGCTTTGGTGCCGATGTGATTTTGCGCGCAATTTTCTGCAGTCTCACACTGCTGCTCAGCTTCCCGGCTACGGCTCAAACGTACCGGACTCTGCGTCTCGCAACGTGGAACCTCGAACATCTGGCCGATACGAATGGCGAGGGCTGCCGGGCCCGCTCCGACGCCGACTACACGCTGCTGAAGCGCTACGCCGAGCAGCTCAAGGCCGATGTCATCGCGCTCCAGGAAGTTGAAAACGAGCCGGCCGTGGGCCGGATATTCGATCCCCAGGAGTGGGAGATCGAAATCTCATGGAGACATGACCAGAACCCGCCCGAGACATGCAAAGAGACCGGCGCACCGATGATAACGCAGCGCACGGGCTTTGCCATCCGCAGGGGAATTCCCTATACGCGCAATCCCGATGTGACCGCGCTCGATGTCGGCGGCACGAATCGCCATCGCGACGGTGTCGACATCACGCTGGAGGCCGGCGTGCCCATTCGGATGCTCTCGGTTCACCTGAAATCGGGATGTGCCGATGCGCCACTTGACGGCGACGATGCCGATTGCCCGCCCTTGCGCGACCAGTCAAAGGTGCTCAACAGCTGGATCGAGGCGCGGAGGAAGGACGGGCTGCCTTTCGTCCTCTTGGGCGATTTCAACCGCAGGCTCCAGAATGAGGAGGAAGTGGTGGGGCTTCTCGGGGTGCGCAGCGGTCTGACGCTCTCTGTCTCGCGGGAAGCGGTTTCGAGATGCCACGCCTGGACCGATAAATTCATCGACCACATCATCTTCGACCAGAAGAGCAAGGCTTTCGCAGAGTTCACCCACTTTGCCGAGCTCAAGTTCGCGGAGCCCGAGGCCAAGTACCCGAGCGACCATTGCCCGGTGTCTGTGGATGTCACCGTGCCGGATCTGTGCGACGCCGGCGAGCCCGCGCAGTGCGCGGACAGCTCAAGCTTCAAAGGCTACCTTTCGCGCGGCCTGCGGTGGTTCCGCCGTTCGCCCGAGTTCGTGGCGATCGTAAACTACCTCTTCGCGCAAGCATCACTGCGCGTGAAGGAGATCGCCGAGGCGGCTTCTCCATCTGAAGCGTGGGCCGTGTCCCTCGATGCGGATGAAACTATCCTCGATAACTCTCTCGGCCAATATGAGAACGAGTATCTTGGGCTAGGTTATGTGAAGGAACGCTGGGACCAGTGGGAGGCGCGCGGGGCTGCGAGGGCCATGCCGGGCGCTGTCGCCTTCATGAACGATATCCTCGGCAAACAGGGGAAGATCGTGATCATCACCAACCGTACCGCCGGGAATGCTGAAGCGACCTATCGAAATCTCACGCGGCTCGGCATGAAGGACGACCGGTCCAAGGTGTGTATCCTGGCACGCTCGGATGACGATAAGAAAGCCGGCCACGAGAAAGAGTGGCAGCGCGAAGGCTACAAGAACGACAAGGACCGGCGGCGGAAACTCTTTGAAACGGGCAAGGCAAGTGCCTGCTGGGCCAATGACGGAAATGGCGCACTGGAGTCCTCCTGGGCCAAGCCGCATAAGATCAAGCTTTGGGTCGGCGACAACGTGCTCGATCTACCAAAGGTCAGTGCCGATGAGGCGCGTCGGGAAGGTCTTGGCGCGCTGAAATTCGGACCGGATTATATCTTGATACCGAATCCGCTCTACGGATCGTGGGTCGTGAATCAGCCCTAGGCTGCAGTCTCTAACGAGCCCGGATGCACCGATTGTATTGTTGAGGGAAGGCGGCGATGCCAGACTGGATCAGGAATTGGTTTGATCTCTACCCGCGGAAGACAGGCACGATTGCCGCTCAAGCGGGCCAACATGCATCTGTATGGCCGCAATATCTCGCCGTTGCAGCAGGTGTGGTCGTTGAGCCGTTCCTGCGCAAATATATCGAATCAGGGGCTTGGTCTGTCGATCTTCAGAGCCTGCTGGGGCGTCTCCTGTTCGGCCTGATCGTGGCAATCATCCTACTGCCGGCAGTATACAAATCGTCCTTTGACCCGGAAAAGCCCATAGCTGTACAACTGGCTGCCCTGTTCCCCATGGGGATCGGGTGGCAGTCATTGGTCAATGCCGCAGCGAATGCGACAATTGCCTGACTATTCCAAGCCCGCCGGTCTCAGCTGCGCGTCGGCACGAACGCTGCCCGAAACACGGCGGACGACGACTGTCACGCCATCGTGCAAGCCGGCAATATCGTCGAACTCGTGCACGTCGGCATCTGGTTCGATGTCGACATAGACGCGGTCTCCCTTCGCAGCGTCTCTGACGACCGCAACACTTCGATAGCCCGGTCGCTCTCGCGCAAGGTCTTTGACCGAATTCTTAATTCCAATGAGTTTTTCAGTAGACATGCCAACTACTTAACCAGAGTGCACTCAAGACTGTCAAGTACCTGCCTTATGTCGCAAGCGTAACTTACTCCAACCTCCTTGTTATCTCGAAGTAATACACCGCCTGCGAAATGCAACCCTACTGCCTTCATCGTTCCCGGATCGAAGACTAGAGCCCCCGAATCGCCAGGCTCGGAGAACGGCTTTTTGAGAGATGGCCAGGTGACCTCGAGCACATTGTCAAAGCGGAGGTTTCCGACACCATGGTAGAGAATGGTTACGTCATCGACGCTCTGCGCTGTCAAAGCGCCTTCGGTATAGCCCGTCGTGCGACCAAGCTTGGCGAGCTTGGTACCTTCCATCAGGGAAAGGGCAGAGACGACCCCACGGATGGGTTTGCCGGCACAATCGCATGAAAGATATGGAGGGACCACATTGCGTGTGTGTTCTATTCCCTCGTCGATGAGCGCCACCGCGGCATCCACCGAATTGGCGCCGGTCTTACTGAGTGCGGTGAAGTCGAGCAATGCCCCCACACGAGTACGTAAGGCCAACGGCCTGCCTTCACGCCCTGGCTGATATATGGGGTCTTTGCTCTTCGCCTCACTGCTAGGCGCGAAGACGTGGGCATTTGAAAGAATAGCATCGCCCTTTCCCTTCACCTCAACGATCGCTCCAAGCGTGCCCGGTCCTCCGTCGGGATGACCGATGGATAAGCCTAGCTCGATCGGCCGGATTCCACTCGCTGCCCTTGGGGGTCTACCCTGCCGTTGACCCAAAAGGCGTCGGATTGCGTTGATCGGCGCAATCTCCAAACGCTGGATCACGGCCACGTTGATCGCGCTTCCATGCTTGGCCTTGAGGGCCTTTGTCAGAGATTCCGCCGCGCCACCTTCGCGATGAATTCTGATCTCTACTCGATAGCCGCCTTTGATACGGGAAAGCCCGACCGCGATCCGACGCTCGGGACGCTCGATCGGCAGTGCAGATTGTGTCCTAACACCGCTGTCCGTCCCGATTACCTTCGAATAGTAGCCGTCGAGTATGGACTCTTTAAGCGATTGGGCCTCAGCCAACTTCATGATCTGCTCTCACTCGCGAATTGTGATGATTTCCGCTTTCAGTTCGACCTCGCCGTCATGCACGAGTACGAAACGCAAAGCGGACGGTGTCCTGTCAAGGTAGGCAAGCCCTTCCGGCTTATGCTTTGTTCGCTTGTCTTCGTCCGTCAGATCGATCTCGCAGAGCGGCTGCCGGATGTCCGGCTCGTGGCCATTGCCGCCGAGCTGGTCGCGTCCGTCCCAGCGATAGATCGCGAAGTTCTGCTTCTCGTCACCATTGGGCCCGGCGAGGATATAAAGCGCCTTCTCCTCTAATGGGCCTGGCGCAAGATCGCGGATGCCTCTTCCGCCGAGATTGACGAAGAGCGCGCCATCACTCTCTCCATCGGGCTCGATCCGGTCGAGATCCGTGGGAAGACGCAGAACCGGAACGTAGTTCTCCCGCAGAACCGGCCCCCTAAAGCCAACGAACAGGGCGCCATCGAACACGGCGAGGCCTTCGATATCGATGCCGTTCTCCTTGTTCGGCAACGTCGCGAACCGCTTTAGAACGGGGTGATGGTCGACCAGATCGCGCAAGCTCGTCTTTTGGAGCGTCTCGACCTTCTCGCCGTCGGTCAGCCGGAACTTGCGAAGCTTGTCGCGGGATTTGCAATCCTCGTCGATACCGTCCGCGCTCAAGCGCCGGAAGTTTTCCGCGCGCGTCTCGTTCTTGTTTTGCTTCTTGCGGTTCTGCGAGTGAGAGCCAATGACGAACAGGGTGTCGTCATCCTGCGCCAGCGCCTCGAAGTCTGCTTCCTTGCATCCATCGGGCTCGTAGATGCGTTCGTTATGGGAATGAGTGTAGCCGTCTTTGGGATCGCCCTCGAACACCTGCGCCATGTAAGCGCGCCCATCCGGGCCCAGGCCTTCGTTAGAGACGGCGATGAGCTTTCTCCCTCCGTCCAGCAAAACGACGCCGCTGAGTTCGGCTTGCTCATCGCTCACGTCCTCTGCCAGTAGCTTAAGCGGCGCGCGCGCGCACTGACCTGCATGCGTTGCGTGGGACAGAGAGCAAAAGACGAGAAGTGCAACGAGCCCGCGCGGTCGCATGAAGTCCCCCGCATGAAAAGTTCTTGGGATCAAAATCGCTGCAAGCTTAGCAGCTGGTCATGCACCGAACAACGACACCTGTAGCATCATGTCAGGCCGCGGCTCCCCGAGCTGTTTCTAAACGCGTCATTTAACATGCGACGGAGCCACTGTTCCCCGAAGTGGATTCTTCAGCAGGTACCGCCTGTAATCTTCATACAGCCTAAGCTCAGGGTGGGCGTGGGGTTTTGCGCCGGGGATGAAGTCCGCCAGCTTTTGCAACGGGTCGCGCGGGTGCAGGGCGGTGAAGGCTTCGCCGATTTGCGCGAGCAGGCGCTCATCAAGATCCACGCCCCTCAGATCGAGCGCGCAGAAGATGCGCACGGCTTTTTCCAGCAGGAACAGGTGTTCGTCCTCGCATGAGGACAGGCGCGGAGCGTGGCGCTTGATATAGCGGCCAAAGCGGCGCGTGCGTTCGATGCTCGCAAGGATGCAGCGGCCCTCCGGTGCGATGCGCTCCCCTTCAAACAGATAGACCCCGGCATGGGAGAACCGCGCGCGTTCGCGCCGCGTGGCGACGGGCAGATGCGCCCGCAGCGTGCCATAAGTGCTGCGGATAGTCTTGGCCGTGACATGCGTGCGCGGCTCCAGCGTCTTGACCGGAAGCCCTTCCGCGTAGCCGTGCAGGATGCGCAGGAACTTGTGCTCGGAGAGTTTTGCCCCGGCACAATAGCGATTGCGGCGCGGGCTTGCTGCCGCGCTTTTTTGTTTTTCTGATCCCCTCAATTGCCGCGCTCATATTCTATTTATAGTTGTTTTCGTGCGCGCGTTCTTCCCTTCGATTTTGCAGAATACGGCATAAAAACACTATTGTTTCAGCATGCGCCGGGAAAATACCTCAACTAATGCGTGTGCAGAAAGAGGGTGCGCTGCGGTTTTTGAAAACCGCCAACAACAAAAACAAAAGAGGAGTTTTGAACCATGACTTATTGCCAACGCTGCGGACGCGATGTCTGCAAACCCTGTGCCTTCAGACCCGTCAACGACAACAAGCGCTCCGTCGTGGTGGCGTCAGATACCGAACTGCTGCGCCGCTCGCACTTCCAGCGCCTTGCCACAGCCACGCGGGCGCTTGGCATCTCGCGCCGTGAGATCCCCAACTGGATTGCTGATACGATCTACGGTTTTCGCGGACGCATCACATGGCCGGACGGCAAACCGTTCGAGGTGGGCGATGAGGACATTGACGCCGCGTTCAACGATGATGGCAGCTTCCGCTGGCTCTCGGGCTTTATGTATTTCGATGACATCGACCCCAAGCAAAACCCGCAGCGGCGCGTGCTGCATCGGCTGCGGCTAATCGATCTCGCCTTCCGCATCTCAAATCCCGTGCGCGCCGGCTTCATTGCGAAGTAGGGCGCGGGATTTTCCCAGCATCCTCCCAGAAGCGGTTGCAAGCCGCGCTATCACCCTCCCCACACACGGCGATCCGAATAGTCGGATCGCCGTAGTCCCGAAAGGACGGTGCCGGGATGTTCAATCCCAGCGATCACCGTCAGAAGCGCCAGCAGGTCTTCATGGGCTCCATCGAGGCCCTCGCCAACCTGCTGGCCTTGCTGACCACCTTTATGGCCACGCCCGAGGTCTACGCACGCACGGTCGATTGGGTCGTGAGCTTTGCGAGCGCCCGCTACGGCGCGGGCTTCGAAGACATGATCACGCTCGGCTGGTTCGCCATGACGGGCCTTCTGATCTTCTTCACCGCCCGCGCCACGCTCGCCACCGCCATCGTCGCGGCAGGACTGGCTGCCGCCACGCGCTTCGTTTGAGAACGCAAGGAAAGGACACTCCCCATGTCACGTACACCGGAAGTCATCATCAACCGTCCCCTGCAGGTTCTTCATAGGTGCCTCGGTTTTGCGGGCGCGCTGTTCCTCCTGGTCGCGGTCCTGGCGCTCGCGCAGGGCGGCAATTTCATCGGCCCTCTGATCCTGAGCATCCTCGCCTTCGCCGTCTGCTCGAAGATCAAGTTCCGGTGGGAGAAGCAGGCTGAGGTTGGCGTCTTCAAGTAAGCCCGGCAGGGGCCGCTAGCGCGGCCCCTTTCCTTTCCGAATAGGAGCCGCACGCCATGTCGTCTTCCGCCTTCAACGAGCAATATCGCTTCGGCAGCGCTGGCTGGGCGCAGGACCACGAGATTGCAGCCGCAGGACTCTTCGGCAGGCGCGGTCTTCAGATCGGATACCTTGGTCAGCGCCCGCTGCATCTTGAAAGCGATGCGCCGATGCTCACGGTCGGCGGGGCAGGCTCGGGCAAGCTGCGCGATCTCCTGGGCTATGTGGTCTGCAATTCTCCAGGTCAGCGCATGATCGTGCTCGACCCGCGCGGCGAGCTTGCGGCCATCTCGCACCACGTCCATGCCGCGCATGGGGAGCAGGCGTACACGTTCAATCCTTTCGGCCTGCACGGCCTCCCGCAGCACGGCTTCAATCCGCTCGACATCATCGATCCGGTCAAGCCGACCTTCCATGCCGATTGCAAATTCGTGGCCCGCGCGCTCGTCGCTGTCACCAGCAAGGCGGAAGGCAAATACTTCGAGCAGCGCGGCAGCGGCTGGGTTGAGGCGCTGCTCAAGGCGGATGCGGAAACGGACGGCCGGACGAGCCTGCCGCGCCTCATGCGCATCGTGAACCTCGTGGAATCGGGCAGCGGTGAATGGCCGAACCACATCGAGCGCATGCTGGCCTCACGCTTCGACGATGTGCGCCGCACCGCCGGCGAGATGCTGATCAAGCAGCAAGATAGCCCCCGCGAGTTCGGCTCGATCATCGGCGAGCTTTACGCGGGTCTCGGCTTCCTTGACGATCCAGTGCTTCAAGCCTCGCTGGAGCGCTCGGATTTTTCGCTTTCCGCGCTGTGTGATCCAGGCCGCGCCACCAAAATCTTCCTCATCGTTCCGGCCGAATACTTGAGCCAGCTCGCCCCGCTTCTGCGGCTGAGTTTTACAGGGACGATGCTCTACAAATCCCGCGCTCCGAGCGCGCCGCGCGTGACCATGCTGGTCGACGAGGCCGGGCAGCTCGGCGCGTTCGAGGATCTCCTCAAATCATTCACATATGGACGCGGCGCGGGCATTCGTCCCTGGGCGGTATTTCAGGACATTGGCCAGATCACGCGCAATTTTGGTCCTCCCGGCGTGCAGGGCTTCATGGGATCGGCTCAGATGCGCCAGTTCTTCGGCGTGCGCGACTTCCAGACGTCACAGCACGTCTCGAACATGCTCGGCAGCGAGACGCTGGAATACGACGATACGCGCATGCAGGAAACGGCACGCCGCCAGAAGGTGCAGGCCGTGCAGCGCTTCATGCTGGGCGAGGAGCCGTTCTCAGCGGCGCTCGATGTCGCGCACTACGGCAAGTCGGAGAAAATCCGCAGCAAGCAGGCGCGCAAGCTCATGACGGAAGAGGAAATCCTGAGCCTGCCCGAGGACCGCCAGATTCTTTTCATCTCCGGCAAGAATCTGCCGCCCATCTTCGCGCAGAAGTATCCGTACTTCACGCGGGCCGAGATGGCGGGGCTGTACCTGCCCAATCCCTATCACCCGCCGCGAAACCGCGTGCGCATCGCCTCATGGCGCGGCAGCACCTCGGCGCGCGTCATCGAAGAGCCGGTACCGAAGGAATTTGCGTCTTTCGCCCAATATCAGAATGGAACCTGGGCATATGTGGAAGGCTACAAACCAACTTAACCCAAGGAGCAAAGTATGAGTGCAGAAAACAACCCTGAAAACCGCAAGCCTTCCCACATCGCCTATCAGGTGCGTGAGGGTGAGGAGAACAAGTCGTACTTCAACCGCATCGGAGCGGTGTGGCCGCACAAGGACGGCGAGGGATTCAATATCGAACTGGATTCCTTCCCGAAGGACGGAAAGGTTGTCGTCCGCTCCGTCCAGGACCGCGTCCAGGAGGCCAAGGACAATGCGCGTGATGATCGCCCCGACGATCGCCGCGATGACCGGCGCAGCACCAGCAGGGAGGACCGTCGCCCGCGCGATAACGGCCCCCGTTACGAGCGGTGAGTAACGAGTTTGGCCGGGCCGCCTCCGGTGTTGTGACCAAGGCGGAGCTCGACCAGCGTATCGCAGCCCGGCCCAAGCCTCGGGCCGAGCTGCATCTCACCCCGAACGGGTGGGAAGCCAATGACGTGCGGCGGCAGATCGATCAGGAATCGGAGCGCCGCATCAGGCATATCGACGAGCGGCTCAAGATCGCCCGCGAGAATTTCAAGGACAGCCACACCCGCGCGTTAGAGCGTGGACGCGCGAAGCAGGATTTCGACCGCGGGCGCTGATGCAGCTCCTTCAAACAGGATTTCCCCGATGAGCAGCGAAGCCAAAAGCCAAGGCCCCAAGCCCACCCATATTGCCTATGAGGTGCGCGATCCCGAGCACAACAGCCGAGAGCCTCTCATCAGCCGCATCGGCGCGGTCTGGCCGCATAAAGATGGCGAAGGCTACGACGTCATTCTCAACTCCAACCCCGTCAACGGCCGCGTGATGCTGCGCACGGCGCGGGATCGGCTCGAGGACGCCAAGAGCGGTGAGCGTCCCGCTGATAGGCGCGACCGGGACGAGCGCGGCCGATAGCTGAACCGCATGAATCGCTTAACCAAGCTCGAAGCGGTGCGCCGCCATTTGCGCGGAGGCGTAACGCGGACACAGCCGGGCGAACGCAGAAGACGCGTCCAGAAAAATCTCTCCGTTCTGGAAAGCGATGCGGCGCGGCTCAAGGCGCTGAGTGTTCGCGATGGCCTTAGCCAAGCGCAGATTCTCGCGGAGGCGCTCGATGCTTACGAAGCCCGAAAGGGTCAGTCTCCAAGGACCTGACACGATGCGCGCGATCCTCTCCGCATTGGGAATCGTCGCCGCTATCATCATGCTGGCCGTCTCCGCGGCCATGAACTATTTGTTCCTCTCATCGCTCGGCAAAACGACGCTCGAAGGTCAGGTGCTGGGCGCAGCGTCCGCCGCCGCCGACCTGCTGAAAGCGCTGCTTCCGTTCTTCATCGCGTGGAGCTGGCGCTCGCGCCGCATGGTGGCCGCCGCAGCCGGAGCGGCGGTGTTCGCCTTCTTTGCCGGGTTCTCGCTCTTAAGCGCTGTCGGCTTTGCCGCCGACAACCGGGGTGTGATCACCGAAACGCGCGCGGCATTGTCCGATACTTTTGAGCGCGCAAGGCGGGAACTGCACGATGCGGAAAGTCGGCTTGCCGCTTTGCCTGCGCATCGCCCACCATCCGTAGTGGGCGCGGAGATGGAGCGGCACAAACAAAATCGCCGCTGGGCCGCGACGCAAGAATGCACGAACGCCACCGAGAGCCAGAGCCGGGACTTCTGCGCCGCCTACTTTACCCTCCAGGCAGAACTTGCAACCGGAAGCGAAGCTGAGCGCATTGCGAACGCCAGCGCGGCGCTGAAAAATGAGATCTCCCGCCTGCAGCGGGCGGGGGCTGGGCAGGAGCGCGATCCGCAAGTCTCGCTGCTCAGCCACATCTTCGGGCGCGCACAGGATTCCGTGCGCCTCGCGCTTATCGTGATCGTAGCGCTGCTGGTGGAGACCGGCTCCTCGCTCGGGCTTTTCCTCGCGACGGGCCACAGCGATCTGTTCAAGCGACGAGCCGATAGCGGGCACGAAAGCAAGCAACCGAGCGCCATTGTCTCAGAGCCGGTAGCGTCGACGGCTTCGGTTGGCGGCATTGAGGATTTTTGTCTCGAAGCCTTGGTTGCGTCTAAGGGCGATCGCCTCACTGCAGACGAACTGTTCACTGGTTACGAGGCTTGGTGCCGAATGCGAGACGATGTGCCTATGGGCCACGCCGCGTTCGCGTCCGCCTTTGCAAGTCTGGCGGCGGCCATAGGTATCGTCTTAGTGGCCGGACGGTATCGCGGCATCGGCCTCCGTCTCCATAAGGAGCTGCCAAGCGCGGCGTGAATAGACCCGCCATCTCTCCCGGTACATATCGCGCTCGCGGCGCTTTGGCTGGCGTTCTCCGCGGAACTCGTCGAGTCGATGAAGCCGAACACAAACCCAGGTGTTCCGAGCTTGCCGCCAACGCTACACCCGCCGAAGCCGCAATTCGCGCGTTATGGCAAAAGAATAAAGCGGCTCTGGCCAGGTTTTGCCGAATGCTTTTGGCTTTGCGCGCAGAATTATCCCGGCTTCCGTCCAGCATCGACATCAAATCAATCCATGGAGATTTGCATTACTAAACAACGTTATGTTATTATCACGCTATTGACCGTAACCCATCAATTTTGAAAGAATAGAGTAAATCGCTATGATTGCACTATCCCAACTATGGAAATCAACAACAGTTAAGCAACAAAAATATTGTTTGCTCCCGGAAGACACAATCACCATCAGCGGTGAAACCCTTTATCGAATTCAAGCTCTGCGCGAAATTGGGACCGACAGAGGCTGGGGAAGAATCGAAAAAGGCGATAAGGGCGGCTACATCACGGGCGAACACAATTTATCGCAGTCTGGCGAGTCATGGGTTGGCGGGAATGCCAAGGTCTACGGAAACGCCATGATCTCCGGCAACGCAAGAGTCTTGGACGAGGCGTCAGTTTTCGATCGCGCCATTGTTACAGACGATACGCTGATATCCGGCACCGCGCAGGTATTTGGCGACGCCTGCATCGAGCGCGAAGCCGCTGTCGGTCATCAGGCGAGGGTTTATGATTGGGCGCTGATCGAAGGTGAAGCCAAGGTCTACGGCAACGCGAGCGTCTTCGGGTGGGCCAGGGTCGGTGGCCTCGCAATTATCGCTGAGGAAGCCCAGGTCTTCGACAATGCCCGGGTGTCGGGCCGCTTCTGCATCGGGCGACCGCCATCCGATCGGGGCGAGATTCTTCCCTTGGAGTATACGCCCCCTGTGATAGGCGGGAATGCCAAAATATTCGGCAGCGCTAGGGTGCGGGGTGGAGCCAATGTATCAGAAAACGCGAAGGTCTACGAGAATGCGGTGGTAACTGGGTTGGTCGACGTCAAGGGCAACGTTGAAGTTGCCGGGAGGGCCTACCTCGCCGGAGAGCAACGCGAGATCACCGGCAACCTCCTCATTCGACGCGGATTTTTCGGGCATAAGATTTTGGACCTCTCCGGCCCCGGCCTGGAACCGGCTGCCGGCTAAGCAGGCAGCCAACTCAAGCCCTCTATGCCCATCAAGCACCTCGTTGTGCAACATCCCTCATGCCGCGTCATATCTTTGTCTTCGTTCTGAGCCCAACTGCTCCCAAGGGTTTATTGGGGGAAGACAAGGTGTGGCACCAGTTCACTCGCCTCCGCCGTCACATACGCCGGGGTGTACTTACGCTGCTGTTTTGGACAACAGCATTACGCCAATCCAAAGCGTTGCGTACCTTTCGAAACGATGTGTTCCTGGCTCCTAGCATTGGCCCCGCGGCAGCTTGGTCGCTCGTCGCATTTGCGTTTCTACTTTACGAGATCGTCGAGCGATACGCCGTACCCGAGGGCACGCCTATTGACGCGATTGATCGCCAACAGAGCATCGCTGTAGTCTTCATCGTGGGAGCCGCGGCACTAATTGCTGCGTTGGTGAGTGCCTCGCGGCATCGCCTCAAGGACTTTCCGTTTCCTCGGCACATTTACGCCAGATTTCCACTTAAAGCGCTGCGTTTTGTTGTTGGCACTCTTTGGTCGTCGGCTTCCTTAGCCTTGTCATTTCTCGACTATGTATTCGTTCGCGTGCTAGCGGCCCCCCTTGTGGCACCGGGCCGTAGCCGCACGATCGCCTTCGGAATTCTCTCGCTCGGCATGCTCTGTGGAGTATTTTTGCCGCCCCCCTTTGGACTTATAGCAGCCGCGGCCGTAGGCACGGCCATCTTTGCTATAGTGCGTCGCTGGAGCTGGGTAGAAGCCGAAAAAGACCGCTTTCTCGTAGAGCGCACCAAATCAAAGGAGTTAGGCTCGCGCGGAGCAATGCTTGATGAGGACTTGCGCGATGAAGCGCTCGCAAGCCTGTTACTCCTGATTATTTTGATACCGATACTGTTGCGCCAGATTCAATGGGCATATTGTGGCTTCGGAACGGAGCATAGCTGCCCTCTACCGGTGAAGCCGCTGGGCTCAATGCCCTTACATTACGAACTGCTAGAGTGGTTGGCCTATTTCGGAAGCCATTTAACAAAAGCTGTCCCTTTTGTTGATTGGTCCGAGGTCTTTGGAGTGAAAAGCGATTGGCCTGACCCGACATCTAAAGAGGGTAAGATCATAGTCTTTGTGCTCCGTGCCGGACTCGATCTATTGTTTCTGGCGACGCTACTGCAAGCGTTGCAAATTATGTGGCGGTTGGTGACCGAGAGACGGGCATTCGAATCAAACCAACTGCCAATCCTTGAACCACTTGCCGAAAACCGCGAAATGGAGAGGATCGCACTCGCTCTTAACAACTCGTTCGGCTTGCCAGTAGTTGATTTACCCGCTGTGCGAACTGCCTATCGCTATGACGCAGACCGTCTGATGGAGATTGTCCAATCGGTAGAGCATAGGGATAGCGAGGAAGATGACGATAGCGAAAAATACAGGAGATTTTTGAGAGGGAAAGTGGCGGTGGCCCTTCTGGGCGCCCAGCATCCAGACGGCGATACGGCGGAGTTCTTCACTGCCCAAAGCGGTTCGGCAAAGAACGTTAAGCTGCGCAAGTGGGTCGTTGACGTAGCCAGCCGCTTACCTCCCCGAAACAGCGAAGGTGAGGCTAACCGCAAGACATTGCAGGATATCCTTCAAGATGTTGGCCGTGATCCTCGCGAGCGCGCAGCGGCAGCGCGCGCGCTTGGTCGGCTTGATAAGTGTGAAGCCACCAAAGCGCTCTTGCTCGAGAAATTGACGTATTGGCGCGAGTTTCCCGAAGTGCGAGCCGGAGCAGCTGTCGCTCTCGCGAACCAGGGCGTAACCGAAGCTGATCAGAAAATAGCGAGATTGGCCGGGCGCGTTCCTCACCCTCAGAAGGGCAATTTCGATGGGTATGTGCCTATCCTCGCCGTGGCGTACGCACTCCCAAGGCCATCGAATCCTCTTGATTTTTTCAAGTGGGGATCGAAATCCGATGATCGTCGGCTAGCTGTGCTCATCAATCACGCTGCGCGAATCCAACGGATTCCATTGAGCACGGCTGCGGCACAGGCGCAACTTGGCCAGGGCCAAGAGCACGATCAGTTAGTCCGCATCGAACCAAAGCCTTCTGGCGAATTTCCACCGGGATTTTGGATGGGGTCGCCCGACGATGAGGAAAGATCCCTGCCATCAGAGCGGCCCAGGCACTTCGTTACAATGAAGCAATCGTTCGCGATTGGACGCTACCCGGTTACAGTCGAAGAGTACCTTGCGTTCTTGAACGCCACCCGGAATGAGCTGCCGACCCGGTTTAAGGAATATCAGCTACGCAATGCCGGTGGGGATACGACACAGACGACAGCGGTACGAGAAGATCCAGCACGGCTTCCCATTGTTGACGTTAGCTGGATAGATGCGATGCACTATTGTGGGTGGTTAGAGAGGGTCACTGGCCGGGTATACAGACTGCCTACGGAAGCAGAGTGGGAATACGCATGCAGGGCAGGCAAGGACGGCGAGGACGACTGGTACAATACCGGAAAAGACATAGGCGCCGGACAGGCCAACTACTCAGGTTCGCTGGGAAAACGCGAGGTTCGAGAAAAGAAAATTCCCATTACTAAACGGGTTCCAGTGCACATGTATGACCCAAACAATTTTGGACTTTATCACATGCACGGGAATGTCTTCGAGTGGTGTGCTGATCCGTGGCACAAAACTTTCGATGACAAACCGGGAATGGCCAACAGCGCCTGCGATCAATCTGCATGGGTTGAGGGAGGCAGCTTTGAACTTGGCGTTATGCGGGGAGGCTCGTGGTATAGTTTTCGTCCTGACCTTCGCGCGGCTCGTCGCCTGAGATACTCATCAACGAACCGCATAGACTACGGCGGGTTCCGCTTGGCGATGACTCTCCCGGACCACTTTTAGTCACAGCACGACTCCAAATATTGGCGAGAGCTATGGCCATCGCGATCAAAGCGCTGTCAGCCGGCGACGACCGATCGCTTGCAGAAGTGATCCGAATTTACCAGGGCGCGATTGAATCCAGCGAACAGAAGCCGCCTGAGGCGCTTGAGGCTATGGTTGGCGACCCGCGGTACATGGTGCTTGCCGCCTTAGACGGTGCACGTGCCGTAGGGTTCTCGATCTCGTTCTTTCCGAGCACGAAGAGGTTTTGGCTCTTGGAATACATGGCCGCCGACACGGCAGTCAGGTCACAAGGTTTGGGTGCCCTGCTATTCCAAGAGACGATCCGGCGTGGCTCAGAGCGCCTGCCGCATGCGGTGTGCCTTCTTGAGGTTGATCGCGCGCCAGCGGCGGGCAGTACCGATGATGAAAAATGGCGGCGGCTACAATTCTATCGTCGGCAAGGCTGTCTGGCACTTGAGCCACTGGATTATATCTTGCCGCTCGAATTCGCCGGCTCCCCGCCACCCATGAAGATCCTGGTCTGTGGTGCGGATGCCGACGCGCGATTTGACCGGGAGTGGGTGAAGAACGTGCTGGCATCGCTATATACGGAAGTCTACGACGTGCCGACGTCCGATCCAAGATTTGCGTCTATGACTGCAAACTTGCCGGAATCTCTGGAACTCTCTGTACTGCCGAATACTCTATCGAACACATCGGAACCCCCCACCCCCGCATCGCCCGCGTGAACGATTGCGCGACCGGTCGGCACCCTCGGGGGCGTCCGCCTTGGAAGGAGAGCCTAAGAGACGCCCTGTGTGATATGCGTGAGCGCGCTCGGCAGCCGCAAAGCCAGAGAACGTAAGCGGATTATCGCTAGATGCTATTAGCGTTCTCTGTCGAAATTACCGTCGCGGCCCGGCCCCCACTCGCGCTCGGCCTTCCGAAGCTTGTCAAGGCGCTCCCGCATAGTCGGCGGGGTGGTGCGTTGGGTTGGTGTCTCGGCCTGTAAACGGACTTCCTTCATCGGCGCCGCCCGGTGCTCGATCTGGCGTACAGCGTGTCGGTCGGTGCGCAATTCTTTCAGCATTAGGGCGTGACGGTTGCGCGTGGCCTTAATGTGAATCTGCAGCGCTTGGCGGTCCTTCATCTGCGCCTCCATTAGCGTCTGCCGCTGATCGCGGTCACGGGTCAGCGCGGCATACGCCTCGCGCTCGTTCGCCTTGCAGATTTCTGCGTGCTTGCCGGTGATCCGGCCCCAAAGGCCTTTGACGCCCTCGTCGAAACGTTCGATACGGGCGCGGGATTCTTCAATCCAACGCTGCGTCTGCCGGGTGCGAAGATGCGTGCGCTCCTGCCGCTGGCCCTGCACCATCGCCCGGCGCTCAGCATCCAGCGGCGCAAGATCGCGGCGCTTTTTCTCCTCGGCCTCGCGCATGTGGCGCTTGAACGTGGCTGAGAGGTCTTTGGTGAGCTGAGCTCTCGCTTCGGTCACGCTTGGAAGCGTATCGGATTTTCCTAGCCTCGCCTCGATGTCCTTGGTCTTCTTGCCGGTGTACCGCGCGATGGAGATCACCTCGCCCTCCGGTGTGATCGCGACATGCCCGCGCCGGTCGCCCTTGGCCAGCGTGAAGCCCCGGCTTTTGAGCGCCTGCATGAAGGCGGCCTTGGAATCGGAGACCGCCCAGCACTCCTGCATCAGCTCCTTAAGATCACCGCGGCCCGTGCGCTTGGCCTGCTGCCACTCCTTGAGAGTAAAATTGCGCGGGTCTGCCTCGCGGCTGTTCATCAGGCCGCGCGGCATCTTCCAGCCCTGTTCGAGATAGATCTCGCGGGAGAGGTCGCGGAGCTTGAGCTTGAAATGCGAGAGGTTCTTCGCTGTCATGGTCTCCGCGTCGATGCGGCTCCAGATGGCATGGGCATGCCTGCGGCCCTCCTTTTCGTGGAAGACGACAATGCGCGGCTGGCCAATGAGGCCGTTCTTCTCCTCGATCCGCGCAATGGCACTCTCGAAAATCTCGACCGGCACCCGTTCGTTGGGCGGAGGGTTCAGCGAGACGGAAAACAGGAACTGCTTGCAGCGCGTTCCTTTGCTCACGGCATAGGCTTCTTTCAGCGCTCCCACGATATCATCCGAAACGAAGCCGCGAATCTCATGCACCTCGACGTGTTCGTTCTCCTCAGTCTTCATCAGGTGAAGACCAAGCTGCTTGCCGCCGCCGCGCTGAGAAGCCTTGAGGATCATCCCGCCTCACCTCTCCCGGATGCCGAGCGCCTTCATAACGAGGGCCTTCATCTCCGCCACATCGCGGCAGGCTTGCTGAATGGTGGCCTCGGTTTCCGGCGTCATGGGCAGAGCACCGAGGTTTGCTGCGCGGGCCAATTCCCGCAAGCTCGCGGAAAGTTCGGAATGTCCCAGCCGGGCCAGCACGGCGGCAAGCACGTGGTGATCCCGGACTGGCGACCTGCCGCGCGACCGGGGCGTGATGGCCGGGCCGTTGTCGTTGGCCGGGAACAGGAACCGCCGCACATAGGCCCCGAGTGGCATCCCGCCCGCGCGCCGGGCAAGCGCCTGCCGCTCTTCGGCCGATAGCCGGAGAGAAAACGGGCGTGGCGGTTTTGGCGTCAGATCGGGCATGGGCGCTTCGGACGTTGATGTTGATCCGAAGCGTACCCGTGTTCATGAGACACAATGGGCGGAAGAGAACCGCGAACAAGAAGAAGCCCCGGGGGACCGGGGCCGAGTCGAGGGCTTTCGTTTATTGTCGTTGGCTTGCGTTTACGTCTCAGAACCAGGGCTTTCCGGCGGCAAACCAGGCCGTCGCGAGAAGCACCAGGATGGATGTGAGGATCTCCCACAGGAGATCCTTGATCCGGCCCCACCAGGTCGGCGGGAGCGGTCTGCAGAACGGGATTTCATCAGTCATGACACGTACTCCTTCAGGACTTGATGGTTTCCCGAGGGAGGTCCTCGCGTTCCGCCGGCTTGACACCTCTGGGGCGGGTGCCCATAACCAGCTTGTGAAAGAGATCCCGCGAGGATCTCATCTCGGGCGCGCCGCACCTGCGGACGCGCCCTTTTTGTATGCGTGGTTGATGACACGTATACGAACGAAAGTTCCTAAAAACATAGTGATTTCAGCGCGTTAGTTTGCCGTGTTTGACGCCCTTTGGCGTGGTATTTCGCCGTTTTGCACGGTTTGCCGACCACGCGGGACGCGCCCGGCTCGGCGTTTGAAGCCACGAACTGGTTACTGCTCAAATTGATTGTTTTTCTGCGATAGCAGCCGTAAAACGGGGTTTTTCGGGGTTTCCGGAGGCCGCACAAAAGATGGCCAGCGCTGACGTGCCGGGCACATACGGGGAGCTGATCGAAGGACAGCCGCTGGATGGAGGCACGCCCTATCCAGGCTTTGCGGAACGCCAGCATCTCCAGCCGGGCTGGCAGGACGAGTTCGGGGTCGCGCAGAAATATTTCCGCCTCGTCGGCTTCGCCGATGTACTTGACCAATGCAATCTGGCCCTACGGGCTGTCGCCTCGCCGCCCTGGGAGAAGCATCGCCACAATTCGCGCATGCTGGAGCTGGTGCCGGACGCGTGGAAAGACCGCTTTTTCAGCGCGTCGTTCGAGGCGGGACTGAGGGCGGCGCAGATCCGAGACGCGGCGCGCGGCGAACTGCAGAGGTTCGACCGCTCTGCGCTATCCGCACTGTATCTGTGGGCCGTGCTGGAGGAGCGGGAAATCGATTTTCCCCTCTTCCGATACGCCCGCCTGCGGCCGGTGACGTTTTACGTCGAAGGCTTCAATGCAGGCTTCTTCGGCCCGCTGCGCGGAAACGCATCAGTCATGGATGAGCTGCAGAACGAGACCGGACAGCCCGCAGTGGTGCTTGAGAAGATGGCCGAGGGCCATTGGTTCGTGACGCGGAAGACCGCCGATCTGACGCTACGCACATTGAAGGCCCTTGAGGAAAAGAGACTGCTGGGAGGTGCGACTGCGGCCGGCCTCGCCGTGCGCTGCGGACGCACGCGCAACCGGCCCAGCACGAAGCGAACAATCTGGCCCGTGCTTGAGGAAGCGATCCGGTTCTCCCCGGACGAATATCTCTCGCCCGCGGCCTGGATCGCGCGGTCGGAAGCAGAACGGCAGGCGATCAGGCCTCCGCCATTCTAGGGTCGGTGATGCCGGGATGATCGGCCCACGTTCCTACGCGATGCGCCGCCGCCAGCGCCTGACAGGGCGCGGCTCGGATGAGAAGACGAAACCCAGCGCTTCAAGCTCGCGGATAAAGGCCAGGCGGACCCGGAATACCTCCGGCGTGCCCGCAAAAATCTGTTCGCGCGTGAGCGTGAGAAGATCACCAAAGCAAAAATACCCGCGCGCAACGAGCGCTCGCACGACAGGCTCCAGAATACGCCTGCCGGCAAAGCACTGGGAGACCGATGCCTCGAGCAGCACCGCCCTGACCTTGTCGGTTGGCCAGAGGCGGGGGGCGGCGTCGAGAACGGGCGCTCGAACATCCGATGGGGCCGGGCGGGAGGATGCCAGACGCAACGGCGAGAGAACGGATGGGTTCATGGTCCAATTCCGAATCGCTTGTTGCACAAACGCACACTCACCCGCCGCGGGTTCGCCTGCAATTTTTGCTTGGGCGCTCCCTGTCAATGGATTCTCCAATGTTACCAATCAGCAACGTCGTTTTATTGAGATTGAATCGGCAACTCCCCATGTTTGCGAGGTCCCATGGGTGAAGCAAAAAACCGCGCACGCTCAAAGAACTCGTGCTGGCTGACCTGGCGCGGGCGCAGCGGCTTATCCGGCGCATGGGCGATGAGATAGACCCGCAGTTCCGTATCGCCGCGCCGGGCGGCGATGTCTGGATCGCGATGACGCTGACAGACGATGAAAGCGAGCGCGCAAACCGCCGGGCGCTGCTCTCGGACTTCATGGCCTGGAAGCTTGCGCCGGGCTTCGTGATGGCGGCAGAAATTGCCGAACCGGATGCGGTCTTCGCCATGGGTGTGAGCGTGAGCGACTTCGCGGCGGCCGTATCGCTCATTACGCGCGAGCCGCTTGCGTTCTCAGAGGCGGTCTGGATCGGACGCGATCAGGGGGGCGAGGATCTGCCCAGCCTGCTGCCGCGCGGCAGCAGAACGCTGTCGGGCGAGCGGCTCAAGGAACTTGATGAATGGTTCGGGCCGGCTGGCAGGTTTCCGGCGGTCAAGATTGCAGCGGAAAGTGAGGATAAATGATGCGTCCAACATTTTCCCAGCGTTCGGCATAGCCCCAACTACGGCCCCTGCTCAAAGGCTTGCGAACATTCAGCAAGTTGTGCTTCGAGGTCTTCCAAAGCGGTGATGATTTGGTTCGAAGTATCTCCATCGAGGCGCGCCAACGGCCCTGCGGGCCGCAGTCTAACCGGTTTCAAATCGCCGTCTGGGCGGAAGTGAACTTTGAGCTCTGCAGTAACGCCGAAAGCGTCCGCCGACAGCCGCGCCGTTTCGCGCTACTTCACGCAAGCTCGTTGACCTGGCGGAAACTACTGTTGTCCCCCTCGGCCAGCGACCTTGCGACGCTCGGCGATCAGCTGACGCGCCTCGTCCGCCGTCATTTCGCCGGCACCTAGGACTTGGTATGCGCTATCGGGGTTCTGTCCGTGCTGGTCATCTGTCGCACCTTTGCGACCCGGTCGTTCCTTGTCTTTTGCAGGTTGATCGCCATCGGGTTGACCGGCATCGCCGCCGCCGTAGCCGATGACCTCGACGATGATGATCGAAGGCTGGTCAGTGGGTGTGGTCTGGGCTGGCGCGACAGCTTCCTTTACCGCTGCGCCGGAGGTGCTTGAAGCCTCGGTGAGACCGGAGATGTTGGGTGGCTGGATGGTCGGCACACCGGTCGTCATGCCGCCGACCGCGATGTTGGCGGCGTTGCGCACCTCGATCGCAGCAATGTTGAGGCTGCCGCTGACCCTGATCCCTGCATCGCCCGCATCGACGATGCCTTCAAAGGCGATCAGGTCCGTTTTGCTGCGCGGCACCTCCGGAAGTGAACGCAGAACGGCCAGACCGCTGCCGGAGGCCGGCCCGTACGGTGTGATCGTGACATTGCCGTACGGATCGATTGAAACCGTCGGCGGCTGGATCGCAAGAACCGTTTTGGCGCCCCTCCCGGCATCGATATTGCCGGTTTTGGAGACGACCGTCAGGTCGCCGCCGCCAAGGGTGAACACACGTGATTGGTTCACCGAAATATCGTCGTTGGCATAAAGGTCGACATTGCCGCCGCGCTCCGTCACGACGCCGAAGCCAAGGGCATAGAGGGGATCGTTGGGCTTGGAATAGCCGGGGAAGTTCGCGGGCGGCGCGACAAGGCCGACCTGAATCTGCCCGTGCGGAGCGAGGATCGTAATGTTCCCACCATCGCGCGTGCGCACGGTGCTGAGGCCGCCGAAGAAGCTGCCGCTCCCGGCAGTTCCTTTCAGGAAGGTGTCGATGACAGCGTACGCACGCTCGTAATTGGCGTAGGCTGCATTGAGCGCGCCAAGTGTGTCGATCGTGATCGTCCCCCCGACCACATAGTTGCCGCCTCCCTCCGCGCCGGTATGCTCGCGACCGGAATCGCGGATCAGTTCGAAGAAAATCCGGTTGAGCAGGATTTCCCGAGCCTCCTCCGGCAGGCTAAGAAGATAGGCATAGGCCTCCGCGCCAGAGCCGATGACCTTGCCATCGGCATCGAAGAGTTGGAGGGGCTCGGAGAAGGAATTGGTCGATGCCGGATCGGCGAATTGCGCCAGGAAGCTCGCATAGTCGGGCGAGACCAGGGGCCGGCCGAGGCCGGTCTCGATGGTGATGCTGGCGCCTTGATCCTGTAGCCGAGGATTGAGCAGATTGCCGAAGCTCTGAATGCCGGTGGTGGTGCCAAGATCGACGTTGCGTCCACTTTCGATGAGCAGATCGCCCGGGCCGCCGATCTGGATCGCCACGGGTTTCACGAAGCTATTGCCACTATCGTCGGCGGGATAGATCAGGTCGCGGCCCACCACAATGGAGGTGACATCGGCGGCATTATTGTTCTGGCCGAGAAGGCGCAGATTGACCGCATCACGCCCGGCATAGATCCGTGCCGCCTTGGCAAGACTGACATAGAGAAGTGGGTCGTCACCGCTTTCGTAGGGCAGCGTGAGATCGCCGCCGAGCGCGATGATACGCGCCGGATTGTCATCGTCCGCATGCAGCCCCGCATGGCGGTTGATCACGACCGCCGGGTCCGGGGTGTTCGGATTGCTGCGGAGAAGCTGCCTGAACGTGTCCCCGCCGAGAACAGTATAGCCGCCGTCCTGTCCCGGCAGAAAATTCGCGCCGCCGCGATTGGACGACACCCCTCCCGTCCCTCCGCCGTTCAATCTGGAATACGCGGGCGCGAGCGTCGAGGTGGCCGCGTTGGTGCCGTTGACGGTCGTGGTGTAGGGCGCGAGCACGGCTGCGATATTGGCAAGCGTAGGCATCACGGCCGGATCGGCATCCGACAGCACGAAGCCGGCGTTCAGATTGATGGAGCCGCGGGCCAGGAGATCGACCGTGCCGGCCCGATCGGGGTAGGTGATGAATCTCTTGTTGTTCGTTATGTCGCCTTGCAGGGCAATGAGATGAAGCTGCGCCGGAAGAACACCCTGGTTGGTGTTCCAGGCGCCGCTGGACGGCGTGCCGACGTCCAGCGCGACATCCCGAACGGCTTGCAGCGTCACCGATCCCGTCGGAACCGAGGTAAGCAGCCCCGTCAGCACCGTCTGCACGCCTGTCCATGTCCGCGCCTGGCCGGCAATGCCGGTAGGAGGCAGGTTGATCAAGTAACTGGCGTTCTGGATCAGCGAAAGGCCGGACAGAACCACGGGCTCGGTCTCATTCGGCTTTGAAAGTCTAGGTTGGACGAGTTGATCGGAAATGCTGATATCGCGTCCCGCCCGCACTGTGACCTCGCCGGTTGAGGTCTCGATCACCAGCGGGATCGTTTTTGCCTCGAGCGCTCCGCAGCCCGAGAGACAGAGGTCGCGCACCGAGTCACCGGCTTCGAGCAGCGTGGCGCCATTCTGGGCATAGGTATAGACACCGGCGATGTTCCCGCCGGCTTTGACCGCAATATTGCCACCGCCCTGCACATAGAGGCCGGCTTGCGTCAGCGGATTATAGGCGCTCGCGACCAGCTTGGGTCCGGCATCGCGGGCATTGGTCGGAGCGACGAACTGGACTCTGGAGATATTGCCGCCCGCCGTGACCGCAATATTGCCGCCGCCGAAGGAGCCGATCGTGTTCTCGAGGAACGGAAACCACGTGTACCAGCCCAATTGGTAGAAGCCCGGCGTGACCCTGTTCGACGCAGTGGGCGTGAACAATGAATAATAGGTCTGTCCGCTGGTCGCGGAATTCATCCAGGCATCGGTCGCGTAGAGGGCACTGAACCCGCCCATATCGCCGTCCCCGTTCAGCCAATTCTGCAATTTGAGCTGGCTGCCGAGCGCCGTCATGGAGTAGGGCAGCTTTTGGTGTTCTCCGAGATTCCCTGTGGCGGTAAAATTGCCGTTCATATCGCCCGTGAGGTCACGGCCGACCGTCACGGTGACGTCGCCACCATGGGTTGGGAACGTGGATGGCGGGAGCGTGTCGGTCCGCGCGGGCGCCGTCGACGCGACCCTCAGGATGCCGGAATATTGCGTGAAGCCGGCAAGGGGCTGGGTGCTCGTCCCATTCACATTATAGCCGGTGCCCGCGGTGTAGATCAGAGACCGCGGGCTTTGCAGAATGAGATCCTTGGCGGTGGCGATGCCGATCTCACCGGTGCCGGTCCTGATGAAGGATGCGATATCGGTGTAGTTGGCAAGGGTCGAGTTATTCTGCCCGCCATTCGCGTCATGCCCGCCATAGAGATAGAGCGGGTTGGCTGTAACCGCATAAGTAGCGTTCCCAAAGTTTGCGGTCTCGTCCGCTTCGCCGGCAATGCCCGCGACCGTCAGCGTGCCCGCTTCCGCGTTGCGGTCGACTGCAAGGGCATTGGCCGCCGCGATATCGGCGCCCGCGGCCAGGAAATAGCGCGCTGAATTGGCGCCAAGCCCGCCGGACAGGCCGTTATAGGCGCCGGGCGCGGCCGGATCGAAGATCGCCGCCAAGCCCGAGGCGCCGCTGCCAGGACGCTTCGTGAAGCTCGCAAGCCCACCCGTATACTGCGAGAAGCCGTCGCTCAGCGTCCCGAGGATCGCCGTCGACCCACCCGTATAGGTGCCGAAATTCAGGTTTCCGGCGGCGCGGATCGCGAGCACGATGGGCTGGTCATATTGGCCGAAATGCCCGCTCAGCGACTGCGTCTCGCCCCTGCTGGCCACATTGAGGACGCTGGTGGCAAAGTCCGATCCCGACAGATCGATGCCGTTGGGATTGATCGCGTCGCCCTCAATGGTGATTTCGCCGCTGTTTTTGATGACGATCCCGGCCCTGACATTGACCAGCACGCGACTGGTGGCATTGCTGGAAAGGCCGTCGCTGAGAACGGCATTGGCATTGACGATCGTGGCGACGCCGTCGTCACCGATCCCGCCCAGTGCGCTCCACACCGCTGCGCCATCGCCACCGTCCCCGCCCGTCACCCCCATGAAGGTGTTGGCATCTGTGAGGTACGTCCCAAAGCTGGTGGGCGTCACCACAAGTGATGGTGTGTCGTAGCTATAGGTCTTGTTGCCGACGACGACGATGCCGTCCCAGGCGCTCTCTCCATGCACGCCGTTGAGGAAATCCGCGAAGCTGCCTCCATTGGTGGAGAGCGCCACGCCGGTCCCCGCCGTGTCCCGCGTCGTCGCGAAGGCGACCTGCCCGCCGAGAATCGGGCCCGAGACCCCGGTGTTCTGCGCGTCGGCCCCCACGTCGATCGTCGCACCGACACTGAGGTTCAACGTGCCCTGTTGGTTCCCCGCCTGCGAGGCGGCCAAGAGAATCTGCCCGCCTTTGCCATTGGCGTCGGCAACGGCGCCATGGGCGTTGAGACGGGCGCTCGCTTCGAGCGTCAAATCGTGCGCGGCCCAGAGATTGATCTTGCCCCCGGTCGCACCGGACGCATCGATCATTCCAGACACATCGATATTGCCCGTATCGGTGCTCACGGTGAGGCTGCGCGCACGGCTCAAGCCGGCCATCGTGATATTGCCGATGCGGGCCCGAATATCCCAGCTCTTGGAGAAGCCGCCCGCGACGAGGACGGCGGCCAAGGCATCGTAGTCCGCCAGGCTCCTCGTATCGAGCGCAAACGATCCGGAGCTATCTGTATCGAGCCCCTCGCCGTGGAGCGTTCCCGTCGCGATGCTGACGCCGCCCACGGGCGCCGTGAGGATGATCGTACCGGCGGCGGTCTTGTTGACCGCGCCGGCCGTGGCGAGGTCGCTGACATCGAGGCGCGCTCCGGATTGGATAGCGATGGCGCCCGAGGTACTCGAAAGCTTGACGGTCCCTCCGCCGATCGTTGCGAGCACGTCCGCGAACTGCACAGCCCGGCCGCCGACATCGATCGCGCCATGGCTGCCGACCGTGATATCGCCGCCATTGGCGGTGAGGCTGAAGACGCCTCCCGGGAGGGCAACGGTGGTGTCGACGAGCGTCGATCCACCCTGGATGGTCAGGCTGCTGGCGAGCAAAGCGCTGGGCAGAGAGGGTGCCGTGCCGCCACTGTTGATGAGCGAAACCGCATAATAAGAGGACGGGCTGTTCGGATCGCTCGCAGTGGTTATCGTGTAGGAGGCCGCGTTAAATTTCGGCACGCCAGCGACCGTCTTGACCGTCCCCCCGGTGATGCGAGGTGCATCGAGCGTCAGAGGGGCCTGCACCGAGAGCGAGCCATCGCTCGTAGCAACAATCTGGCCCCTGCTTTTGAGATTGACGGCGGAGAATCCGGCCAGGACGAAGTTGCCCGCACCAAGCGAGATTTGCGCATTATTGAGGCCGGACCCGCCGACATCGTCGGCAACGATCTGCAGGCTCGAGCCGGCAATGGATCCCGTGACTGGTGCGATGCCGCCAAAGGAATTCTGCAAAGTCACCTGCTCGGCGGTGAACAGAGCAGTGCCCGAGGCGCCTTTGTTGAGCAGGCCCGCGGCATCAAAGGTCAGGCTCTTGAGGACCGTCTGCCCTGCGGCGTCGCGAACCCCAAGGGATAGGCTGCCATAGAGATCGATCGTGCTGGTGCTGGTCAGCCGCAATTCACTCACCCTGGCGAGGGCGTTGAGCGCTGCCTGATCGAGCGCCAGGCCGTGGAGGCTTGGGTTTCCGGTCCCAAGACTTATCAGCGAAGCCTTGAGCTCGGCAGCCTTTGCGGAGACCGTCACCCCGGCGCCGAGCTTGCTCGACTGGCTGGCGAAGACGGTCAACGAATTATCCGAGATGAGCTGTGCCCCCGCGCCGATGTCGACCGAGCCCGCGATCGCGTAGCCAGTCAGCGCGAAATCGCCGGCCCGAAGAACGCCCTGATCATCGCGCGGCGAGACGCTGACGGTGCCGGTCGGCAGGCCCGCATAGTCGGGCGAGCCGCCGACGGTGGTGACCAAGCCGGCCCCGGACAGCCGGACATAGCCGATCTCATTGGCCGCCACGGCCCTGTAATAGGCTTCGACCTCGTTTCCGAGGTAAGTGAATGAATTCAGCTTGGGTGCGACGGGGGTCGCCGAAGACAGAATGTAGGTCGTGGTTCCACCCGGGGCAACGGATCCCGAGGCCACGATCACGGCATTGGGCGCGATGACGACTTGGCCGGTGCCCGCCACGGGTTTGGCCAGCTTGAGAATGCTCTCAGGGTTGTTGATGGATGTGACGGCGTCGATCGCGACACGCGGCGTCGCGATGAGCTGGATATCCGGCAGGCTCAGCGGATCGCTTGCATTGTTCGCCACGACGACCTGGCTCGCCTTGGCGCTGAAATGAAGCCCATCACTTGCAAATGAGCGCGCTCCGCCCAAGAGAAGACTTTCGACCCCGAGATTGTTCAGGTCACCGGCCGACAGCACAATCGGGTTCCAGTCATCCGGATCGCCCTGCGGTTTATAGGTCTGCAGGGCCGTCAGACGGGCGCTGGCGCTCATGGCGTCGAGTGCGCTGCGGGTCGCAGCGTCGACGACGAGCATTTGGTTGGCGCTTATGTCCGCGAGCCCTCCGAGCCCACCCGCACCGGGCATGAAACGGCCGGTACCGCTAAAGTCGAGGCTTCGCGTTGCCGCGATCGAAATCTGGGCGCCATCGCGCGGGAGTCGTGGCACCGAGGCGTCCTTCTCCGCCGCTCGCGCAGGAAAGAACGTATTTGCGTAGCTGTCGGCGATCTCTGTGTATTGCCGGGCGACCGCACCGGACATGACCTTGAAGACCGACCAATGCTCGTCCCTGGCGCTTGTCCCTGGCGCGGCGAAATAGCCCGAAGTGACTGCCGAGCCGTCGCTCAGGACCACGGTCCCAATCGGTGCCTGAGTAGTGGCCAGCGTCGCGGCGCCGGGCGCGGTCTGCACGGTGACGCGGAAGGCGCCGGGAAGCTGCGCATACTGGCCCGGCAGCAGAGTGTAGAAGCCCGCGGGCAATCCGGGCACGCCGTTCAGATAGACCTGTTTGCCTGCCGAAGGCCCGGCTCCGCCCAACGCCGGATCGTAAGGAGCGATGCCACTATAGCCGGGAAGCACCGCGTAGCTGTTGGGATCGGCGAAGATGTTCCTGGAGCCCCCGACGCCCGAGATGAACTCGCCGGCATAGAGATCGCCGCCTCCCGCGCCGTCCAGCACGGCGTTCTCCGCAACGGAAGTATCCTTCGCATTGAGTGTGATCAGTTTGGTGGGCGGCGCTGTGATCGCGTGCGGCAGGTTCGGATCGCCGGTCGCGTTGTAATACCAAGCCGTGCCGTTGTTGGTATAGCCATAGGGCGTGATTAGTCCCTCGGCCGAGACCGAGGTTAGACTGCCGGCGCCGAGCGCGATGGTGTCCGTCCCCTGACCCGTGATCGTCCAGACCTCGCCCTGAACCGGAGAGTACGGCCCTGCCACGGTGCTTACGCTGACCACAAGCCCCGTTTCCGCCAAAGACCCGACGACGCCCGTCAGCGTTACGCTGCCACTTTGGTTCCTAACGGTGACGCTCTGTCCCGGGACGAATCTGCGTCCGGTCGTCTGAAACTCCCAAAGCCCAGCCACACCCAGCGTACTGGGGGTTCCTGGGAGGTTACTCCGCAGGGTGCCCGTGTCCGTTTGGTCCGGCGCGCCGAGATTGATCGTGCCGGTCGGCGCGCGCAGAGTGCCCGAGTGATCGATCACTGGCGCAAAGACGTTCAGCACTCCGCCCGCCGAGAGAGGCACCTGCGGCGGAGCGCCATTGGCCGCGAGGCTGATCACCGTCGCGGAATTGAGTGCGTAGGTGGAGCCGGTCGTGGGATAGATCTGACCGGCCTTGATGCGAAGCTCCTGGGCGGAGAAGAGCGCGCCGCTAAGCCGTGTCGGATCGACTTGGCCGCCGGACGATAAGCTGGGGCGGCCGGTCAATCGAAGATCTCTGGCGATATCGAACAGAGTGACCGCCGCGCCCTGCACGGCGAGATCGCCGACGAGATCCGCGTTGTTCGCGGCGATAGTCAAGCTTCCGGTTCCCGCGCCCGGAAGCGCGAGGCCCTCGTTGTTCTGCCAGCGGAAATAGTTCGCGCTTAAGCGCTCCGTCCGGCCGTCGGGAACGATGATCGTGGTCGCATTGATGATCAGCTGATCGGCAAGCGCGAGGGATACGTCGGCCTCCGGGGAGAATGTGACGTAACCCTCCGCCGTGCCGATCACCCGATCTGGGGATGGCGAAGCGGCGGTCAGGCTGAGCGAATGGAAGCCGCCTTGCGCGACCATCTCGGTCGAAACCGGAATGACGGCGTTGACCAGGCTGGCCGTGTTCGCAGCACCGGGCAGAATGTGGCTGTCACCGACAGTCGGCTGAAGAACGATGTTCGTGGCTTCGATCGCCGGCCAATAGCCAGTCGGGGTCGCAACGCCGGCCTCATCGACCTTGCCGCCATGCGCGGCAAGCGTGATGCTCAAGCTGCCGCCCGCTGATCCCGCGCCGCCGGCGTTGCCCAAGAGCGTGCCTTCGAGCGCCGCGCCCAGCACGGCCGAAATCGAAATCGCGCCACCGGCGCTCGAAACAGGAAACGTCTCGGCCTGCGTCGCGGCGTCTGTGAACGGCGGGCGGCCGGGCTCGAATGAGCCGGCGGCGCGTAGCGTGGACTGACCGGCCGTCCCCGACACGTCGATGACCGACCCTGCGGCCAGAACAATATCGCCGCCGCTGACCGTCACCTGGCCACCAGCCAGGACGTCGCTAAAGATCGTGCCGTCGCTCTGTGGCACGGCGATCTGAGTACCGGCGGCCAACAGCTTCCCGGTGCCCGTCAGCCACACGCCCTCGCCCCTGAGAGGAACCGGAGCGCCGGACGCATCCGGTTGGATCGACTTGTAGGTCCCCCCGCCAAGCGCAATGGCTCCGCCCGGTGCGGAGACGATGCCGCTCACGATCGCGATTTGATCTCCGGTCAGCTTGATCGAGCCCTTGGCGTCGGTTTCGATCCTGCCGGCGATGTTGAGCGCATAGGTGCTCGCATCGATCGCGCTTTGATAGCTGCTCGTGCCCGGAATACCCCTATTCCAGAGATCACCCGTCGACCGCAAAGCGATGGACGCAGCCTGGCGTAGACCGGCCGGCAATATAATCGGCGTTGCGAGACCGCGGATCGAGGTCGCCGAAGCGGCAGTCGGATCTGAGATCAAGAGCGAGGCAACCGTGGGCGTCAGATCAACATCGGACGGAAGGTTTATTCCCGCGGCCGTCAGGCTCGTGGCGGAAAATCCGCCCGAAGAGAAGAAATCGGTCGAGACGGCAAGCGGCGTGTAGGGGTTGCCAAACGCATCGGTGGTCGGCGTTGCTTGCTCCATCAGCGCGCCACCCATCTGGCTCGCCGCTTTGATCGTGGCAACGGACGACGTTGTGAGGCTAAGCGTCCCGCCCTTGCTGGTTCCGGTGCCATAGCCGAGGAGCTGGCCGGGTTTCAGCCCGCCCTCGAAGTTCACATAGCCACGAGGAACCATAATCGGGGGATTGGACCCTCGCGTGCCGGGCAAGAGGTCCGTCGCCAGGGTCAACGCTCCGCCTTTCCCGGTCGTGACCTTCCCCGAAGCGGACACATAAGCGCCACCGGAAACATCCAGGATGCTCCCCTCGCCCAGATTGATATCACCGTTTGAGCTGAGCGAAATCGTTCCGCCGTCAACGGCAATGGATGTGCTCCACAGCTCGCTTCGGTCGTTCGTCCAGAGGCCGGCGACACTCACGGTGACACCGGGCCCGATCGTCACGAGGCTCGAGCGTGGACTGCGGGTTCCGTTGAGGTTGTTTTCGACGGTGGATCTGAGCGTGAAACCGCCGGTGAGCTTGATCGTCCCGCCGGGCACAGTGATCGAACTTTGGATATCGACAGTGTTCGCCGTCGCCGAGAAGCTTCCTCCGGCCTGGAGCGCAACCGGGTTACCCGCCGCAAGCACAACCTCGTCATTGGCCGCAAGCGTGACGCTGGCAAATCCCGAATTGAGCCATGACGCCGGCAGATAGACCGAGTTGACCGACGCCGAGTGCGCGCTGAAGAGCGTGTTGAGATCGGTGTCGAGATCGAAGCCTGCCGCCCAATCTGCCGCAATCCTGGTTGCGGCTTCCGACACGACCATCCGATCGGTGCTGTAGGAGCTCGCGTCTATATCGAGATAAAGAGGCGGAGGGCTGAGAAAAGCGGCGCCCTGAACGACCAGGGCGCCGCCTCGGGGCGCGCTTGCCGGCGTGCGCTGCTTTTCTCCGTGTACGATGGAGGAGCGAATCTCTCCGCCCAGGACCGCCGAAGCAACCTGCAAGGTCAGACTGCCCCCCGCCCCGCCCTGGATATAACCCGGATCGGTGTAGCCGGTTGGCGCGGATCCGAGCGGCATGTGGTAGGTCTGGGTGACACCCCAGCGGGCGTGGTGCCGCGTCCAGCCGTCGTCAACGATACCGATATAGCGGCGATCCGGCGTGGCGTCCGCCGAGCTCACTGAGATGATCCGCCCATCGGCCGTGATCACCTGGGAGACGCGCACGAAGCCCGGCGTGTAGGTGAGATAACCGCCCGAAACGTCGATAATCGAGCCTTGGGCTTGAACGAGATTCGCTGCCCCGTTTGCGCTCGATATGGAGATGGGCGCACCGTTCATCATCCGCTCTTCGAGCGATCGTTCGGTCAGCCCGACCCAGCCGCTCGCATCGGCAAGCGGCGTACCCTGCCAGGTCGTCCCGTCGGCATTCGTTCCCGACGCGCTCGCATCGACATAGATCGTCCGCTGATAGAGTAGCCCATCCTTGACCACCGGAGAATCGCGCAGTTCGTTGGAGCGCAGCTCGACCTTGACCGAATTGCGCGAGGCGCTGGCAACCGCGCCCGTCGTACCCGCCGCATCCAGCAAGCTTCCGGCTTCGAGGAAAACCTGACCGACGGTGGTCAGATTGGTGCCCGTGGCGGTGATCGTGATTCCACCAGGACGACTGTTCGCATTCCTCACATCGTACCCACGCAGCTGGACGATGCCCTTGATGTCGACATCCGTGCCGCTGAGCGTGATGCTTGAATTGGCGATCGCCTGTGTATCGGTGATCAGCGATTGATCATTCGCGTCGGGGACGATTTGAACGAGGCTTGGCTGGGGGGCAACACCAAAAGCGGCGAAGAGCGGGTTGTCGTTCGGCCCTCCTAGCACCAGCCGGCCGTTTTCGGCCCGCACAAGGATTGAGCCGTTCTTCGTCGTCGAGGTAGTCGCGGTCAAGACACCGTTCTGAGCGACCGCGCCGCCGATGATTGTGATGTTGCCCTCGGCGGCGGATATCCAGCCATTGTTGACAACCGAGCCGGGCGTTACGGAGCTATAGTAACCGTTATCGACATTGGGGTTCTGACTACTGATGTTCTGTTGGACGACAAATCCCCGCGTGTAGGTGTCGCCGGCCGCCAACATGACATCGCTGCCACCCAAAAGAAGTGCCTGTCCCTGCGGCGTGCTGATGATACCGTCATTCCGAACGGATGAAGCGAGCAGCACCACAGTGCCATTCGAGGCCGTGATCTCGGCGCCTGCAACGACGCTCACAGCACCGGCGGAATAGGTGTTTTGGTTGACATCGACGCTGTGGAAAGAAGGGGTGCCATCGATCGATAGGATCCCCTTGCCGGTCAGGAACTTGGATTTCGTGGGATCAGTCGCGTATGTGTCGTTCAAATTGAGCGACGATGCGATGAGGGTGTGGACGTTAATTTGGCTCGATCCGCCGAAGATGATGCCGTTCTTGTTGATGACGTAGACTTGCCCTTCCGCCCTCATCGAGCCGAGGATGCTGCTCGGCGCCGTGCTCGCGTCGGTCAGTACGTTGAGCGCGATCCAGCTGTTGGCACTGCCGCCGCCTGCCGTCTGGTCGAAATAGAGACCCGTCTCGCGGCCCACATTGAAGCTGTCCCAGGTGAGGATCGCCCTCTGCTGGTTCTGCTTGATGGTGACTTGAGATCCGTCCTGACCCGTCGTCTGTGACAGTCCCGGATGCTCCCCGTCAGTTCCCCTCTGCTCGATACCGGTCCAATGCGTCGGCGTGTCGTAGGTAGTGGTCGTCGTCGGGCCAGTATTCGTCGTTATGGAACCATTCAGGCCCCCCTCGGGCATCAATCCATCCGGATGCAGGCCGTTCGGCACCGGGCTGACGCCCTGCTTGGCCAACGCCCGCGCCGCGTCCTGGCCGGCGCGCATGTTCTGGATCGCCTGGCTCGCGCGCCCCAGCATATCGATCGAGCGCTTTGCGGCCGCTGCCGCCTGTGCCGCAGCCTCCTGCCCGGCCGCATTCGCCGGCGGCCGCGACCCATTCCCGCCGCCGAGCAGATCCACTGCATACACAGGCGGGCAGGCCGCAAGCGCCGTCGCCACACTAAGATTGGCAAGCAAGACGTATCGCGAGCAACCTAGCGAGCGGGAGAACGAAAGGTTCTTGCGCATGAACGGCTCTCACCGGAAAAGAAGCAGCATCGACGACCGCGCTCACCGTCCGCGGTCGCAGCCTAGATCCTTCTCGCAGCTCGATACCGAAAAGATTTTGACCCCATCCGATTGAACCCGGCGCGTTTGTCTCCGAAATGAGACACCGTCCGCTACTGGGATCATCCCAGAAGCACGATACCGCCGGGCAGGCGGGTCACAGACGCACCGAAAACACTTTGGATCTGCTCCACGACACCGTCGATGCTCGCTATCTGGAACCGCGCGTTGAACAGCCGGCGCCCAAGCGCCGCGTTTATCACGATGATTGGGGTGCTCCGGTACCGATTGATTTCTGCTACGGCCTCGGCGAGCGGCGTCGATTGAAACACCAGCATGCCGCCTTTCCAGGCAGTCACGAGCGAGGCGTTGACCTTCGTCACGGAGCCTAATCCGTCCGGTGAGTAGGCTACCTGTTCGCCGGCGCGAACCCTCACGACATGGCCTTTGTGTATGATATCGAGCCGGCCGGCGACACATGTCGTGCAGACGATATTTTTCTCGTAGCGTATGTTGAAAACCGCGTCTGCGGTCAGGGCTTGACCGTCTGCTGCGATCACTTCAACAGCCCGGCGCATTTCGGAACGCGTGACGATGGAAGCTTCACCAGCGATCAACTCGATCCGCTCTGTGCCATTGGCTGACGGCCTCAGAGCGATGCTGGTGCGCGTGTTCAGCTCCACGTGTGGACCGCCGGCGAGCGTTATGCTGCGTTGCTCGCCGGGGGCTGTCCGATAATCGGCCGCGAGTTCGGACCACGATGGCCAGAGGCCAAGCGGCGGCCGAGCGGCGAGATAGATTGCGGCACCGACCGAAGCGGCAAGTGCTCCACCGACGACTGCACGGCGGCCAACGCGTACGCTTCGCTTTTGAGCGTCTTTGCGGTGCTCCTGCACTCGTATCTGGTTTGCCGGTTCGATCGCCTCCCAGAGCTGACATGCGCGCGCGAACGCTTGCGTGCGTGCGGGATTGGAGGCGGACCATTGTTTGAACGCTGCTAGGTCCTCCGGACTGGCATTGCCAGCCGTGAACCGCATCATCCAATCGTGCGCCTCGCGGTCCACCACTGTCAGAAACGGGTTCTCGGGAATATCCGCCACTATCGCATGTCCACTACTGGCCGAGCCTGCCCCACAACCTCTGGCATCAGATTGGATCCTCATCTGTCTGAGATCTCTTCGACGGCTTGGGACCGAATCTTTGCACGATCGTTCGCTCAAGGCGCAGCGCGCAATGGGCAAGCGCATCTCTGAGCTCAAGCTCGACAAGTCGCTGCGAGATGCCGAGACGCTGGGCAATCGTCCATAAGGGATCGCCGCTCAGCCGCGAAGCGAGCAGGATCTCTCGGCGGCGCGGAGTGAGTTCCGCCAGGGCCTTGGCAACCGCCTCAACCTCGGAGCGCGCAATTGCGGCGCGCTCGGGATCTGGCGTCTCGTCAACTAGTCCGATCGCCATTTTGGCGTCAGTGAGCGTGACGAAGCGGTTTTCGATGCTCAGGCGCTTGAGGGCAACGTTGGCGGCCATTTGCAACAGGTAGTGCTTCGGGCTTTGCACGCTCCCGGCGGGATCCGCGCTCTCGATCCGCAGCCAAGTTTCATGCAGGGCGTCGCTGGCGAGCTCAGCGGATCCCAAACGCCGGGTCAGTCGTGCCCGCAGCTCATCATAGCCGAGCAAGAAGAACTCACGTAGCGCGTCGCGGCTCGACTTGCTCATGCGTGCATCTTGCACATCTCAGCGCGCCGCCGTCGTCGTGGATCTGGCACAGCCGGTCGGCTCTCCATCGGCACGGGCAAGAACCGCCATGTTGATGGGCTGTGGCATCCCGCCGGGTGGTGGTGCCCCGATCCGCACCCCCTGCAGCGCCGCCGCGAACGCTTCACTCCGCCGGCGGTCGTCCGGAGCATCGAGCAGCGTCGCGCGCTGCACCGCACCGGCGGGCGTCAACCACAACTGGATCAATAGGTCTGCCGAGCCTGGCCTGGTCTCGGTGCGCGCGCACAACACTTGCGATACGCGCACCTGGATTGCCGCGAAGTAGGACTGAACGCTGGTATCGGCGATACGCGATGGCCGAGCCGGCGTGATGGTAATACTGCTTGGGCCGGTCGACCGTGCTATGAGGCCCGTGCCGACTAGCAGTTGACGCAGTGCCTGCTCTGGCGCAAGCACGCCTTCGATCGGGCTCGAAAGTTGACCGAGGGCGAACTCCCCGTCGTAGTACAGCTCAATACCCGATACCGTGCTGTAAGTGTTCAGTGCGACAGCGAGTGGCTGGGCTACAATCGCGAAGTGCCGAGGGGGTGTCGTTTGCGAGAGGGCGCCGTAACCGAGCCACGTTAGGGCCAATACGGACGTCAACGCTCGACATAGCCAACGGCTTCGGCACTGCGCGGAAACCGCGGCATCCGGCATCAGCACGCTTCCCACCCACTGGCCGCAAATTGGTCCTAGTCTGCCGACCCTTACCTGCGAAGTGTAACACTTACGTGTCGGGTGATCCGTGGCCTCGCGGATACAAGTGAGTGCCCAGTTCCCTCGCGAAGCCCACTTCGGCAAGTTCTGGAAAGCTCTCATCCAAACTCGCCAAGGTCTCATCCGGGCGCCAGACCGCAATGTAGCGTGGATTTGAGTCAGCCTGGACAGCGGCGGTAGGCGAGCTGCGGACCGCCGTGGCGCCCACGCGGAAACGTGCCGCGCAACTTGTTCACAGGTTTCAAAGGCTCAAGTCTTCGCAAAGGGTCTGCGCGGACCGTCCCCAATATGGGTTCGCAGCGCGTCATTCAGTGACATGCGGAGCATGCGTGCGCGTTGGAACTGGATCAACGACCATGGCCCGCCCTCCCCCAAGCTCCAAGTCGCCAAAGAAGCGAGCACGACACAGCCGCAGACCTGATGCACCCGCCAGCGGTCCGCAGCAAGACATCGTGCCAAAACTGCCGGCTGCGAACAGCCGAACCCTCATTCGTCGTCTCGTGCGGGTAGCACTCGCCTTCGCCGCGCATCGGCAACGCGGGGCTGCGCGTAAGCTGACCGAGGCCGAGATAGCAAGCCTGCTGCAGAGCGCCGAGGATACGCACGATCTGGCACACGAGACGGACGCGCAGTCAGAGGCGCTAGCTCAGGCGCTCGCCGAGTTGCCCGAGCGCCGCCGCGCTATTCTCGTTGCGGCGCTGCAGGACAAGGCCCCCTGGCGGGCCATCGCCAAGCGCCTCGGCGTCAGCATGGGCACCGTAAACATTGAGCTGCGCCGGGCGCTCGAGCACGGGGCGCGCCGCCTGCGGCAGATACGCGGTGCGTCCGACAAGAATTGACCCACCTGGGTGGGCTGCGCTGGCAGCACTCGTCCTCGGCGATGCGTCAAAGACTGTGCGTGCGGAGCTGATCCGCCCGGCTTTTTCCCGGCCTCCTGATAGACTATGGCTCAGGAGCAGGCTCAAACAGTTGAGAATCCACCGCTAAAGCACCCTCAAGCTCTTCCAGAGCGGCGAGCCAATAGTTCGAACTTTCTCCACTCGGGTGCGCCATCCCCCGCCATGAAATCTCACGCAAAATTTGCTGGAATGAATTTCTACCCTGTAGATCTGGTCCGAAATTGCTGAATGCTGCATTTCGCATGCGGATGAGGGTGGGGGAAATGTGGGGGAACGTAGCCAGGGTGCGCGCGTGCCACGATGGGTGCGTTGAGCAAAAAAACTCAACTCAATGCGCCGCGTTGAGGCTGCTGACCCAAAGTCGGCGCTGCGCGGACCCGGCCAGCGCTGACGTCCACTTCTATACAGAAGCGGACCTCGTCACCTTATCCCTCGCCGTGACCTTCGCGTCCGCTTGATCCCATTTGCGGAAGTGGGCACATGACCGCGTTTGCTCCAGCGACGAGATCCGACACAGTTCTGTTTCGGGAGGTAGAGCGGACCTTCGTGTACATCACACGAAGGTCCGCTTCCAAACTCATGTCGTCTTCACTGACGGCGGATGACTGCGGGGCCGGATGCGAGCACGTATACAAAAGCCAACATCACTCTGATAATGGCGCGGAATGATTGGGCTAGGCAGTGGGCGGACGCTTCATCCTAACCGCAGACATTTCCGCCTTGAGTAATTTTGCGCGTTCGTGCCCGAGGTGATGTCTGCTCCAATTTCCGGAGCGACATCGCTCCTGCCCACACTTGTGGCGTCGGCCTTGGGACCACCGATGCCGATAGTGACATAGGCCTGCGCCGTTTGGTCTGGGATCACCGCTCCGAGAAGGCGACGTCCATCCCGCGGAAGATCGGCTTCAGCAGATAGCGCAGCAGCGACTTGCTGCCGGAGATGATGTCGGCGTCGATCGTCATGCCGGGCTGGAGCCGCGCGAACGGCTTGAAGTTTGTCGCATCGGCAGGATCGAACTTGATCAGCGCCTTGTAATAGAGCTGGTCGTCCTCGGTCTCGAAGGTCGTCGGCGAGATCGAGGTGACCGCGCCCTTGAGCTTGCCGTAGCGGCTGAAATCGAAGGCGCTGACCTTGATGTCGGCTGCGTCGCCGACCTTGACGTCGGCGATGTCCTCCGGATGGACGCGAACCTCGGCCACCAGATCGCCCCCGACCGGCACGACACGCAAGATGCTCTCTCCGGGCGGCACCACCTCCCCAGGTGAGCGCTGCAGCAGGTTCTGCACCCTGCCGCGAATTGGTGAGCGAACCTCGAGCCTGTCGACGCGATCCGTCTGCTTGCGGACCGTTTCCTGAATCTCAGCAAGCTCGCTCGATGCCTTTGTCAGCTCCTCGCTCCAGAGCTTGCGTGCCTGTGCCTCGGCTTCATCGAGCGCCGCCGCGGCCTCCGGTAGCGCTTCCTCGGCCATCGCCAGCTTGCGCTCGCTCTCGCGCAGCTGGATGCGCGCCTGCTCGTAGAGGGTTTCAACCTCCAGTACCTGCTTTTTCGACATGGCGCCCTGCGCGAACAGCTGCTGGCGGCCATCCAGACGCTCCTTCTGCATCTCGACCAGCCGTTGCTGCATCGGAATCTGCGACTTCAGGCCGGCGATCTCCGCCTTGCGCTGATCGACACGGCTCGCCAGCAGTTCGCGTTCCTTGGCCCGCTGCGCAACACGCAACCGAAGGACCTGATTGTGCTCGGCGACGATATCGGCGCCGATGCCCTTCAACGAGCCCGGCTGCATCTCGCGACCGGCGAGAAGCGCTTCCGAGCGCGCCTTCTGCAGCGTCAGATTGTTGGCGCGAACGTGCAGGCCGGCGAGATCGGATTGGGTCTCGATGGGCCGCAAGCGCAGCAGCGGCTGCCCCTTCTCGACGAGATCGCCCTCGCTGACGAGAATCTGGTCGACGATGCCGCCTTCCAGATGCTGCACGGGGCGCACCTCGAAGCGCGGCACAAGCTGTCCCTGCGCTTTCGAGTGCTCGCGGATGGGAGCAACCGCGGCCCAAACCAGCGCCACGGCGACGAGCAGGACGACGATACGCATCGTATGCCGGCGCGTCCTCGTCGAGGCCTGGTCCTCGAACTCGATTGGGCTGGTCAGCCAATCGGGCGTCTCGGCGGGTGCGACGGCCACTGCATTTGTTCGCGACATCACGCTTATACTCAATCCATTGGTTCTACCGACGCGCCGGCGCGCGTCGTCACGCAACTTCGGCGTGAATGACTTCCATAATTTTGGGAATGATGTTGTCCGGCTTGCCGCTCATGGCGACGGTGCCCGCATTCATGATGATGATGCGGTCGGCAATCCGCATGTGGCTGGGTCGAGCGGTCACCAGCACCACGGTGGTGTTGCCGCGCAGAGTGTTGAGGTGGGAAATCAGGGCGGCGTCGCCTTCGGCGTCGAGGCCGCTGTAGGCGTCATCCAACAGAATGATCGAGGACTTCTTGACGAAGGCGCGAGCCAGCGACAGGCGGCACAGCATGCCTTGGGAAAACGAACGAGCGGCGGTCGCGCTGATGCGCGTCTCGATCCCCTCGGGCAGATCAGGATGCGGCAACCGAATCCCCACCGCCGCCAAGGCCTCGACGATGTCGTGATCGGTAGCGTCGGGGAAGGCAAAGCGCAGGTTGTCGGCAACCGTGCCGTAAAAGAAGTTCAGGTGGTTGGACGCATAACCGACCGCCGCACGAACTTCCGCAGGATCGAGCTGGCGCATGTCGAGGCCGCCCAGCCGCACCGTGCCCATGTACTGCGGATAGAGACCCAGAAGCACCTTGAGCAGGGTCGACTTGCCACTGCCGCTGGGCCCCGTGACGACAACGGTCTCGCCCGGCCGGATGTCGATGTTGACGCCCCGCAGCTGCGGCTCCTGGCGCGTCCCGAGATTGAGATAGAGCCCCGAAGTGGCGATGCTGCCGCGCAGTCGCCGGTAGACAAGCGGCGCGGGCTCGTCGCGCTCCGGCCGCATGCGCATCAGATCGTCGATCTGCCCGATTGTCGTACGCAGCTGCCACAAGCGGGGCAGGCCGAGCGACACGATCTGCAGCGGAACCAGCATTCGCCACACGATGATCATGCAGGCGACCAGGCCGCCCAGCGACAGCGTGCCCTCGATCACGCGCTGCGCGCCGACTCCTAGAGTGGCAACCCCGGCAAGGGCGATGAGTGCGTTGGTCGTGATCTGCAGCGCGTTGCTCTGGCGCATGCTCTCGAAGCGGGCTCGCTCGTAGATGGCAAGCTTGCGGCCATAACGGGCGAGCCACTTGGGTTCAGCGGAAGCACCTCGCAGGGCGCCAAACTTGGTCGCCAGCTCGAGCAGCATGGTCTCCGCCTTGAGCCTGACGGCGGCAACCCTCGACGTGTGCGCCAAGGACGCCGGCACGGAGAAAGCGGCGAGCGCGATCATGACGAGGGCGATCCCCAGCGGCACAAATCCCAAAGAGCCGCCGATGACGAAAAGCATCGCGAGGAACAGGAGCGTGAAGGGCAGATCGATGAGGGCCGACGCAAGGCGCCCCGCAAACAGGTCGCGGCCGAGCTCGAACTGCCGGAAGCGCGCGAGCTGCGACGAGAGCGGCGCCCGCTCCGTCAGCGCCAGGGGCAAATTGACAACGGCGGAGAGTGCTCGAACCTGGACGATGCCGTCGAAGCGCGAGGCGATGTAGGCGATGCGCTTCGACCGCTGAGCGTAGAGAAAAAGTTCGAGCGCAAGACCCACAGCGGCGCCGAAGGCAAGAAAGGCCAGGGTATCGCGCGAACCTGTGGCGACCACCAGGTCGTAGACGAGCAGGATGTAGAGAGACAGGACAATGCCGAGCGCACTGATCGCTGCCGAGTACACGGCAATCCTTATGATCGGTTTGCGGAGCGACCGCACGACGGCTCCGACAAACCCATCGACAGGGGCCCAGGCCGCGGCCTCGTCGGCTGTGTTCATCCTCAGCAGGTAGGTAGTGCCCCGCAGTGAGTCGGCATCCACGCTCGCGGACGGCGCGGCGGCGTTGTAGACTTGCGCCTTCCCGCCTACGGACCTGACGAGCCAGCAGGTTGCGGCATCCACTACCAGGTAGGGCAGGTCCCTGGCCGCCAACTGCCGGCCGTGGCGTTCCACCATGATCAGGCCCACGTCCAGACGGTCGAGGACCGTACGCAGCATGGTGAACGAGCCGATCCGCTGCATGTGGGGAAGAGCTTCGAACAAGCGGCGATGCTCTCCGCGCCATCTGAGTGTGGCTAGTATCTCCAGCAGCAACCGGTCGAACGTACCCGCATCCGCGGCCAAGCCGATCGAGTGGTGCTGCGTGTCCGCGCTCGAGGCAGCGGGGCCCTCGCGCGCGAGGTTGCCGGCCACCGTCGCTCTGTCTTCGATCCTGCTCGCACTTTCTGTCTGATTGGGTTGGATCATGCGACGACCTCCTTGGAGGAGGCAGCCGATTTCATCATCGATTGCTTTTCATGGAGCTGCACGAATTTCCGCCCGCGAATCGCGACGACGCGGTCGGCGACGGCGGCGAACGAAGGCCGGTTCGTAATGATGATGATAGTCACCTTGCCCTTCAGAGAAAGGAGCGCGCGCGCCAGCAGGTGGTCGCTTCGGTAATCGAGCGCGAGGTTCGCTTCATCGAGGATCAGGAGCCGCGGCTGACTAACCAATGCCCGGACAATGGCGATGCGCTGCAGCAGGCTCGGCGGTATCGGCTCGCTAGCAGCCTCGCCCAGCCGGGTGTCGTAGCCACGGGGAAGGGCGTGGATATCGTCTTCGAGGCCGATCAGGCGCGCCATCGAGAGTGCCCTCTCGGCGTCGTTGCCTTCATCGTACATCGTGAGATTGTTGAGGACGGTGCCGCGTATCGACGCCACATGATAATCGACCAGCGCGAGGTTGCCGCAGAGGCAGGTCTCGGCCAGCGTTGCTGGTATCCCGTCGATCAGAACCTGGCCTGACTGCGGACGTAGCCGTCCCAGGGCGAGGCGGACGACTGTCGACTTGCCGCTGCCGTTCGGTCCCGTCAGCGCAACGATCGCACCAGGCTCGATGCAAAAGCTGGCATCTGACAGTATCGGCTCCGGCTTGCCCGCATGGGTGAACGAAACATCCTCGAAGACCACACGCGCCGGTAGCGCTCTATTGATGGCCGGGGCAGGCCGGTCATTGCGCGGCAACTCGTAAATCGGCCGCGCCGTCTCCTCCGCGACAATCACCGAGTGTATCTCGTTCCAGCTCGAGACCAGGCGCCCCAGCGGCTGCATCACTCTTCCGGAGAGCATCGTGCAGCACGCCAGCGCGCCGATCGTGATGTCGCCGTTGATCGTCAGCAAGGCGCCGAGCGTGACAGTCGCCAGCTGCGTCGTGGTGGATGCAAGGGAAGCGAGGCTGACGGCATTGTCGGACAACAGATGGACGTTATAGGAATGGCCGGACGCTGCTTCCTCCAGGCGCTCGAAGCGGCGCAGAACCTGCTGCTCCATCGCAAGCGCCTTGACGTCGACGATGCCGCTCAGAGTTTCATGCAGGAAATCGCGGGTCTTCGCCTCCGAACGCGCGCGCGCCGCCGTGGCGACCTTCAGCGCGCGTCCCTGCATGATTGCGACGATGGCGAACAAAACGAACATTGCAAACGGAATGGCCGCGAGCAGGGGGCTTATCGCAAACAGGAAAGCTACGAATATCAATACGAACGGCAGGTCGATGATGACCAGACGCGCAGGGTTCAGCTGAAAGTCCGAAACCGTACCGATGGCCTGAAAGCGTTGCAGCAGCCAAGTTGCAGGCTCCCGGTGGAGCACCCGAGCTGGCGCCAGCGCAACGCGGGCGGCGGCATCGACACTGTTCCTCCAGGCTTCCTTCATCGCGGCCCAGGCGATGACTTGGCTGCGCATGACCCGCAGGACCGCCTCCAGGAGCACGACAATGCACACGCAGAGGACGAGGTAGAAGAGAGTGGACCAGCTCGCGCGCGGGATGATGCGGTCATAGACCTGCAGAATTGCCAGCGGCAGCGCCAAGCCCAACAGATTGATGGCGACCGAGGCGGCAATCACGTCGGCCGGCAAGCTGGAGAACGTCCTGCCGAACAGCTGGAGGTACTCTCGGCCGGCAACAGCCGACACCCCGCCTGAAGGCGCGCCGGAGGGGCCATCCGAGGCAGGCGAGGTTCTTGGTGTTGCTGAGTCGAATGTCGAGATGGTGGGCTGCACGGTGGCTCGATCGGTGTCAGGATCGATGGATAGTATCGAACAAGCCCTAATTCCTGCTTGACGCTCCGTTGTCTGATTTTCAGCCTGCATATCGCACTGCAATATGTCACGCTGAATGAACCTAAGTGAGATTGCCGATACTCGATATTCAGTACACAGCGCGATCTAGCGGTGAATTATTCAGACATAGGACAATGTAGGGGAGGTCATTATCGACAGGGTGATACGTAGGCTCACCTTCGTCTGCATCCGTTCGCTGAGAACGTCCCATGCTCACCAACCCCGAGACCTCTTCCATCCCACCTCCTGCCGCAGACGGCGAGGTTGCGGACGCTCTCAAGTCGCTCGAAAAAACCGGTGATGCGCCCGCCCCGGTGCAGCAGCCGGACCATCCCGGCTCGTCTCTGGCGAATACGCACCAGGGTCAAACGGGGCAGCCACCCGTCGCCGAAACAAACCAATTCGGCTGGCCGTTCGTGGAATTGCAGGTCCAAAGCACTACAAGCGATAGCGGTGTGCAGGCTGCAGGAGACGACGCGGGCGAAACGCGTACCACAGAAGAGCCGGAGAGCCAGACGGCGCCCGTCGAGGAGCTCATCAGCACGCGCTCCCGTTCCCCGCATGCGGGCGGCGATGCAGGCGCCCCGGATGCCCCGCCGGCGGAAACCACCGCGAGAAATCCAAGCTCCAGCCCTGCGGCGCTGAGCGCCATCACCGGCCGCGAATCAGGCGAGCTACTGCCTGCCGACACTCCCGGAGTCGCGGTTGCCGCGGCGGCCGATGAGCTGGTGACCGGCGCCCTCGCCTCGGCCGAGGAGGAGGAGGAAGCGGAGATAGCTCCTGTGCAACCGCTGGCGCCAACCGACATCTTAGTCGGCGGCGGCTCGGTAGCCGAGAATGCCCCGGCTGGAACGGTCGTGGCGACGCTGTCCGCAGTCGATGCGGACTCGACCTCCTTTACCTACGCGCTGAGCGACGACCCTTCCGGCCTGTTTGAGATCGTCGGCGACGAGATCAGGGTGAAGACAGGTGCCGACATCGATTACGAGAGCGCGACGTCGCACGAGGTGATCGTCACCGTGACCGACGCGAGCGGCCTCAGCTACGCAGAAGCAGTGGTCATCCAGGTGACCAATCAATCCGGCACCGTCATCGGCACCCCCGGTGACGACGTGCTCATCGGCACCAGCGAAGAAGACACCATCGCGGGGCTGCAGGGCAACGATACCCTCGACGGCGGCGCAGGCAACGACGCCCTGAGCGGCGGCGAGGGTGACGACACCTACATCGTCGGCTCCGGCGACACGGTGGCGGAAGCCGCTGGCGAAGGTACCGACACGGCGGAGGCGGATTTCAGCTACGTGCTTCCGGCGAACGTTGAGAGCCTGACGCTCACGGGGGTGGCCGACATCAACGGCACCGGCAACACTCTGGCCAACACGCTCGCCGGCAATTCCGGCAACAACATCCTGAGCGGCAGCAGCGGCAACGATACGCTGGACGGCGGCGCCGGAAGCGACACGCTGATCGGCGGGACCGGCAACGACACGTATGTGGTCGACTCCGGCGATACGGTCACGGAGGCATCCGGCCAGGGCACCGACACGGTGCAGGCAAACTTCAGCTATACGCTCGGATCCAATGTCGAGAACCTGACCCTCACTGGGTCTGCCGACATCAGCGGGATCGGCAACACCGGCACCAACACGCTCACCGGCAATTCCGGTAACAACACGCTCGACGGCGGCACCGGCAGCGACGCCATGACCGGCGGCGACGGTGACGACACCTATATCGTCGACGCGACCGGCGACACGGTGACGGAGGCGACCGGTGCAGGCACCGACACCGTGCAATCGGGCGTCAGTTTCACGCTGGGAGCAAACATCGAGAACCTGACGTTAACGGGAGGCGCCAACATAAACGGCACCGGCAACACGCTCGACAACACACTCACCGGCAACAGCGGCAACAATGTGCTGAGCGGAGGCGCCGGCGATGATGCGATGGCCGGTGGCGCCGGCAACGACACTTATGTGGTCGATGCGGCCGGCGACACCGTGACCGAGGCGGCAAGCGAAGGCACCGACACGGTGCAATCGAGCGTCAGCTACACGCTCGGTGACAACGTCGAGAACCTCACGCTGACGGGAAGCGGCGCCTTAGATGCGACCGGCAACGCCCTTAACAACGCGCTGACCGGCAACAGCGGAGCCAACGTGCTCGACGGTGGCGCCGGGAACGATGCCATGAGCGGCGGCGCCGGCAACGATACCTACATCGTCGATGCGGCCGGCGACACGGTGACAGAAGGCACGGGCGGGGGCACCGACACGGTGCAAGCCAGCGTCAGCTTCACGCTCGGCACCAACGTGGAGAATTTGACCCTCACCGGCACCGGCGACATCGATGCAACCGGCAACACCGGCACCAACACACTCACCGGCAATAGCGGCAACAACGTGCTGAGCGGTGGCGCCGGGACCGACGCGATGGCCGGCGGGGCCGGCGACGATACCTACGTCGTCGATGCGACCACCGACACAGTGACCGAGTCGACCGGCGAGGGCACCGACACCGTGCAGTCGAGTGTCAGCTACACGCTAGGGGCAAACGTCGAGAACATGACGCTGACCGGCACGGGCGCGATCAATGCCACCGGCAACGCGCTGGACAACACGCTCACCGGAAACACCGGGGCAAACGCGCTTTCGGGCGGCGCCGGCAACGACGCCATGGCCGGCGGCGCCGGCAACGACACTTATGTGGTCGATTCCGCTGGCGACACCGTAATCGAGGCGGCAAGCGAAGGCACCGACACCATCCAGTCGTCCGTTAGCTACGCGCTCTCCGACAACGTCGAGAACCTCACGCTGACGGGGACAGCTGACGTCGACGCCACAGGCAATGCCTTGAACAACACGCTGACCGGCAACAGCGGAGTCAACGTGCTCGACGGCGGCGCCGGCAACGACGCCATGAGCGGCGGCGCCGGCAACGATACGTACATCGTCGATGCGGCCGGCGACACGGTGATCGAGGGCGCCAACCAGGGCACGGATACGGTTCAAGCGAGCGTCAGCTTCACGCTTGCCACCAATGTCGAGAACCTGACCCTGACCGGCAGCGCCGACATCAACGCCACTGGCAACACGTTGAACAATACCCTTGTCGGCAACGCCGGCGCCAACGTGCTCAGCGGCAGCTCCGGCAGCGACACCATGAGCGGCGGCGCCGGTGACGACACTTATGTCGTCGACACCGCCACCGATGTCGTGACCGAGGCGAGCGGCGAAGGCACCGACACGGTGCAGTCGAGCGCGACCTACACGCTGAGCGACAACGTCGAGAACATCACCCTTACCGGCACCGGCGCCATCAACGCCACCGGCAACGCGCTCGACAACACGCTCACCGGCAACACGGGAGTCAACGTGCTGTCCGGCGGCGCTGGCAACGACACGATGATCGGCGGCGCCGGCAACGACACGTATGTGGTCGATTCCGTCGGCGACACAGTGGTCGAGAACGCTTCCGAGGGCACAGACACCGTCCAGTCGAGCATCAGCTATGTGCTGGGCAGCGACGTCGAGAACCTGACGCTCACGGGCGCCGGAGACATCAATGCCACGGGCAACGCCGCGAACAACGCGCTGACCGGTAGCACCGGTGCCAACGTGCTCGACGGCGGCGCCGGCACCGACACGATGGCCGGGGGCACCGGGGATGATACCTACGTCGTCGACGCGGCAAGTGACGTGGTGACCGAAGGCACCAGCGCCGGCACTGACACGGTCGTGTCCGCCGTCTCCTACACGCTGAGTGCCAATGTCGAGAACCTGACGCTGAGCGGCGCGGCGGACATCAACGCCACCGGCAACACGCTCAACAACACGCTGACCGGCAACAGCGGCGCCAACGTGCTCAGCGGCGGTTCCGGCAGCGACACGATGATCGGCGCCACCGGCAACGACACCTACATTGTCGATAATGCCGGCGATACGATCGTCGAGGGCGCCAATGAGGGCACTGACACGGTGCAGTCGAGCGTCACCTACACGCTCAGCGCCAACGTAGAGAACCTCACGCTCGGCGGCACCAGCGCCATCAATGCTACGGGTAACGAGCTCGACAATACGCTCACCGGAAACACGGGAGTCAACGTGCTGTCCGGCGGCGCCGGCAACGACACGATGATCGGCGGCGCCGGCAGCGACACCTACGTCGTCGATGCCGCGGGCGACGTCGTTACCGAGCTGGTGGGTCAAGGTACCGACACCGTCCAGGCGAGCATCAGCTATGTTCTGGGCGACAACCTCGAGAATCTGACGCTGACCGGCACCGACAACATCGACGGCACCGGCAATGCCGCCAACAACACATTGACAGGCAACGCCGGCAACAACGTGCTCGATGGCGGCGCCGGCAACGATGCGATGAGCGGCGGCGCAGGCGACGACACATACGTCGTGGACTCGGCCAGCGACACTGTGACCGAGGGCGCCAGCGCCGGCACCGATACAGTCATGACGGCACTCTCCTACACGCTGGGATCCAACGTCGACAATCTGACGCTGACCGGGACGGGCAACGTCAACGCCACCGGCAACACCCTCGACAACACGCTTGTCGGCAACTCCGGCAACAACACGCTGAGCGGCGGCGCCGGCAACGACGCGATGAGCGGCGGCGCCGGCGACGATATCTACGTCGTCGATGTGGTCGGTGACTCGGTGACCGAGGCGGTCAACCAAGGCACCGATACGGTTCAGTCAGGTGTTTCCTACACGCTGAGCGCCAACGTCGAGAACCTGACGCTGACCGGCACTGGCGGGATCGGCGCCACCGGCAACGATCTGGACAACGTGCTGACGGGCAACTCCGGCGCCAACGCGCTCGACGGCGGCGCCGGCAACGATACTTTGAACGGCGGCACCGGCAATGACACCATGAGCGGCGGCACGGGCGACGACATCTATTTTGTCAACGCGGCCGGCGATGTGGTGGTCGAGAATGCCAGCGAGGGCACCGACACCGTGCAGTCGAGCACGACCTACACGCTCAGCGCCAATGTCGAGAATCTCACGCTGACCGGCACCGGCAACAACAACGCCACCGGCAACACGCTCGACAACGTGCTGACCGGCACCACCGGCGCCAACATCCTGACCGGCGGCGCCGGCAACGACACCATGGTCGGCGGTGCGGGTAACGACACCTACGTCGTCGACGCGGCCGGAGACAGCGTGGCCGAGAACGCGTCCGAGGGCACCGACTTGGTGCAGGCGAGCATCAGCTATGGGCTCGGTGCCAACCTCGAGAACCTCACGTTGACCGGAACGGCGAACATCGACGCCACGGGCAATGCGTTGAACAACACGCTCACCGGCAACTCCGGAGCGAACGTTCTGGACGGCGGCGGCGGCAATGACTCCATGAGCGGTGGGGCCGGCAACGACGTCTACGTTGTCGATGCGGTGGGCGACACGGTGACCGAAGGCGCCAGCGCCGGAACCGATACGGTACAGTCCAGCGTCAGCTTCACCATCGCCACCAACGTCGAGAACCTGACCCTGCTGGGCAGCGACAACATCAACGCCACCGGAAACTCCGGCGCCAACATCCTGATCGGCAATTCCGGCAACAACATCCTCGACGGCAGCACCGGCAACGACGCCATGAGCGGCGGCGCGGGGGACGACACCTACGTCGTCAACGCGGCCGGCGACACGGTCGTCGAGAACGCCAGCGAAGGAACCGACACCGTGCAGTCGGGAGTGACCTACTCGCTCAGCGCCAACATCGAGAACCTGACGCTGACCGGGACGGCCAGCATCAATGCAACCGGCAACTCGCTCGACAACGTCCTCACCGGCAATTCAGGGGCCAACGTGCTCTCCGGCGGCGCCGGCAACGACACGCTCGACGGCGGCACCGGCAATGACGCCATGAGCGGCGGTATCGGCAACGACACCTACGTCGTCAACGCGGCCGGCGACACGGTGACGGAGAACGCCAGCGAGGGAACCGACACGGTGCAGTCGGGCGTCACGTACACGCTCGGCGCCAACGTCGAGAACCTGACGCTGACCGGATCCGGCGACATCAACGGCACGGGAAATGCGCTCGACAACACGCTGACCGGCAATGCGGGCAACAACGTGCTCGACGGCGGAGCGGGCAACGACACGCTGACCGGCGGTGCCGGCACAGACACGCTGATCGGCGGGACCGGCGACGACGTGTTCATCTATCTGCACGGCCAAGGGTCAGACAACATCGACGGCGGCGCCAGCTGGCTGGATACGGTCCAGTTCGATCAGTCGGCGGGCGCGATGCAGTTCGGCACGGACTGGACGCTCAACCTGACGTCCGGCAGCATCGTCACCCAGAACGCCGGCGAGCTCATCCTTTCCAACGATGCGGACGGCATCATCAGCGTCAACGACGGCGCGCAGATCAATGTTACGGACATCGAACGCATTCACTGGTGAGCCTTCCGCGGAGCGCGCCCCTAGACAGGATGCGGAGTCTTGCGCCGGAACGCCAATGACCGCTGTCAAGGGCAATTCGGCCATTGCTGCGACCGACAGCAGATGGGTGGGCGGTATTGGAGCGGTGTCCGCTAACTCTGCAAAGCGGATCTCGCGCTGACCAAGCAGCAGCAAGGGGCCCTCGTCGGCTTCTGTATAGATGCGGTCGCCAACAACTGCCGGGCGGCGCCTAGTCGTCCGAAGCCGAGATGGTGAGTCCTCTTGTAGGGGTTGCGGCAGGAACGATTGCACTCACGCGATTTCCTTCAGGAAAACAAGCATTTGATGTGAAATGATTTTCTACTTTTTCGTGGGGGAAATGTGGGGACGCCTCCCCCACGCCCGACGCCACATCACCCGCCATTGTTGAGAGAGCGTTGCCACGAACGAATAAAGGCCGAGGCCAGGGGGGTCGAATCCCTTCGGGTGCGCCATTCCATCATCCAGGATTCGAACTCAATCGTTCCGGCAACCAGCGTTGCCGGCTACATGATCTTGTTGACCTTCGCCCAATACACGGCGGCGCATTGCGGCGGACGCGGCGTGAGCGCTAGGCTGAGCTTCGCGCCCCGCTCGCTAGGCGGGGCAACCGGGCACCCACGATCCGCGGAACTCGAAGGAGAGTCTTGGGCTGATGGCAGCACGCTCGAAAAGCTCACTTGCCTCGGCACTATCCATCGCGATGGCGGACCATGGCCTTGGATCGCCAACCGTCCTGAAGGTGGGCTTCCTGGCGCCGCTGACCGGCAAGCTGAAGTCGTGGGCGGAGCCAGGCCTCAATGGCAGCCTCATCTGGCGCGACCGCGTCAATGCCGCAGGCGGCATCAAGGTCGGCATGCGCCGCTTCATGGTCGACCTCATCCCCTTCGACAGCAACTTCCAGCCCGATCTGGCACTGGCGGGGGTGAAAAAGCTGATCAACGAGGACGGCGTAAAATTCATCCTGATGGTCGGGGGCAACGACTTCACCGACGAGGTCCGCAATCTCGTGAACAAGCACCGCATGCTGGTTGCGACGCTGCTGCCGAGCGACCTCACGCCGGACGCACCGACGCTGGTTGCCCCTAGCGAGGTGCACCCGATCTACAATGTTACGGGCGTCGACTGGCTGCATCGGCAGGAGCCAGGTCTCAAGACGGTCGCCATGTGTGCGCAGGACGACCTTCATGGGCTGCCCTCAATCGCGACCTATCGGGCGGCATTCGAGGTGGCGGGATGGGACCTCGTTGCCGAGCACCTGTTCCCCATCGAAACGACGGACTTCGGCGCCATCGTCGACAAGCTGATGGCCAAAAACCCGGACGTCTTGTGCTGGGACACGGTCTACGAGCCGTTTCTGCATGCCCTCACCAAGGAGGCCTTCAAGCGGGGCTTCAAGGGCCGCATGATCTCCTGCACGTGCGACAACTATGGCGACCTCATCGCCCACACGAGCCCCGAGTTCATGGAGGGCTTCGTCTTCCAGTTCCCGGATTTCGATGACCCGCGGCTCAACGACTCGCAGATCAACTTCGAGAACCCCAACGAGTTCTACGCGGAGTTCTGCGCCCGCTATCCGGGAACCTGGAGTGCGGTGTCCTGGGAATACGTCTCGACCCTCGAGCTTTGGAAGAACGCAGTGCAGCGTGCCCGCACGTTCGAGCCGTTTTCGGTGCTTTCCATGATGAAGTTCGGCGGGGTCGGACACCATGCGTTCGGCGAAGCCGTCTGGTGGGGCAGAGAGCTTTTCGGGATAGACAATGCTCTGGTGGGCGACTGGCCCGTTGTCACCATCGAGGATGGGCGCGCGCGCATTCAGGAGTTCTCATCGATCGTGCGCTGGTGGTCCAAGAACAAGGCGGTTCTGATCCGGCACATGCGGAACATGAACCTCATGTGGGACCAGCGCGAGGAGGCGCAAGTCGCGTCGGCGCTGGCGCACGAGCGGCCGTAATTTCTAATCGCGGTGCACGGCCTCAGGGTGAGGCGTAGATCATGTCCTCCTGCGTGCTCGATATGTAGAGCCGCATGCACTCGACGGCGGTGTCCACATCTCGCCGTTCGAGGGCCGTAAAGAGGGATCGAAGCGCCTTCTGCGCTTCGCGGATGCGCAGAGGGGTCAGCGTCCGCTTCTTGTTGGCGCACCACTGCGGTTGGCGGCGGACCTCGTGCATGATGCGATACATCGTAACGATGAGCGAATTGTGCGTCCCTTCGCAGATCGTCATCATGAACTGCTTCTCGAGGTCGGCGAACTCTGCGGCATCGGTGACGATCGCTTCGAGTTGCGTCAGTTGCTGGCCGAGCTTTGTCAGATCGCGGACCGACATGTAGATCGTCGCCAACCTCACGATCTCGGGCTCGAGAATCGATTCCGCTACGTTCATCTCAAACGGCGAGATCGTCTCGGCGATGAGCGAGATGTTGAGGTAGCCCGATGCGTCGGTACCGGCGCGCTTGGCGGGATCAGCGCGGTAGGCAACGAAGGTTCCGCTACCTGCGCGCCGGGCGACTGCGCCGAAGGTCTCCAGAAAGTCGAGAGCCTGCCGGATGGTCGTGCGCGACTCCGCAAACGCGTCGGCAAGTTCGCGCTCGGCCGGAATGCGCGTGCCGAAGGAATACTCGCCCGAGACCATGCGATTGAAGATCTGCGTCGCGATCCTCTTGACGCGCTGCTTGACCATCGGATGGGACGAGAGATCCCTTTCCCACGGCGGCGTTTCAACCGGGCCTTCCATCGCTCGTAGGCTCGTCTCGATCATCGTCTACCTTTGTCAGTTGCCCCGGCAGCGTTCGACGGCGCTGACAGAAGGCCAGGATGCATCAGCGCCGTGAGTTGGGCCGCGCAATCGAGATCGGCGCAGATACGGTCACTGTCGACATAAGTATGCGTGGAGGGTTCTGCCAGACGCGCACCCTTTGCCCGGTAAGCGGCAAAGGTCGCGGTGGTGGGTGAGCTATCGCCATCGGCTAATGCATCGCGCAGGATCATGATCTCTACACAGCTCGGACCGAAGGCCGCGGATAGTGTAGGGATCAGGCTCTGATCCGCCTTGGCGTTGCCTAGGGTGCCGTCAGCAACGCTGTGTGCGAGACGGGCGTTGAATTTCGTGATCGCGCAGGCCGCCGCGCATATTAGCGTGTGCTTGCGCCGCCGTAGCGCCGCGAAAGCTTCATGATGCTCCATGGCGAGGCGAAGATGAAACACGGAACTGCGCCCTGCGATCGGTATCTCCGCGCTTTCAATTTGGGCGCGCGATTTCCCCCAGAGCCTCTCGGCCTCGCAAAACTTCTCCTGGGCCCTGTGCGCGTCAGACGCGAGTAGATGGGCGACGCCGGCGTTGTTGTAGGAAGCAGCGCCGAGCGGATCGGAAGCTCCCTCTCGCCCGACTTCCCGTGCTGCCTGCTGCCACTGCTTAGCCGCGTCATCCAGCCGGCCCTCGGCCATGGCCGCAAAGCCCGCAGCCGTTATTCCCATCCAATCATCTCGGAAACGGCCGCCCATTCGTCACTCTCTCGGTCGCCTTTCACTCAGGGCGTCTGCTCTCAGAACGGGAAAGCGGGCGCCTAGATTGCAGGCAATCAGCCCAAAATCAACCACTTATAACCACGCAAAATATTCCGCATACGAGTCAAGCATTTGCGCGACGACCTCTACGTTCACTCCCCGAATCTACTGATCAAACGCAGGGCATCCATCACGCAAAATACTTTCCTTACAGGCAACATTGTCTCTTGCTCGCGATTTTTTTTGATCTAAACTCGACCAGTCCAGCGCCTATTGGTCTGAAGTGGTTGAGTATGGCACAATTTGGTCTTGATGCGCAAGGCTATTTCCACCCGCCTCGCCATGGGTGGCTTCACGGACGGCATTTCGGCCAGCGCGCGGGTGCTTGGGGCAAGGCGCAACGTGAGGAGTCACGCAAATGACGACGGGGATACTGCAAGCGCCCGTGGTGGGCCAAGCATCTTCGGGGGAGCTTCATAGAGCCATTGATTGGAGAGGCGCTTTCTGGGTCGCGAGCGGCGTCCCTGCACTCGTCCTCTTCTCCATTGGCGGCATCGCCGGCACAGCAGGAAAGGTAGCCTTCCTCGTCTGGATCGTATCGATGCTGATGGGGTTCATTCAGGCTTTCACCTATGCGGAGATAGCCGGCCTGTTCCCCAGCAAGTCCGGCGGCGCGTCCGTCTATGGAGCCGCGGCCTGGGTTCGCTACTCCAAGCTCATCGCGCCTCTTTCCGTCTGGTGCAATTGGATCGCTTGGTCGCCCGTTCTCTCGCTCGGCTGCTCTATCGCCGCCGCTTACATCCTGAACGCGCTTGCCCCTGTTCCGGGCGCCGATAACGCGGCCGTTCTAGCCTGGGTGCAGAGCCACGCGTCCTCCATCACCGCTGAAAGTCCCCGCGTCGTCGAATGGCTGGCGGCCAATTCGGGAAAGACGGCGGCTGACGGCGTCGCTGCGCTTCTGTCCGCCGACGCCATTTCGGCAGTAACGCCCGCCGTCCGCTCCTGGACGCTGCATGCGGGAACCTTGGGGCCGGTATCCTTTTCGCTCAACGCCGCCTTCTTCATTGGCGCGCTGTTGATGCTGCTCACCTTCGCGATTCAGCATCGCGGCATCCTTGGCACTGCGAACGTCCAAAAGTACCTCGGCTTGATTGTGATCATACCGATGCTGATTGTCGGCATCGTGCCGATCATCACTGGCCAGATCGATTGGTCGAACTACACGCCTCTGGCGCCGCTCAAAGCTGCCTATGCGCCCGAAATGGGCTCATGGGACATCGGCGGCTGGACGTTGGTGCTCGGCGGCATGTTCATCGCGGCCTGGTCGACCTACGCTTTCGAGACGGCCATCTGCTACACGAGCGAGTTCAAGAACCCGAAGACCGATACGGTTAGGGCGATCCTTTACTCGGGCGTCCTCTGCCTCGTGCTGTTCTCGCTCGTACCGTTCGCGTTCCAGGGCGTCCTCGGCCTCGAGGGCATGCTGGCGACGCCGATCGTCGACGGCTCCGGCGTCGCTGAAGCCATGGGCAAAATGGTAAGCAGCAGCGGCTGGGTGACGAACTTGTTCGTCATGCTGATGATATTCGCGTTGTTGCTGTCGATCATGACGGCCATGGCCGGCTCATCGCGCACCCTCTACCAGGGCTCGTATGACGGGTGGCTGCCGAAATATCTCAGCCACGTGAATGAGCACGGCGCGCCGACCCGGGCCATGTGGACCGATCTCATCGTCAACCTCGGTGTACTGGCCATCGCCTGCGCGGATGCCACCAGCTTCTTCTTCATCCTGGCGGTGTCCAACGTCGGCTACATCATCTTCAACTTCCTCAACCTCAATGCCGGCTGGATCCATCGCGTCGACAACGGCGATGTCGTGCGGCCGTGGCGAGCGCCGACCCTGCTCCTGGGGCTCGGCGTGCTGTTCGCCTACGTCAACGCGGTGTTCCTCGGCGCCGGCGCCAAAGTTTGGAACCCCAATGCGTTGTGGGCCGGCCTGATCGCTGCGGCGCTCATCGTGCCGGTCTTCTGGTTCCGTCACTACGTGCAGGATCGCGGCAAGTTCCCCGATCACATGCTCGCTGACCTGGGGCTGACGACAGCAGATCTCAGCAAGAGACGGGCGGGTGCGTTGCCCTACGTGGCGCTGATCGTCGGTGCCGCGATCGTCCTCGCCTCCAACTGGTTCTTCCAGTTGCCCGCTTGATGTCCTGGGCCGGAGCGGTGTGCGCACTGCTCCGGCCTGATTTTTGGCAGCTTGCCGACATCCCAGCGACGAGAGGAGGAAAGCATTGCTGATTAGCGACATAAAAAGCCGGCCAGTGTACGCAGGCCTCGAGCCCGATCTGTTCGCCAGCAGCAACATTGTCGTGTGTGATCGCGCCGGCGCCGCCGCCGTCGCCGACATGCTGCGAACCGCCAACGGGGACTTTGCGGCCAAGACGACCGTATTTCTGTGCGCCGAGGATTTCGTCACGCCGCAGGCCCTCGAAGCGCAGATTGAAAATCTGAAACCTGCCGCCACTATCCCGCTACCCAATCTCAATGCCGCTGTCGCCGCGCTCGGCGAGCGGCTTTTCCGCGCCAAAATGGGAACCCGCGTTTATGCAGCGGGCAGCGAGCCATTGATCGGCTCGACCGTCCAACGGGCGGCGCGCTTCGGCGTGGACCATCGTTCGGTGCGTTGCGAACACCGCGGCTCGCTTAAGCGGCGTGTGCAATGCGTCCACTGCAAGGGCATGACTGATGACGTGACCGTCAGTCCAGTAAGGTGCAGCAACTGCGGTCTCATGCTGACGGTCCGCGATCATTATTCGCGACGTCTGGCCGCCTTCCAGGGGGTCCGCGCCGACGCCGAAGTTCCTGGAGAGATTCCCGAGCAACAGGTCCTGTTCCAATGACGGCATTCGCATTGCGTCGCGTGCGTGTCGCCGAGGTCGAGCGCGTCGCCGACGAGGTCAAACGCTTTCGCCTTGTCGACGCGTCGGGCGCCGCGCTCCCCGTGTTCTCGGCCGGGTCGCATGTTCTGGTGACGATGCATGGCGCGAACGGCCATGTATGGAAGAACCCCTACTCGCTGATCAGCGCCCCCGATGACGGCAGCGGCTACGAGATCAGCGTGCTGCGGCTAGCAAGCTCGCGCGGCGGCTCGGCTTTCATGCATGACGGCGTGCAACCCGGGACCGAGCTCCACATCAGCGAGCCCGTGAACCTATTTCCAATCGCCCGGCAGGGCCACAAGCACATCCTGGTCGCCGGCGGGATCGGCATCACGCCCTTCCTTGCCATGATGCAGGAATTGGCGGCGCTGAATGCGAATTTCGAGCTGCACTACAAGGTGCGAGGCCTCGGCCGCGCACCCTTCTGCGATCGGCTGCTCGCCGACTACGGCTCACGCGTGCACCTTTACCGATCGGATCTCGGTCAGGCATTTCCGCTGGAAAGCGTCCTGAGCGAGCAGCCGCTCGGAACGCACATGTACGTCTGCGGTCCCGCCGCGATGATCAACTGGGCATTGCAGGTCGGTCGTGCGGTCGGCTGGCCGCAGGAGAACCTGCATTCCGAGCGCTTCACGGCACCGCCGCCCGGCCGCTCTTTCACTGTCAAACTCGCCCGTTCGCGGCGCGACATCGTCGTCGGGCCTCAACAGAGCATCCTCGAAGCGCTGGAGCAGCACGGCATCGACGCGCAGTACCTGTGTCGCGGCGGTGCATGCGGGCAATGCGAGACGCGTGTCGTCGCCTGCGACGGCGCCCTGCAGCACAACGACCACTACCTCACTGACGAAGAAAAGAAGTCCGGCGAAAAGATCATGATCTGCGTGTCGCGTGCCGCGGGCAGCACTCTCACGCTCGATCTTTGATCGAAATCGCCTCGACAATCCCGGAGGACGAGTAATGGGCCTGGTCTTCAAGAACGAGACATTTCGAGATGACTTCACGTTCTCGAACAGTCCCGCCGCCATAAGCCGCTTTCCGTTTCCCTTCCACGAAGACAAGTACATGTACGCGGTCAACATCGAGCCGCATATAGCTGGCCCAACGGGGAGCGTGTACGAGTTCCCGATCGACATCGACGAGCATTACGTCTCGGAAATGCGCGATCGCGCGCTGGTGCTCGAGAAGGATCCGCGGCGCTGCCAGGCCTTGCCTCACATGATGCCGGCGCAGTGGGACATGCTCGAGCTGCTGATGACGTCGATGGCAGCGCACTACCTCGAGCACTTCACGCTCAACCGCGCCGGCAACCAGTGGCATTGGATCAACCGGCCGCTAAATATCGAGCAGCGCTTTACCTTCGGTGACGAGACGACGCTGCCGTACGGGCCGATGGAGTATATCGGCCGGCAATGCCAGGGTGATTTCTCGCTGCAGGACCAGCGCGACAACCAACTCTGGATGGACGCGGGCATCATCACCGCACAGGCCGATTGGTCGCTCGATTTCGACGTCGGCATGAACTTCACCGAGTGGCACGGCCCCGTACCCTTGGCCCACAAGGCGCGGGTTTTTGAGCGGGCGCTAAAGTTCCTGTTGAACCTGCAGAATGGTCATCCGGTGCGTCGCCTCAACTGGACGATGACCATCAACCCGCGTCTCGATACGAGCCCGGAAAACTTTGACAAGTGGGGCGTCGATCGTACGACCGTGACGCCGGAGAACGTCGGCGACAAGGTTCATCTGCGTGTCGAGCTGCAAGGCTTGTGGCGCCTGCCGCGCTCGAACGCCATCCTGTTCTCCATCCGCTGCTACCTCATCAAGATGAGCGAACTCGTCACCGTGCCCAAGTGGGCGCGACGCTTCCCCCGCGTGCTCAAGACGCTGCCGCCCGAGCTCGTCGACTACAAGGGCCTCACCCGCTACCGCGACACGACGATCGAATGGTTGTCGAAGTACGACGACGGCGCACCGACGAGCCCGGGTTGCTGGCCAGACGATGGTCCCTCGGCATCGCAGACAGAAGACTCACAAAGCAACCGGAGCGAGACGCCCATGACGATAAGCAAGTTCCCGAGGCAATCGGTTCTCAATGATCGCCACGCTGCACTCGGCGCGGATCTTTCCACGGCTTGGAACGACATGCCGATTCCGCAGAACTACAAGACGGACCCTTACGAGGAGACCGCCGCGGTGCGCTGCCGCGCCGGCCTGTTCGATGTTTCGATGCTGAAAATGCTCAACGTGTCGGGACGCCAGGCACTGCCCTTCCTCAATCACCTTCTCACCTCCGACGTGTCGAAAGCGAAGCCCGGCGACTCCCACATCAGCAATATCGTCAACGAGACGGGCGCGCTCGTTGACGACGTCATCGTCTATGTCGATGGCCCCGAGGAGTTCCGCATCTCGCACGGCGGCGGCTCGTTCGAGGACGCGATGTTGCCGGTTGCCGCAAAGTACGATGTCAAGATCGAGCGCGACAACGACGTCCACATTCTCTCGCTGCAAGGGCCTCTAGCATTGGCGACGCTCGCTCCGCACACGCCGATGGATCTCGCCGGCCTCGGATACTTCCGCCACGAGCCGACGACGCTCTTCGGCAAGAAGGTCCGCATCGCGCGCGGCGGCTATTCTGCGGAACGAGGCTATGAGGTCTTCTGCTCCGCCGCAGATGCCCACTACCTGTGGGATACGATCCTCGAAATCGGCAAGTCGCACGGCATCATCCCCGTCTCGTGGGCATGCCTCGACATCGTGCGCGTCGAGGGAAGCCTGCTGTTCTTCCCGTTCGACATGCCGCACGGGGACACGACGCCGTGGGAGGTGCGGGCCGGCTGGACGGTTGATCTCAACAAGCCGGACTTCGTCGGCAAGCAGGCGCTGATCGAGCGCAAGGGCAAGGAGCGCTCGTTCATCACCGGCCTCGAAGTCGCCACCTCGAAGGTCATCGAACCCGGCGCTAAAATCACCGCTGGCAGCAAGCAGGTCGGCGTCGTCACCAGCACCACTTACAGTCAGCACCTGATGAAGTCGCTGGCTATGGCGCAGATCGAAGCGGGTTTTACCGGGCTCGGAACCGAGCTCGTCGTACATGACAATGGCGAGCATCGCGCTGTGGTGGTGCAGATGCCGTTCTACGATCCAATGCGCCTGCGCACTCACCCGGCACACTGAGCTCCCCGAAGTGTGCAACTGGCCGGAAGCATCGCTTCCGGCCCTTTTTCATGTTTGGCAGCCGCGGGGTGCACGCAACCGCCGACTATTCCGCGGCTTTCACATACGAATCGAGCGGCGGGCACGAGCAAACCAGGTTCCGGTCGCCGTAGACGTTGTCGACGCGGTTGACCGGCGGCCAATACTTATCGACGCGGAAAGCGCCCGCCGGGAAGCAAGCTGCCTCGCGGCTGTAGGGTCGCTGCCAATCGCCGACCAAATCCTCGACCGTGTGCGGCGCGTTCTTCAACGGATTGTTTTTGGGATCGCTCCGCCCTTCCGCGATGGCGCGTGCTTCCTCGCGGATTGCCAGCATGGCATCGCAGAAACGGTCGAGTTCCGCCTTGGTCTCCGATTCCGTCGGTTCGATCATCAGCGTGCCGGGAACCGGCCAGCTCATGGTCGGAGGATGGAAGCCGCAATCGATGAGGCGTTTGGCGACGTCATCGACGGCGATTCCGGCGCTTTCTAAGAGCGGGCGCGTGTCGATGATGCACTCGTGCGCGACGCGTCCATTTCTACCCGTGTAGAGCACGGGGTAGGCATCCGCGAGTCGCTTCGCGATGTAGTTGGCGTTGAGGATCGCGACACGCGTGGCCTGTGCCAAACCTTCACCGCCCATCATGAGGCAGTAGCTCGCCGGAATCGGCAATATCGAAGCGGATCCAAACGGCGCGGCCGAGACGCATCGCTCCCCGGCGTCGATTTCGGGATGCCCCGGCAGGAAGGGAACGAGGTGCGCCTTGACGCCGATCGGGCCCATGCCCGGGCCGCCGCCGCCGTGCGGAATGCAGAAGGTCTTGTGCAGATTGAGATGCCCAACGTCGGCGCCCATATCTCCAGGCCGGGCCAGTCCCACGAGCGCATTGAGATTGGCGCCGTCGAGATAGACCTGTCCGCCATTCGCATGCGTGATCTCACAGATCTCGCGTACCGTCTCCTCGAAGACACCATGCGTCGACGGGTAGGTGATCATGCAGGCGGCCAGATCGTGCGCGTGCTCCGTCGCCTGCGCACGGAATTCGTCAACATCGATGTTGCCGTGCGCGTCGGTGCCGATCACAACGACCTGCATCCCGCACATTGCTGCGGAGGCTGGGTTGGTGCCGTGGGCAGAAGCGGCGATCAGGCAGACGTTCCGATGCGCCTCACCGCGGCTCCTGTGGTAGGCGCGAATGGTCAGTAGCCCCACGTACTCCCCTTGTGCGCCGGAGTTCGGCTGCATCGAGATCGCGTCGTAGCCGGTGATCTGACACAGCTTTCTGGAAAGGTCTTCGATCAGCTCCGCGTATCCCCGAGCTTGGTCGGCCGGCACAAAGGGGTGAATCTCGGCGAACTCCGGCCAGGTGATGGGGAGCATCTCGGCCGTGGCGTTGAGCTTCATGGTGCAGGAGCCCAGGGGAATCATCGCCCGGTCGAGCGCCAGGTCGCGATCGGCGAGCCGGCGCATGTAGCGCGTCATCTCGCTCTCGGCCCGGTTCATGTGAAAGACCGGGTGCGTGAGATACTTCGATCGACGCAAAAGGGATTCCGGTAGGCGGTATTCGGGGTAGTCGTCTTTGTACGTGAGGTTGTAACCGCCGAACGCACGCCAGACAGCTTCGAGCGTTGCCGGCCGCGTCCGCTCATCGACCGTGATGCCGATCCGGTCGGGGCCAACCTTGCGCAGGTTCACGCCGTTGTCGACGGCGTTTTTCATGATGAGCCCTTGGTAGGGCCCGACCTCGACGGTGATCGTGTCGAAAAACGATTGAGGGGCAATCTTGAAGCCGAGCGCGGCCAGCCCGTCGGCGAGACGTGCGGCTTTGCGGTGCACTCGCTCGGCGATGGCCTTGAGTCCTTTGGGGCCGTGGAACACGGCGTACATCGACGCGACGACTGCGGGAAGCACCTGCGCGGTGCAAATGTTCGACGTGGCCTGCCCGCGCCGGATATGCTGCTCGCGCGTTTGCAGCGCTAGCCGGTAGGCGCGATTGCCCCGGGCATCGACCGACACTCCGACGAGGCGCCCCGGCAGCGCGCGTTTGTATGCGTCCTTCGCGGCAATGTAGGCGGCATGCGGGCCTCCGTACCCCATGGGCATGCCGAACCGCTGCATTGATCCCACGGCGATGTCGGCGCCCATCTCTCCCGGCGGCTTCAAGAGCGTGAGGGCGAGGGGGTCGGCGGCCACTATTGCAAGGGCTTTGGCGGCGTGAAGCTTGGCGATGACCTCGGTGAAGTCCCGAAATTCTCCGCAGACGCCAGGGTACTGGAAGATCGCACCGAAAACCGCGTCGGGATCGAGGCCTTTGATGGGATCGCCGATGATGAGCCTCCAGCCCATCGGCTCGGCGCGGGTCCTGAGAACAGCAATCGTCTGGGGCAGACACTGCTCATCGACGAAGAATGCGTCCGCCTTCGACTTTGTCACCCGATGCGCCATCGCCATCGCCTCAGCAGCCGCGGTGGCCTCGTCGAGCAGGGACGCGTTGGCGATGTCGAGCGCTGTCAGATCGCTGACGAGGGTCTGGAAGTTCAGAAGCGCCTCGAGGCGCCCCTGGCTGATTTCCGGCTGATAGGGCGTATAGGCCGTATACCAGGCAGGGTTCTCCATGATGTTGCGCTGGATCGCCGGCGGCATGATCGTGCCGTGGTAGCCCTGGCCGATGAGGGAGGTCAGCACGCGGTTGTTGTTGGCGGTCTCGCGCAATTTGTCGAGCGCACCGCGCTCAGAGAACGGATGGCCGAATTCCAGCGGCGTCGTTTGCCGGATCGCCTTCGGTATGGTTTCGTCGATCAGCGCTTCGAGGTCTTTCGCGCCAACCACGCGCAACATCTGCGCCATCTCTTCGGGCGAGGGCCCGATGTGACGCCGGTTGGCGAAATCGTAGGGCTCGTATCTTTCGCTCTTCATGACGATCACCATCAGGCGATAAGGGCCTTGTAGGCGTCCAAGTCCATCAGCGCCTCCATATCCTCCACGCGGGCGAGCTTGAGCTTGAAGAACCACCCCTCACCCATTGGGGCACTGTTCACGACGGCAGGGTCATCGACAATGCTCTGATTGGCGGCGACAACCTCGCCCGATAGGGGTGCGAAGACGTCGGACGCTGCCTTCACGGATTCAACGGTCGCCGCCCTGTCGCCCTTCTTGAGCTTGGCGCCAACCTCGGGGAGTTCCACGAAGACGAGATCTCCCAGCTGCGTCGCGGCATGCTCGGTTATGCCAACGGTAGCAATGTCGCCATCAAGCTTCAGCCACTCGTGCTCGTCCGTGAATTTCAGCAAGGTGCCCTCCTGGAATGTTCGCTTCGCATGCGCGCATATTTTGTGGCAATGAAAGGCAAGCCGGTCACGTCAACGGCAAGCCGCTTGTCGCGGACCTCGGCGAAGATCCTAGTTCCGGGTGCAGAAAGCTCGGTTGGCAAGTAACCCATAGCGACCGGTGCCTGGACGCTTGGCCCGAAGCCACCGGAAGTCACCGCGCCCATTGGGAACTTCCCATCCTCGTCGGCGTACAGCAGCGCGCCCGCACGCACCGGAACCTTGCCCTCTGCGCGAAGACCAACGCGCCGACGCCTGGACCCGCTCTCGAGCTCAGCAAGGGCGATCGAGGCGCCCGGAAAGCCGCCTTCCCTTGAGCCGTGGCGCCGGCGTGACTTTGGGATCGCCCAGGCCAGATCCGCCTCGACCGGCGTCGTCGTCTCGTCAATGTCCGATCCGTAGAGGCAAAGCCCGGCCTCGAGGCGCAGAGAGTCGCGCGCGCCCAGACCGACCGGCGCGACCGCCGGATCCTCGAGCAGCGCTTCCGCGATCTCTCGGGCTATGTCCGCATGACAGGCAATCTCGAACCCATCCTCGCCCGTGTACCCAGATCGGGATACCACACACGGCGCACCCAGCAGTTCCAGCGTGCGCACATCCATGAAGCTCATGTGCCCACATTCGGGCGCGATCAGTGACAGCGCCGCGGCTGCTTTCGGTCCCTGCAGAGCCATGAGCGCTCGCTCGCTCAAAAGTTCGACAGAGCACTTGTCCGAAAGGCTGGCGTGGAGGTGCACTTCATCGGCGGCTTTGCGGGCCGCATTGACGACAAGCAGCAGTCGGTCCCCAAGATTGGCGACCATCAGATCGTCGAGGATGCCACCCGCAGGCGAGGTAAAAAATGCATAGCGCTGTCGGCCGGGCTCTAGACCGACGATATCCATCGGCACAAGCTGCTCCAGGGCGCGGGCCGCATCCGCGACATCGCCGGAGAGTGGGCGCAAAGCGATTTGTCCCATGTGCGATACATCGAACAAACCCGCCGCTGCACGCGTGTACAGATGCTCCTTGAGGATGCCGGGGGGAAAGTGCAACGGCATTTCATAGCCGGCGAACGGCATCATGCGGGCGCCGAGCTCAGCATGCAGGGCATGGAGCGGCGTGCGCTGAAGCGCCTGGATCGAACTGAGAGCACCTTGGCCGCCCATGCAGAGGCTCCTTGGCTCATTCGCGCACGTTCCCGCGCGCGCCAACTCGAGCCCCCTCTGTCTCGAAACCTGAAAGATTGGACGCGCTGCCTACGGCCGACCGGGCCAGCGCGCCTTATCCTCTTCGGTGGGCCGGAGCGAAACCGATTCGGCCACTTTCCAGAGCGTCATCGGTCTGCGGTCCTTTTGCCTGAGAGTTTCCGGGGCGGTTGCTCCTTCGGCGCCGGAGGAAGGCCCTCCGAACTCTTCCGCAGACCTTAATCGACAATACCGAACGTGGTGCGCGTCGCGCTTGGGGTCAATGCCCTTAAGGATCTATCCCCGCTCACGACCTTGCTGCGAGCCGCGCCACTGCGCGGATTCGGCACCGGTCAGAAGGACGTCAAGCGTGCAAAGGAGATTCGCGTCCGCAATGAACGAGTCCGCGCCCTCGACCATTGCTTGCCGCCGGACAACGCCGCCGAACCCGATGACATAAGCCCCGCCCGCCCGCGCCGCGAGATCGGTTATTCCGTCGCCAACCATCGCTATGGCGCCGTGGCGTTGTACCAGGTCGCGGCAGATCTCTGCCTTGCCGTCGCCGCGTATCAACGGCGAGCCTGCGTCGAAGCCGGAAAAGTTGCCTGTACTGTCGAATTGGATCTCGACGGCCCGCACATGGGAGGCAGGTATGTCGACAGCTTGTGCCAGCCGGGCGACCGGTTGAAGGAAACCGCCGCTGATGACATAGACCGTTTTACCCAGGCGCTGCAGCGCGGCGATCGTCGCACGGGTGCCGTCGACCAATTCCTCGATGTATCGTTCGCCGAGCCACGCCAGATCGTCTCTGCCGGGCCGAACAATCTCGAGGCGCCGGGCATAGACCTCTTCGAGTGACAACGCGCCGTCCATCGCCGCAGTCGTGAGCGGCGCTATCTCCGCCTCCCGGCCCGAACGCCGCGCCAGCTCGTCGATGCCCTCGATCCGCGTCAGAGTGCTGTCGCAGTCAAAGCAAACCGCGTCGAATTTAGGCCGCTCGACCATTACAGCTCGATCTGAATGGCTTGGCGGACGGCGGGAATTGCCCGCACCTCCTCGATCGCCGCCGGCGGCAACGGCGCGGAAACGCCAACAAGGGCGATGGCTTCGGGCCTCCCTTCGGCGGTGCCAACCTGCATCCGCGAAATGTTGATGTTTTCGCGCCCGAGGATGCTGCCCAAGGCGCCGACCACGCCGGGACGGTCGTCGTGTCGCGTGAATATGAGACAACCTTCCGGCACCGCCTCGACGTGGTAATCGTCGATGCAGACGAGCCGCGGATGGCTCTCACCCAGTAGCGTTCCCGCGACGCTGATCGATTCCGTCCCGGTCTTGGCGCGCAGCTCCACCAGGGAAAGGTAGCCGCGCGCTTCTTGCGAGCGGACCTCGCGCACGGCAATGCCCTGACGCTGCGCGAGCGTCGTCGCGTTGACCTCGTTGACCGGCATGGCCAGACGTTTGCCCAGCAATCCGGTCAGCGCTCCCGCGGTTATGGGCCGCGGATCGACATCGGCAATGCGCCCGAAGAGGGCCACCTCGAGCTCGGCAATGGGGCCAGGCATGAGCGCCGACAACAGTCGCCCCAGGGCCAGAGCGAGCTGCTGATAGGGTCGCGCGCGGATGACCTGATCGCTCGCTATGCGGGGGAGGTTTACCGCGCTTTGCGCCGCCCCCGTTTCGAGGAATGCTGCGACGTGCTCGGCGATCTTGACGCTCACGGCCTGCTGCGCCTCTTTGGTCGAAGCGCCGACGTGGGGCGTTAGGACCACGTTGTCGAGTGCAAGGAGTGGCGAGTTTGCCGGCGGTTCCTTCGCGTAGACATCAAGCGCGGCGCCCGCCAAGTGTCCGCTGGCAAGGGCCTCGACGAGCGCCGTCTCGTCAACCAGCTCGCCCCGCGCGCAATTGATGAGGCGGGCGCCCGGTTTCATTTTGTTGAAGCGGGATGCGTCAAGCAGATTACGCGTCGCGTCGTTGAGCGGGCAGTGGAGCGTCACGTAGTCGGACGAGGCAAGCAGCTTGTCGAGGTCAGCAGGCTCGGCACCCGTCTCGCGGATCACATCCGCGACGACGTAGGGATCGAAGGCGAGCACGCGCATGCGAAACGCCAAACAACGGCGCGCGACGATGCGCCCGATCGTTCCAAAGCCGATGATGCCCACTGTCTTTCCGGCGAGCTCGGTGCCGACGAAGTCTCCGGGCTTCCAGTCCCCGCGGCGGACGGAGCGGTCGGCTTGCGGAAGGTGGCGGCTCAGGGACAACAGGTGCGCAAGTGCGAGCTCTGCCGTCGTCGTGGCATTCGCATCGGGCGTGTTGAAGACGACGATTCCCCTTTCCGTCGCCGCCGCAACATCGATGTTGTCGACACCGATGCCGGCCCTCCCGATGACCTTGAGCCTCGTGCCCGCCGCGATGACGGGCGCCGTGACGCGCGTCTTGGAGCGCACGATAAGAGCGTCATAGTCGCCGATCTTGTGGATCAAGGCGCTCTCATCCAGTCCGGCCACTACGTCGACGGTCAATCCAGGACGTGCGGCCAGGAAAGCCCGCCCCTGCTCATGGATCGGATCCGCCACGAGAATGCGCTTGGCCGCTACCACGTGATCGGAATTGGAGTTCGCCATTCTCTTCGCTACCCTGCTGCTTTGAACCACTCGGACCAGCATCCATCTGATGGTTCAGAGTCTATCCCAACTGCGGCGCCCCCAATATGTAGGGCGTGGCGCTTGGGGAAATAGTCAACTTCCGGGACGAGTTCTCCCCTGGAGAAGAACCGGCGGCGCGGCCCCATCGCTTCTAAGTCGCTAACAATCGGTGCCCACGAATGACAACGATCTTGGAAAAGCCGGAGGTGCGTCCGCGCAACCCGCAGTTCTCTTCCGGCCCGTGTACGAAGCCGCCAGGCTGGACGCCAGAGGTGCTTGCGCAAGCTCTTGTCGGGCGATCACACCGCGCGAAGGAAGGCAAGGCGCGACTAAAGTCTGCGCTTGACCAGACAAGGAGCTTGCTCGGCCTGCCGGCCGACTATCGCATCGCGATTGTCCCCGGGTCGGACACGGGCGCCTTCGAGATGGCGATGTGGTCGCTATTGGGGGCACGCGGTGTCGACGTGCTTGCATGGGAAAGCTTCGGACACGGCTGGGTAACCGACGTGGTGAAGCAATTGAAACTCAACGATGTGCGTGTGATGCACGCAGACTACGGCAGGCTGCCGGCTCTCGCACAGGTCGATTTCGAGCGCGACGTACTATTCACCTGGAACGGCACCACTTCGGGCGTCCGCGTGCCAAACGCGGATTGGATCCCTGACGACCGCCGCGGTCTCACGCTGGTCGATGCGACCTCGGCGATTTTCGCCCAGCCGATCGATTGGGCGAAGACAGATGTCGTCACCTATTCATGGCAGAAAGTCCTCGGCGGGGAAGCCGCACACGGCATGTTGATCCTAAGTCCGCGAGCGGTAGAACGCCTCGCGAGCTATGTGCCGCCCTGGCCGCTTCCGAAGCTCTTTCGCATGACAAAGGGCGGCGCGCTCGATCAGGCGATCTTTGAAGGCGAGACGATCAATACGCCGTCGATGCTCTGCGTCGAGGACTATCTCCATTGCCTGCACTGGGCGCGAAGCGTCGGCGGACTAAGCGGCCTCGCCGCGCGCGCCGATGCCAATGCGAGCGTCGTCTACGAGTGGATCGAGAGAACGCCTTGGATTGCCAATCTGGCCGTCGACCGCGCAACGTGGTCGAACACCTCCGTCTGTCTCAGGATCGTTGACCCGGACGTGACGGGGCTTGTCGACAAGGCGCAGGCGGCTTTCGCCAAGGATATCGCCGCCAGCCTCGAACGAGAAAAGGTCGCGTATGATATCGGGTCCTATCGGGATGCGCCGCCGGGGCTGCGGATTTGGACGGGAGCAACCGTTGAGACGGACGACCTGCGCGCGCTGATGCCATGGCTGGATTGGGCGTTTGCGACCGCGAAAGGACGGCTCAGCTCGGTGAGCTAGTCGCCATGCTACTCGGGTGCGCAATCAAGGGCCGTACCAGTCGAGCACGCGCACGGCGCGCAACGTGATCCAGCGGCTAGGCTTGCCTATTTCGGTCTCCACGTCGAACGCCAGCCGGCTACTGTGATCGGGGTGGATGCCGTCGAGCGGCCAGCGTCCATCTTCGTCGCGCCGCTGCTCCACCAGAGCCACCGCTTCCGCCATCCTCGGGTCGGGCTCACGCCCCACGGCACGGAAGTAGTCGAGGGCGCGCAGCACGTCGTAGTACCAGACCACCGGCCACGCAAAGCGCGTCCAGCGTTCGTTGATGACCGCACCGGATGACAGCGACCGCAGCAGACCGCGCTTTAAGAGGTATTCCTCGCCCCGCAGCCGAGCCTTCGATGTCGCGGGCGTTGCCCCGTTCGCCTGCTCGTAGGCCAGAAGTCCTTCGAGGACGCAGAGCGTGGAGTGGAACGATGAGCGCGTGCTGGGCGGCGCCTCGCAGTTCCAGCCGCCGTCTTCGAGCTGCTCGCTGAGAAGGCGCTCCAGCAGCTTGTCGACCGGGGCGCCGAAGTATGCGCCGGCAGCGATGATCCTGCCGTTGATGCACGCCTCCGTCTCACCGTCGAAAAAAGGCCGGCCGTCGAGCTGCCACCACTTGATGCGGTCCACGACGAGGTCGATTGCCGCGCGCACCTTCGCATCGGCCGGATCGGCGCCAAGCTCCCTCAGCAGGGCCAGCGCATCATTGGTCGTCATCCAGCCGTGTTCTTGCTCGTCCCCCCAGTGCCCGTCGGTTGTCTGCCTTTCGAGCAGTTCTGCGCCCCACCCGGCGCTGGCTACGCGCGCTCGCTCGGCGGTCACATCGCTCTCAGAGCCGCCGCTGATGTCACGCAGAACTTGCCAGCGGATCGCGGGATCTGCATCGAGCAGCCATGTCGTGATCGCATCCCTGCTCACCGTGTCTCCCCCCTATTTTGTCGCGCGCCATGCAGCCACCGGAATTGGGCAGGGCGGAGACATCGGCTCGACAAATGAATCGCATCGCCTCGCGCGGCTTTACCCTTCGTTCACCGTGGCTGGACGTGTGAAGCGGCGCAATAGTCCCGCGCACGGAAGCGTTCACCCCGTTGCGCTATGCCGGTCGGGTGCTTTTGAGCGACGAGGAAGCCCCGATGCCCGATCAGTCAGGAAGCTCCCGCAAGCTAACCGGTGGTTTTGACACCAACCTCGACTTCGACTTCGCCGATCCAGCCTGGGCGGCATTCGCCCGCTCGGCGGCCTGCAGCATCACGAGCTATACCGACCTCGATGTGCTGACGACGGGGCTACGCCAGCAGATGTTCGACTTCTCGTACCTGCCGTCATCCAACTGCTTCTTTCTGCGCGAAGCGCCGTATCGCGGCATCGTCAGCGCCATGACACCGATCACCAAGCGCGCCGCGCAAAGCAGCGTCTTCGTCGTCGCTAAGGAGAACCCGGCAACGAGTTGGCATCAGCTGCGCGGCAAACGGCTCGGGTACATCAACACCTACTGCACGACGAGCTACTTCTCGCCCTCGATTCTGCTGGCGCGCGAAGGTTTTGCGCTCAAGGACTTCTTCGATGCGTTCCCGGTTGCTGCCTGGCAGGGGCAGATCGATACGATGCTCAGCGGCGGCATCGACGCCACGATGGTCTATGAGGACGTTTGGCTAGCACAGCCGTCCAACGCCGAGCGCACCAAGGTGCTCGCCCGCCTCGACGGATTGCCGACACCGCCATTCATCGTCCACTCGAGTCTCGATGCCGCGGTCTGCGCGGAGCTGAAACAGACATTGCTCGGCCTGAAGCCGACGATCGAGGCAGGCACGCTCTACGCGGGCTTCGCCGACTATCAGGACGCGCGCATGCAGCGTTGGTTCGCCGATCTCGCCGCGCTGCCCGGCCTGGCGCGCGCCGCCTAGGGCAATCCCCACCGAACTGAAAAAGGGGCCGATGCAGGTGACTGCATCGGCCCCAAGTGCTCGCAAGCTTAGTACCCTTGGAGGAAGCGCTAAGGCAGCGAGAAGACCGTGAGCGAGCCGCCCAGTGCCGTGTACTGGGAAAGACCCGCGTAGCCGCCGACGGCGCCGAGACCGTCGGTTGGATTGGTGAGGCCCGCGGCGAGCCCGATGCCGGCCCAACCGCCGACGCCCGAGTAGACGCCGACGAACTGCTTTCCCTTGTGTGCGTAGGTGAAGACGTTGCCGATGATGCCGGACGGCGTGCGGAACCTGTACAGCTCCTTGCCCGTCTTCTGGTCGACCGCCTTCAGGTAGCCCTCGAGCGTGCCGTAGAAGGCGACGCCGCCGGCGGTGGCAAGGGCACCCGACCACACCGAGAACTTCTCCGGGTTCGACCAGACGATCTTCCCCTTCGAGGCGTCCCAGGCGATGAAGTTGCCGAGGTGCTTGTCGCCCTGCGGCGGATACATCGACAGCGTCGCTCCGACGTACGGCTGACCGGCGGTGTACTCCACCTTGAAGGGCTCGTAGTCCATGGCGACGTGGTTGGTCGGGACGTAGAACAGCTTGGTCAGCGGCGAGTAGGCAGCCGGCTGCTGATCCTTTGTGCCCAGCGCGGCCGGGACGACATTGGTCGTGTTGACGTCCTGACCATTGGCGAAGGTCGAGTACTTGGCGACGACCGTCGGTCGGCCGTAGCGCTCGCTCTTCGGGTCGAGATCGACGCCCGTCGACCAGTTGACGGCCGGATCGAACTTCTCGGCAACCAGCGGAATGCCACTCTGCCGATCGATCGTGTAGGCGAAACCGTTACGATCGAAGTGCACGAGCACGTTGTGCTTCTTGCCCTTCACATCGACGTCGTCGACGAGGATGGACTCGTTGATGCCGTCATAGTCCCACTCGTCGAACGGCGTGAGCTGGTAGGCCCAAGACGCGACGCCGGTGTCTGGATTGCGGGCGAAGATCGACATGGTCCACTTCTGGTCGATCGGCTTGCCGTCCGGTCCGGCGCGCTGCACCGGGTTCCAGGTCGAGGGATTGCCCGAGCCATAGTAGAAGAGGTCGATCTTCGGATCGTACGAGAACCAGCCCCACGTCGAGCCGCCGCCGATCTTCCACTGCTCGCCGTTCCAAGTCTTCAAGGAGGAATCCTTGCCGACGGGCTTGCCGAGCGATGTCGTCTTCTCGGGGTCGAACAGAATCTGGTCGTCCGGCCCCACCGAGTAGCCGCGCCAGGCGCGCGAACCGTCGGCGATGTTGTAGGCGGTCACGTAGCCCTGCACGCCGAACTCGGCGCCAGAGATGCCGACGATCACCTTGTCCTTGATGACGATGGGGGCATTGGTGCCGGTCTCGCCGCGCTTCACGTCGCCGTTGACGGACTTCCACGCCTCCCTGCCGGTCTTGGCGTCGAGCGCCACCAGCGAAGTATCCGCCTGATAAAGGAAGATCTTGCCGTCGGCATAGGCGAGGCCGCGGTTCACAGTATCGCAGCACATGATCGGGATGACGGCGGGATCCTGCTTCGGCTCGTACTTCCAGATGATCTTGTTCTCATCGTCGAGGTTCAGGGCGTAGACGATGTTGGGATACGGCGTGTGCACGTAGATCGTGTTGCCGATGACGAGCGGCGAGCCTTCGTGGCCGCGCAGCACGCCGGTCGAGAACGTCCAGGCGACCTTCAGGTCCTTGACGTTGCTGGTGTTGATCTGGTCGAGCTTGGAATAGCGTTGCAGCGAGTAATCGCCGCTTTGCGAGGCCCAATTGTTCGGGTCGCTCGTCAGTTTCAATACGTCGTCATTTGCCATCGCCGGGCTGCACAAAGCCATTGCGGCGAGTAGCGCGATAGGAACCGCACCACGCATTGCCTTTTCTCCTCCACTTACGGACTTACGTCCTTCAACCGAGACATTTTGTCGTCCTCGGCGGGAGGAATGAGAACATCAGCTCGGGCAAACGGCGAACGAAGATGATCTGCTAAACAATTCTGAATAAGCAAATCGACTTCTCGCGCCGCGCCCGAGCTGTGCCCACCGTCGTGCGCATCAGGTCTTGGCGTAGCGCCCCGCGCGGCGGCAGGACCACTTCATGATTTTCCAGCCGGGATGCTCGCCGACCCACTTCGCCATCTGTGGTGGCGCCTGCATCAAGCACTGCATCGGTGTGAGGTTCTCGCTGGAATACATGAGGCCGACATCGCGGCAGCTCTCGGGCTTGTCGACGAGACAGGCGAGAAGTACGAGTTCGATCATGTTGACACCTTCGTTGGATCAGCGGTCATCCAGGCGTCATCCCTTCGTTCGTTTCTCATTGGGGGCCTCGGCCCCGGTACTACGCAAGGCTAGTCGTCCCCAATGCCGCGGGGATAAACCCACCCTCGATGCGGGTGGGGCGGCAATTGCAGCGGCTATTCGGGAAGCGGTCTCGTCGATCAGCGGGCGCGCATACAGGGACAGCCCATCAGCGGCGTGCTGACGGGCAGGACCGAAACGATGGTGAGCGCGGCGATCGACATTTGCAGCTCTTCGGCGACGAATGAGCCACGACGCTAGGGCGCACCGTTGCGCCGCCAAACCAATTTGATCAGCAAACGTTATTCCTGGTGCTGAATAGGCCGTCCGAGCCCACCGCTAAGTGCGGCTACCACCTTCGGTAGCGACGCGAATCGCGGCACTAGAGGGGAAGGAGAAACGGGCGCAGGATAATCATGCGACATCTTGCATGGGCCATCATGCTGGCCAGCGCAGCTGCCTATCCCGCGCACGCGCAAGAGTCGGAAGCCGTCCGCTACGATTGGAGCGGCTTCTATATCGGCGCGCACCTCGGCGGCGGCTTGCAGCTCTCGGACGTCAACGACCCGTTCGGGCCGTCGATGTACGGCGACACGGTACGCACTCCTGGTCCGCTCGCCGGTGGCCAGGCTGGCTACAATTGGCAATTTGGCCAGACGCTCCTCGGCATCGAGGGCGAGCTCGGCTGGGCCGACTTCTTCGCCACGAACACGTGCCTCGCCTACTCGGGCTTCTACGTCAGCGCCAATTGCGAGGACGACACCAACGCGCTCGCCACCCTTGCCGCGCGCCTCGGTTGGATCGTCGGCACGGACGGCGGGACGCTACTGTACGGCAAGGCGGGCGGTGCCTGGTTGAACGGCGACTTGGAGGCCACGACCAACGGCGGCGCGGGGACCCCGACAACGTCGAGCGGAGATTCCCGCTTCGGGTGGATGCTGGGCGCCGGCGCCGAGCGCATGCTGTCGCGGCAGTGGTCGGTGAAGGCCGAGTACGACTACCTCAATTTCGGCAGCAGCAGCCTGACCACGCCGCAGGGATTCTTCCAGCCGGTGCCGAGCGGCAACCCCGCCGACATGGTGCAAACAGCCTCGACGGGTACGAACGTTTCGACGGATGCGCACCTGTTCAAGCTCGGCGTCAATTATCACCTCGGCGGCGGTGCGGGCGAGGTGATCGAAACGCCGGCGCTCCGGCCGATCATCGGCACGACGCTCGAGGTCGGCGCCCGCTACGTGTTCGGCTGGGGGCGCTTCCAGAAGGATCTCGGCATCCAGGGCGCGGGGCTGTCGTCACTCGCCTCGCGGCTCACCTATTCGGGCATGAACACCCAGGGCGGCGAGCTCTTCGCGCGGGCCGACCTGCCGAACGGCTTCATGGCCAAAGGCTTCATCGGCTCGGGCAACGGCGGAGGCAGCCTCAACGACGAGGACTGGGCGGTGCCGTTCGCGGTCTTCGTGCCCTATTCCAACACCTGGTCGAAGGTGGACGACTCGATCCGCTACGGCGTCATCGATGCCGGCTACGATGTCTGGCACGACCAGCTGGTGCGCGTGACGCCGTTCGTCGGCTACAGCCAGTTCCACCAGTACATGGAGGGCTTCGGCTGCGTCCAGATCGCCAACCCGAACTCCGACTGCGGCACGTCGATCCCGGTTTCGGTCGCGGTCATCTCCGAGGACGACACGTGGCATGCCCTGCGCCTCGGAATTGCCGCGGATCTGCAGATTGTGCCTGGCCTAACGCTAACGGCCGATGCCGCCTACCTCCCCTACGTTCGGATCAACGGCGTCGACGACCACCTTCTCCGTTCGCTCGTGTCACCGGAATGGGCAACCGGCACCGGAGCGCAATTGGAGCTCATTCTCGCCTACACCCTAACCGACCAGTTGAAGATCGGCGTCGGCGGTCGCTACTGGACCATGTGGACGGAGAGCGGCACGGTGGATTTCGGCGATAGCGGCACCTACGTACCGATGCGCTTTTCGGTCGAGCAGGCAGCGCTGCTCTTCCAAGGCTCGCTCAGCTTCGATAGCTCGCCCTGACGACCCGTATCCCGGACACTCCGCAACGCGAAATTAACGCGACTGACCGACCCTGCGCCTCTCTGCCGGCGTCGAAAATTGCCAATGCCGGCGTCATTTCCGGGAGCCAACATGGACAAGCTTTCGCGTCGCGATGTGCTCGTGGCGACGGCGGCTGGCGGACTGATCACCGCAGCCGCGACGGCGCAGGCAGCAACCTTCGGCAATCCCGACGAACCGCCGCAGGGCGCGATCAACACGCTCGACAATCCATCGAGCACGACGATCATCGGCCCGAATAACCCTGCATTGTCGGGACAGTTTCCCGGCGCGGTCTCCCCGCCGGCGACCGACGTCGGCTCGTTGCCGATGTTCTGGGCGTCCTTCAACAACGCTCCGCGCCGCATCCAGAACGGTGGCTGGGCGCGGCAGGTCACCCAGGAAGATTTTCAGATCTCGGAGTCCATCTCCGGCGTGAACATGCGCCTGACCCGCGGCGGCATCCGCGAGATGCACTGGCACGTGTTCGCCGAATGGGCATTCGTGACCAAGGGCGTGTGCCGCATCACCACCATCGATCAGGAGGGTCGCGCCAACGTCGAGGACGTGCGCGAGGGCGGCCTTTGGTACTTTCCCCCGGGGCTTCCGCACTCGCTGCAGGGCGTGGGCGAGGACGGCTGCGAGTTCGTCATCTGCTTCGACAACGGCAAGGCCTCGGAATTCGACACCCTGCTCCTGACCGAGTGGATGGCGCATACTCAGCCGGACGTTCTGGCGCTCAATTTCGGCGTACCAGCGGAGGCGTTCAGCAAGGTGCCGCTGACGGATCTCTATATTTTCCAAGGCAAGATGCCCGGCCCTATCGAGACAGATCGGCAGGAGGCCCAGGGCAACGCCGGCGTGCCGAAGCTGCGCTCGAGCTTCTCGCTCATCGACACGGCCCCCGTGAAGAAGACGCGCGGCGGCGAGGTTCGCATCGCCGACTCGAGCAATTTTGAAATTTCCAAGACGATCGCTGCGGCGCTGGTGCGCATCCACCCGAAGGGCATGCGCGAAATGCATTGGCACCCGAACGCCGACGAATGGTTGTACATCATCGAGGGAGAGGGCGAGCTGACGGTCTTCGAGACCGGCCCCAACGCGGTAACGCAGAATTTCAATGCGGGCGACATCGGCTACGTCAAGCGCTCGCAGGGCCACTACCTGCGCAATACGGGTCTCACCGACCTGGTCTATCTCGAGGTCTTCCGCGCCGCGCACTTTGCCGACGTATCGCTGTGTGAGTGGCTGACGCGCACGCCGCGCGCCATGGTCACGCAGACGCTGAAGGTCGACGCGGAGACAATTGGACGCTTTCCAGACGGTAAGCCGGTGATACTGCCCGTTTGATGGAGAGATGACGCGGCTCAGGCCGACGCCTTGCGCTCCATGCCCACAATGCCGACAGCGGGGTTGAAGAAGACGAGCGATGATACCGCCTGCGACTTGGCACGGTACATGGCCACGTCTGCGTGGCGCATGATCTTCTCGACAGTGTCCCCGTCCTTGGGAAAAAGCGCCGCGCCGACGGCGACGCCGATCGCATGGGACATTCCGCCGGCCTTCACGTTGTCGCGCAGGGCGGCGATGAAGCGGTCACCTATGGTGCGGGCGTCGGTCTCGTCCACGTCACGCGACAGCACCGCGAACTCATCGCCCCCGAGGCGGGCGAGAATATCGCTGCTGCGCGCCGCCCGGCGGAAGCGTGCGACGACCGCCTTCAGGACCTCGTCGCCCATAGCGTGTCCGTAGCGGTCGTTGACCCCCTTGAAGCCGTTGAGGTCGAGCAGAAACACGGCGTGCGACCTGCCCGGCACCGGGCTCACCTTGGTGGCGATATCGACGGCATCGAGCAGCACCCGACGGTTGGGCAAGCTGGTCAGCGGATCCTGCATCGCCAGAACGCGCAAGGCATGCATCTCCGATGCGAGCATCTCCGGGCTGAGAGTGTCGGTCGCAGCATCCCTCAGACGGCGGGAGATGAAGGTCCATACGCACGCGGCACCGACGCCGCCGAGCAGCACGGCTTCTGCAGGCGAGATCTCGCGGCTCGGATAGGCGAGCGAGGCGATGAAGGCGAAGATGTCGTAGTGCTGGGCCATGAGCACTGCGAAAAGCATGATCGCGGACAGCACGACGAAGTCGCGCAGGCTCGACCAGGGATGCTCGGCAATCGCTGCAAGAACAGTTCTTGGTCCGACCGGCTTCACGAAACGTCCCTCAGAGCAAAGAGCGCCGCAGACTAGCCGCGGCGCCCTTCAGGAAGCGTTAAGTGTATTGGTTGTCGGTGTGTTGCTGGATGATCCTTACACGGAAATCTTCGCGCGCGCGCCGGCGCGACCTAAGAAACTATTGCACCGATGCCGGTCGCCAACCCGCGGCGGCCGCTTCGGACTCGCTGCAGAACCAGCGCTCGCCCTTGGTGGCCTCGATCTTGACCTTCCCGTACCAGGGGCTCCACGGCATGTGATAGATGTGGCCGTGCTCGGTGACGTTGCCCTTGATCGCGCACCCCTGCGGCGCAGCCTGCTCGGCGCCGGCCCAACGCTTCTCGCGATAGACCCACGCGGGCTCGGCATCGCCCTGCCAGATGCCCACACGCTGCGTGCGCGCCGTGCCTTCCTGCTGAACATAGGTTTGCGAGTACTTCACGAACGCCCACGCATAGCCTTCGCGCACCATCTGCGCATTGATGTCGTTTCCGTCGACGAAGCAGATGCCGAGCATGCGCCCGTACTTGTCGTCGCCGCGGCTTTCGCAGTTTACGGAACGCTTGGCGACGAGCGCGGCCAGCCGGTCGGCAGCGGCAGAGCCGCACTTCCAGGAGCCGATCAAGCGACGGCCGCAGGTCTGACCCATCTCGGGGGCGTCAATGCCTTCAAGCCTAATGTGGCGGCCATCGATCTCGAGCGTGTCGCCGTCAATGACCCGCGCCCGGCCGCTCAATGCCCCATGCTCCGCGACGGAGCGGGCCGCGGTCTCGCGCGGCGGGATCACGGACAAGAGACCAAGCGCAACAACGCCAGCCAGCGCAGACGCCACCGGGCGGCGGTAGATCCACTTCTTCAGATACCTATTCATGCACGCGACGTTGACTGAGTCGCGTGGCTGACCCTCGGCTAAATCATGGAGCCGCTATACAACCGCGCACACAATTTCGCGCGACCGGAAACGCCAAGAGCGCCGCGGCAATCGCGACGCTCCTCGTTCAAATCACAAGGCTTCCTAGTCTCAGCGGCGGCGGAAGTTGCCGGGACCGCCAGGGCGCTGCGGCGGCGGTGGGCCGCCTCCGCCTGGACGAGTGTCCTTGTGGCGGAAGTTGATGCGCCCTTTGGTGAGATCGTACGGCGTCATCTCAATGGTGACTTTATCGCCGGCAAGGATGCGGATGCGGTTCTTCTTCATGCGTCCGGATGTGTAGGCGACAACCTCATGTCCGTTGTCGAGCTTGACGCGGCAGCGTGCATCGGGAAGCACCTCCACCACCACGCCTTCAAACTCGAGCATCTCTTCCTTCGCCATCAGGGTCCTTGCTGGGCGACGCAGCGGGCGCACTGGCCGCCCGGCATCGATGCCTAGAAAATGGTAGGGGAGCAGACGCGCCTGCTCCCCTTGAAGCGGAATGCTCCGCGGTTCTTACATCGGGCGCAGGTTGACTGCTGCGACCTTGCCGTTGCGACCAGTCTCGGTCTCGTAAGCGATCTTCTGTCCCTCACGAAGCGTCGAGAGACCAGCGCGCTCAACTGCCGAGATGTGCACGAAAACGTCGTTGCCGCCTTCATCCGGCTGGATGAAGCCGTAGCCCTTCTGGCCGTTGAACCACTTCACAGTGCCGTTTGCCATCAAGTCTCTCCAAAGCAATTAGGCAATCTCCTTCGGGCGAATGCCCTAGGACATCAAATCGCGCGATGGAGACGTCCAGTGTCGGAGTAAACCAAGGCGTGTTCGATCGGCCCTATATGGACCGCTCCATGCCGAAAGGCAAGGCGAGGATGGGGGTCTGTGGGACGACGTGATGGCCCCCTTACCGGTCCACCTATGTGGCGGTAAAGGCCCCTGATTCTCTTGACTTGCCGGCACATCGCGAAGAGCAAATCTCACTTCGCGAGGGCCTCGCGGCGCTCTCAGATCGCGGCAAATTTACGGCGTGTTGGAGAGGCAAGGCGCTGCCTCAAGAGCGGGCAGCTGAGCACCCCGCCCACCACATAAAAGAGCGCCAGGCGCGATGCGCCCGGCGCCCTGAGAGGTTGCAACGGCTGGGTTGCACGCCCCGCCGCCGTCACGGAATGGCAATCTAGCGATACATCGTAGCGTAGCCGCGAGAGTAGTCGGAGTTGCCGGACCCGTAACGCGAGCCATAGCCGCGCTCGTACGAGGCCTCACGCGCATATCGCTGGGAACGTCCATAGGAGCGCGGCTCGTAGTCGTAATCGCGCGCATAGCGCTCGTACCGCGAGCCGCCGCTCGACGCGGAGCGCCGGCTGCTGCTGCCGGTATTGCGGCTCGCATACTTGCGACCGCCTGCCAGCGAAACGAAGTGCTGGCCGACGTCGATGTGGATGTGGCTCATGTCGGGATACGTCATGGTGCCACCCGTCTTGTGATTGGCGACCAGCCAATCGATGATCGCACCCTTGCGGTTGCCGGCCTCGAAGTCCACGGCGTTGCCGCTGGCATGGCGCGAGATGCGGCCAGATCCGGCGATGCGCGCGCCCGGGCGGCATGTCGAGATCACCTTTACCGGTCCGAAGCGAGCCTCGACCTGGTCGAGCAGGTCGTGCACCGGCTTGGTCAGGCACTTGCGAGGCGCGCCCTTGTCGTCGGCGACGCGAGGGACATTCTTCGCCTCGGGGCGCCCCCAGTTTGGTGCCTGTGCCGGCTCGCCGTAAGTCCGACCGTCGAAACCGTAGTAGGGCTTTGCCGCCTGCACGGATGTGGCAGAGAAAATGAGCGCAACGCCGATCGTTGCGGTTGAGAGCCGCTTGATCATGATCACTCCTGGATTTGTAGAGAGACTTCGGGGCGGCTATCGAGCGCTTGCCCCATTCCAAATTCGCAGCTCGGTCTGCATCGACGGCCGCACACAGCCAGCCGTCGAGTTCACGAGCCTACGCAGATCCCCGGAGACCGCCTCGCCTGTCCGTCGAGCGCCTTTGCCACGATCATCACGACGATGACCAAGCCGGGTTGAGACGCAGTCTGCCACGCCATGTGGTGACAATGGGGCGTGGTTAACCTGGTGCGGCGATGCGCCGTATGCGTCTTGAAAAGCGATGAGGCGCCGGATTGTGCAACCGGCGCCTCAGCAAAGTGCTTGCGTGTTGCCGTCCTAGCGCAGGTACGGGCAAACACGCTCCTCGCCGTAGCGATTGATATACGTGCCGGAGCGTGGATCGAAGCCGCGGAAGTCGCGGGCGCAGCGGCGCATATCGCGATCATCCGCGCGGCCTTCGCTAATCGCGGCCGCAATCAGTGCGCCGGCGACGATGCCGCCGAACAAGGCTCCCGGACCCCAGCCGCGGCGCCCGACCAATGTTACGCCGGTGTCACTGCTTTTGATCGCCTGCATTCCGATCGGTGCCGCAACGGCAGACGCAAGCGGCAGCGCCGACACCAACAGCGACGCGCACACGACCGATCCGACCATCGATTTCATTCGTGTCACGATGTGCTCCTTTCCCACCACGCGAAGTTCGCGTTGAGCACGTGATTTCATGCACCGATGGCATGCAGGCGGCGATACCGGGGCGATGGCGTGGCCAGCGGCGTGAAATGTCGACGTTCGCTGGCGATTGAGCGCGCGCGTCCATTGCCGAGCGCGACGCCTCAGTTCTCGTCCATCTTCAAGGCGGCGATGAAGGCTTCCTGGGGAATGTCGACGCTGCCGAACTGGCGCATCTTTTTCTTACCCTTCTTCTGCTTCTCGAGCAGCTTGCGCTTTCTCGTGATGTCGCCGCCGTAGCACTTGGCGATCACGTCCTTGCGCAGTGCGCTAATGGTTTCGCGCGCAATGACCTTGCCGCCGATGGCTGCCTGAATCGGGATCTTGAAAAGGTGAGGTCGAATAAGTTCTTTGAGCTTCTCGCACATGGATCGCCCGCGGCTTTCCGCGCGGGTGCGATGCACGATCATCGACAGCGCATCGACCGGCTCCTCGTTGACCAGGACCGAAAGCTTCACGAGCTCGTTCTCCTCGTAGCCTTTGATCTGGTAGTCGAACGAGGCATAGCCTTTGCTGATCGACTTCAGGCGATCGTAGAAATCGAACACGACCTCGTTCAGCGGCAGCTCGTAGACGAGCATGGCGCGGTTGCCTGCGTAGGTGAGATCCTTCTGCCGCCCGCGCCGGTCCTGGCAAAGCTTCAGGATGCCGCCGAGATACTCGTCCGGCACCATGATCGTCGCTTTGATCCACGGCTCCTCGATGCGCTCGATGCGCGTCGTATCCGGCATGTCCGCCGGATTGTGCATCTCGAGCATCGTGCCGTCGGTGAGGTAGATGTTGTAGATAACGCTCGGCGCGGTGGTGATGAGGTCGAGATTGAACTCGCGCTCGAGCCGCTCGGTGATGATCTCGAGATGCAGTAGCCCGAGAAAGCCGCAACGGAAACCGAGGCCGAGCGCAGCCGAAGTCTCCATCTCGAAGGAGAAGCTCGCATCGTTGAGGCGCAGTCTGCCCATGGCGTCGCGCAAGTCGGCGAAGTCGGCCGCATCGACCGGGAACAGTCCGCAGAAGACGACCGGTTGCGCCGGCTTGAAGCCAGGCAGCGGCTCCGTAGTCGGGTTGCGCGCATCGGTGACCGTATCGCCGACGCGCGTGTCGGCCACTTCCTTGATGGCGGCGGTGAAGAAGCCGACCTCACCGGGACCCAGCGCGTCCATCATCTGCTGCTTGGGACGAAACACGCCGACGCGCTCGATCTGATAGCTGGCGTCAGTCGACATGAGCGTGATCTTCTGGCCTTTGCGCAGCATGCCGTCGATGATGCGCACGAGCACGACGACGCCGAGATAGGCGTCGTACCAACTGTCGATCAGCAGCGCCTTGAGCGTTTTGTCGGGATTGCCGACGGGCGGCGGCAGGCGCTCGACGATCGCCTCGAGCACTGCCTCGACGTTGAGACCGGTCTTGGCCGAGATCGGAATGGCGTCGGACGCATCGAGGCCGATGACGTCCTCGATCTGCTGCTTGACACGCTCGCTGTCTGCGGCGGGTAGGTCGACCTTGTTGAGGACGGGAAGGATGTCGAGGTTGTTGTCGAGCGCCTGATAGACGTTGGCGAGCGTCTGCGCCTCGACGCCTTGCGAGGCATCGACGACGAGGATCGCGCCCTCGCAGGCAGCGAGGCAGCGCGACACCTCGTAGGCGAAGTCGACGTGTCCCGGCGTGTCCATCAGGTTGAGCTGATAGGTCTTGCCGTCCTTGGCCTTGTAGTCGAGGCGCACGGTCTGCGCCTTGATGGTGATCCCGCGCTCCCGCTCGATGTCCATCGAGTCGAGGATCTGCTCCTTCATTTCGCGGTCGGCCACGTTCCCGCACAGCTGGATCAGCCGATCCGAGAGGGTCGACTTTCCGTGGTCGATATGGGCGATGATGGAGAAATTGCGGATCAGGGAGGTATCGGTCATGGCGCGGTAGATAGCACCGCCCCCCGCCCCTAGAAAGGGGCAGTGGCTTGAGTAACCGTGCTTTTCCGGTGGGGGCCGAAAATACCGCACACCATGCGGCCGTCCTTGTCTTGACGCGGCCATACCGAGCGGCATTTGTTAGCCCCACCCCGATCGCCAAAACGCCGAAGGACGCGTGATGCACGTTATGAAAATTTGCGCGGCCCTCGCCGCCACCATCTATTTCGGCACCATCAATATCGCCGCGGCCCAGATCGAATCCTCCCCCGCGTTCCGCGAGATCCCGAAGAAGAAGCCCGTCCGCAAGGCACCGCCCGTAACTGCAGCACCTGGGGCCGCACCGGCGGCAGCCGCAACGCCGCCCGCCGCGCCCGCGGCAGCCGCGACGGCACCGGCAGCTGTCACACCCCCCGCTGCCGCTCCTGCCGCACCTGAAGCCCCCGCGCCGATGACGCAGGCCCCTCCCACCGAGGCTGCGCCGGCAGTGGCCCCGGTCGCGCAGGAAACCGGTGGCGTCTCCTCGCACGCCACGCATCCCAAGAAGCGCCCACCCTATCCGCCGGCAAAGGAGAACTGCCGCAACACCGAGAACTTCGAAGCGTGGAAGGCGCGCTTCCGCAAAGAAGCGGCGGCGCGCGGCGTCAGCCGTCAGTCGATCGCCATCGTCGACGCGACGCCGCTTGCCACCAACATCATCGGGCGCGACCGCAAGCAGGGCGCCATCTTCGTCATGACCTTCCTCGACTTCCAGACCAAGCTGGCGACGCCGAACCGCGTGCAGTCGAGCAAGCGCAAGGTCACCGAGCATCGCGCCACGTTCGAGCGCGCCGGCAAGGAATTCGGCGTGCCCGCTTCGGTCATCACCGGCTTCTGGGCGCTGGAGAGCGACTTCGGCGCCGGCATGGGGAAGCTCCCCATTCTGCCGTCCCTCGTCGCCCTCGCCTACGACTGCCGGCGCGGCGAGATGTTCACCGAGGAGCTGATCGCCGCGCTGCAGATCATGGACCGCGGCGACATGAGCCCGTCCGGCATGATCGGCTCGTGGGCTGGCGAGATCGGGCAGACGCAGTTCCTGCCCACCCGCTACCTCGACTACGCCATCGACTATGACGGCGACGGGCGCATCAACCTGTTCTCCAACGACGACGACGTCATCGGCTCGACCGCGAACTACATGAAGAACCTCGGCTGGCGCCCGAACGAGCCGTGGATCGAGGAGGTGCGCGTCACCGGCGATCTGCCGTGGGACAAGGCCGATCTCGCGATCAAGCTGCCGCGCTCGCAATGGGCGCAGTGGGGCATCCAGTATCCCGACGGCAGCCCGGTTCCCGCCGACAACCTCACCGCGTCGCTGCTGCTGCCCATGGGGCGCAACGGGCCGGCATTCCTCGCCTACCCGAATTTCGATATCTACACGGAGTGGAACAACTCGCTGAGCTACGCGACGACCGCCGCCTATCTTGCCACCCGCATCGACGGCGCGGGGGCGATGTCGCGCGGCCGCGGCGACACCAACGGTCTCGACGCGGCGCAGACCAAGGAGCTGCAGCAGATACTTGCCCGGCGCGGCTACGACGTGGGCAAGATCGACGGCCTCGCCGGCGCCAAGACGCGCGCGGCGGTGAAGGACATGCAGATCAAGCTGGGCTTGCCCGCCGACTCCTACGCCACGCCCGAGCTGCTCTACGCGCTGCGCAGCGGCGGCTAAGCCAGCACGCACTCTCCGTCATCCCGGCATTCATTGCCGGGATGACCCTAGAGCGCGTCGCGCGTGTAGATCAGTGCAGCTTGACGACGGGCTCGGTGCGGCGCGTCAGGGTGCGCGACAGCGTATCGAGCGCCACTTTCCACGGCCCGTGCAGCGCCATCTCGTGCATCTTGTAAAGCGAGCGATACATCAAGCGCGCGAACAGCCCTTCGATGAAGAAGCTCCGCCCGATGATGAAGCCCATGAGGCTGCCGACGGTCGAGTAGTGGCCGAGCGACACGAGCGAGCCGAAGTCGCGATAGTGGAACGGCCGCAGCGGCTCGCCCTTCAGCTTGCGCTGGATCTCCGTGTAGAGGTGCGAAGCCTCCTGGTGCGCGGCCTGCGCGCGCGGCGGGATCGGCGCAGTTGCCCCCTCAGGAACGAGGTATGCGCTGTCGCCCAGCGCGAAGATGTTGGGGTCGCGCGTCGTTTGCAGCGTTTCGGTGACGACAAGCTGGTTCGACTTGCTGACCTCGAGGCCATCGAGCTTGGCGAGCACGTCGGGACCTTTTACGCCCGCCGCCCACACGACGAGCTCCGAAGGTACGAAGCTGCCGTTGGCGAGTTTCACGCCTTCAGCTGTGACCTCAGTCACGGGAGAACCCGTGCGGATGTCGACGTGGAGATCGCGCAGCGTCTCGGCCACGGCCTCGGCGATCTTCTCGGGCAACGCCGGCAGGATGCGCGGCGCCGCCTCGATCAGGGTGATCTTGATGTCCTTCTCCGGGTCGATCTTGTCGAGGCCGAAGGCGACGACGCCGCGTGCCGTCTGGTGCAACTCGGCGGCGAGCTCCGTGCCGGTGGCACCGGCGCCGATGATGGCGACGTCGAGCTGGCCGGGGCGTATGGGGCCCTCCTGCGCGTAGGCGCGCACGCAGGCATTGATCATGCGCCGGTTGAAGCGCTCGGCCTGCTCGGGTGTATCGAGCATGATGGCATATTTGGTGACGCCCGGCGTGCCGAAGTCGTTGCCGACGCAGCCGATGGCGATGACGAGGATGTCGTAGCGGAACGAGCGAACCGGCGTGATCTCGCGTCCGTCCTCGTCGTAGGTGGCGGCAAGGTAGACCAGCTGCTTCTTGCGATCGACGCCCGTCATTTCGCCGTAACGAAACTGAAAGCCGTGCCAGTAGCCCTGTGCCTGATACTCGATCTCGTGCTGCGCCGTATCCATGCTGCCGGCGGCTATCTCGTGCAGCAGCGGCTTCCAGATGTGCGTGCGGGCGCGCTCGATGAGCGAGATCCTCGCCTGCTTCTTGCGCCACCAGCGATCACGGCCGAGTCGGTCACCGAGCCGCGTCGCCAATTCCAGACCGCCCGCACCACCGCCGACGATAACGATGTGCGGCAGGCTGGTGTCGTCGCCGACGGGGAGCACCTTGGTGGTGGCGGGGAGTGTGGTGGATTCCGTCATCGCGGAGCGCCTCTTGGGATGGAGACCTACGGGCCGACGCGCTTATAGCATCAGCCGGCCCGCGGAGCGCTAGCGCCGGGCATATCGATTCGATAGCGAGCGACGAAGTGCGTCAGGACGCCGAGCAGCGTAGAGCGCTTAGGGCGCGGGTGCAGCGGGCTCGGCGGCAGGCGCGGCAGGCGTCTCGGGTCCCGTCGCGAACGGCAGGTCGGCGAACACGAACGTGTAGGCGAGCGCGGCAAGGATGCAGGCGATGAAGCCGAACATCAGAAGCTTGCGATTGTCCATCGGTGCATATCCCTCGCGGCTGGCGCGGGCTGAATATGCCCGCACGTGCACCAAGCACGCAAGGATTTGAAAAACCGCTAAGGCTCCGATCAGGAGCGGATTTCGCCGCCGGTCGCTGCCTTCACCGCAGCCGCCACCTTCTGCGTCACCGCCTCGATGTCCTTGTCGGTCAGCGTCTCGGCGGTGGGTTGCAGCGTCACTTCGATGGCGAGCGACTTCTTGCCTTCCTTCTCGAGCGCACCGCCTTCGAACAGATCGAACACGGACACTTCGCGGATCAGCGTCTTGTCGGCGCCGGCCGCGGCACGCACCACGTCAGCGGCAGCGACGTTGCGATCGAGCACGAAGGCGAAGTCGCGGCGCACCGGCAGGAGATCGCTGGCTTCAAGGCGCGGCTTGGCGCGGCTCTTGGCCTTCTGCGCGGGCAGGGCGTCGAGGAAGACCTCGAAGGCGGCAACGGGAGCGGCGACATCGAGTGACTTGAGCGTCGCGGGATGGATTTCGCCGAAGTGCGCCAGAACCGTCTTCGGCCCGAGGCGCAGCGTGCCGGACCGTCCGGGGTGGTACCACGCCGGCGCGTCGCGGGTGATCTGCGCCTTCGAGGGATCGAGCCCGAGCGCCGTGAGCACGGCGAACACGTCGGCCTTGGCGTCGAACACGTCGACGTCCTTCGCCGCCCCGTCCCAATGGCGGCCGCTGCCAGAGACCTTGGCCGTACCGGCGCGCACGCCAGATGCGGAGACGTATTGATCGTCGGCCTTGTCGCCGCGATACGCCTGCCCGAGCTCGAAGAGCGCCGCATCATTGAAGCCGCGGTTGGTATTGCGCTTCAGTGCCGTGAGCAGACCCGGCAACAGACCCGGACGCATCGCCGACATCTCGACCGAGATCGGATTGGCGAGCTCCAGCGCCGCATGGCCGCCACCGAACGCTTTCGCTTCGGCCGGGGGAATGAATGACCAGGTGATCGCCTCGACGATGCCCCGCGCGGCCAGCGTGCGGCGAGCCCGGCGGGCGCGTTTCTGGCGCTCGGTCAGCACCGGCTTGGCGACGCCCGCCGGACGCTCCATGGGCGTTGCTGGTACGCGGTCGAGCCCGGCGATGCGCACGACCTCCTCGACGAGGTCGGCCGGACCGTGGATGTCGGGGCGCCAGGACGGTGTCGTGACGCTGATCACATCGCCCTTTCCAAGGATCTCGCAGCCGAGAGACTCCAGGATCGTTCTGATCTCGCTCTCAGGAAGGACAAGCCCTGCCAGTTTCGCGACTAGCCTGGTGTCGAAGGTGATGCTGTGCCGACCCTCCGGCGCCACACCGGCGACCGTGGCCTTGGACGGCTTGCCGCCGCAGAGCTTGTGGATCATCTGCGTCGCGAGATCGAGGCCGGCAAGGACTGACTGGGGATCGACGCCGCGCTCGAAGCGATAACGCGCATCCGTCACGAGGCCCGTCTTGCGGCCCGTCTGCGCCGTACGTGCCGGATCGAAGTACGCGCTCTCGATCAGCACGTTGACGGTCGCGTCGGTAGATCCCGAAGCCTCGCCGCCTATGACCCCACCGAGGCCGAGCGGGCCGCTGTCGTCCGCGATGACGCACATCGTCTCGTCGACCACGTACTCCTTGCCGTCCAAGGCGAGAAACTTCTCGCCCGGCTTGCCGAGACGCGCGCGCACCGCACCCTTCAACTTGTCGCCGTCGTAGACATGCAGCGGGCGACCGCGATCAATGCTGATGTAGTTGGTGACGTCGACCAGCGCGTTGATCGGCCGGAGGCCTACAGCTTTCAAGCGTTGCTGCAGCCAGGCTGGCGACGGGCCGTTCTTGACGCCCTTCACGTAGCGGCCGGCGAACACCGGACAGGCACTGCTCGTATCCTTGGAGAACTCGAGCTTGATCTCGATAGGGCATGCGTCGGCGCCTTCGACGCCGGAAATGGCCTTTTCCGGCTTCAGCGTGCCGAGGCCGGCAGCCGCCAGATCGCGAGCGATGCCGCGTACGCCGGTGCAGTCCGGGCGGTTCGGCGTCAGCTTCACCTCGAAAACGGGATCGTTGAGACCGGCTGCATCGATGTAGCTCTCGCCGACATGCGCCGCCAATTCGGCGGAGAGCTCGATGATGCCGGCGCTCTCGTCGGAAAGCTCAAGCTCGGCGGCCGAGCACATCATGCCGTTCGAGACGACGCCGCGGACCGGCTTCTTTTCGAGCGTGATCTTCGATCCCGGAATATAGGTGCCGAGCGGCGCGAAAACGCCGACGAGCCCGGTGCGCGCGTTGGGGGCGCCACAGACGACCTCGAGCGGCGGCTTACCCTTGTCGGTCTCGACCATGACGATCTGCAGCTTGTCGGCATTCGGATGCCGCTTGGCCTCGACGATGCGCGCCACGCGGAAAGCGCCGAGCTTCGCGCCGGGGTTCTCGACGCTCTCGACCTCGAGGCCGATGGCCGACAGACGCGTCGCGATCTCATCGACCGTCGCCTTAGTCTTCAGATGATCCTTGAGCCAGGACAGCGTGAATTTCATTGCGTCACCTCAGCCCGAAAGGCCTCCGGAAAGCGTTGGGACGTCCAACACCGAGAAGCCGTAGTGGCGCAGCCAGCGCAGATCGCCGGAGAAGAAGGCGCGCAGGTCGGTCAGCCCGTACTTCAGCATGGCGATGCGATCGAGGCCCATGCCGAAGGCGAAGCCCTGATACTTCTCAGGATCGAGCCCGCAGTTGCGCAGCACGTTTGGATGCACCATCCCGCAGCCCAGGATTTCCAGCCACTGGCCTGGCTTGCCGATCGCCTCGGCGCCGATGTCGACTTCCATCGACGGCTCGGTGAACGGGAAGTGCGAGGCGCGGAAGCGCATCTTCACTTCGTCCACTTCGAAGAATGCCTTGCAGAATTCTTCGAGCACCCACTTCAGGTGTCCCATGTGGGTCGTCTCGTCGATGACGAGGCCCTCGATCTGGTGGAACATCGGCGTGTGGGTCTGGTCGCTGTCGCTGCGATAGACGCGGCCCGGGGCGATGATGCGGATCGGCGGCTTCTGCGCCAGCATCGTGCGGATCTGCACCGGGCTCGTGTGCGTGCGCAGCACCAGTCGCGATCCATCCTCTTTCGGCCGGAAGTAGAACGTGTCGTGCTCTTGCCGCGCCGGATGCTCGGGCGGGATGTTGAGCTTGGTGAAATTGAGATCGTCGGTCTCGATGTCGGGACCTTCGGCGACGGCAAAGCCCATGTCGGCGAAGATCTCGACGCACTCGTCGTAAACTTGGCTGACCGGGTGGATGCGGCCGTCGGCGACGGCGCCGGGACGGACCGGCAAGGTCACGTCGGCGCGCTCGTTGACGAGCCGCTGCGACAGCGCATCGCCCTCGAGCGACGCCTTGCGCGCCTCGAGCGCCTCGGAGACCCGCGCCTTGATCTCGTTGACGGACTGGCCGAAGCCCTTGCGCTGCTCGGCCGGCAGCGTGCCGAGCGTCTGCATCAGCTCGGCGATGCGACCCTTCTTGCCGAGCACGGCGATGCGCGCCTGCTCGATGGCGGCGAGATCGCCGGCGGCAGCGATAGAGGCGAGAAGCTCTTGCTCGAGCCCTTGCAGATCTGCGCCTGTAGCAACCGAGGTCATGGGTTGACGAACCTTACCGGTGTCATCCCGGGCCTTGTGCCCGGGATCCAGGGATCAGCAGGCTCCAGACGCTCAGGTCGGATGCAACTTCGAATTGCGACCCCAGCCTTTAGCTGGATGCCGGGGACAAGCCCCGGCATGACATTCAATAGAACGTTCCGGCTGTGTCTTAAGCGGCGGCCTTCTGCGCCTTCTCGACGGCCTTGGCAGCCTGCTCGGCCAGCGCCTTGAAGCCCTCAGCGTCGGTGACGGCGAGATCGGCCAGAACCTTGCGGTCGATGGTGATCCCGGCCTTGTTCAGACCGTCGATAAATCGGCCGTAGGTCATGCCGTGCTCGCGCACCGCGGCGTTGATGCGCTGAATCCAGAGAGCGCGGAACGTGCGCTTCTTGGCCTTGCGATCGCGGTACTGGTACTGCATGGCCTTTTCGACGGCCTGCTTCGCGACGCGGATCGTGTTCTTGCGACGGCCATAGTAGCCCTTCGCAGCCTTCAGAACTTTCTTGTGCTTGGCATGGGCGGTAACGCCGCGCTTGACGCGTGCCATGGACTTGCTCCTTCAGATGACGTGTTCGGTTGCGCGAGCAGCTGACGCTTGGTCAGCGGATGCTCAGCGGGCGTAGGGCATGTACTTCTTGACGATCTTCGCGTCGGAGTCGTTCAGCACCATGGTGCCGCGCGCATCGCGAACGAACTTCGCAGTCCGCTTGATCATGCCGTGACGCTTGCCGGCCGCAGCGGCCTTCACCTTGCCCGTGCCCGTCATCTTGAAGCGCTTTTTGGCGCCGCTCTTGGTCTTCATCTTGGGCATTTGGCTCGATCCTTTCTCTACTCGGGGCAGCCCTAATTCCGTATCGACCCATGGCCGATCGGAAACGTCCCTGTTCGGGAGGAGCCACCTATTGAGGCTTGTCAAAGCAATAAAAGCCGCCACGGCATGCCCCGCCGGGCGACTTGGGGGGTCCTTATACGGGTGGAGGTCCAAAACGGCAAGCGGTCTTCGACCGGTTAATATCGCTCAGGGTTTCTCGCAAATCCGCACGCCTGCGCCGTCATTGTAGCAAAAGTCGCGCGCGCAGTCGCAGGAGTCGCTATCGCCGCCGCCATCGGGTGCAGGCTGCTCTTTGCAGGTGCTCGCACCCGCCGGAACCTGGCAGCGGAAGCGAATGATGGGCGCCGGTGCGGGAACTACGGGTTGCGGCGCTGTAGCGGACGGGGCGGCCGGCGCAGCCGGTGCCATGGGCACCGGGCTGAAATCCGGCATGTTGCCCGCACCGCCGCCGACACCCCCGGCGCCCCCTCCTGTGCCACTTGGCAGTTTCGGCGTCGTTTGAGCGAGGGAGGACGACGTACCTGCCGTCAGAAGAAAAAGCGCGACCGCCGCTAGCAGCCGGCGATCGCGCGCATTGGCCAGAACAAAAGTCATCGGCACCCCCACGTCACGCGGGCATCGGCGCCGGGACGACCGTTACCTCGGTGCCAAAACCATGACCATCTGCCGGCCTTCCAGGCGCGGCTCGGATTCCACCTTAGCGATCGGCTCGAGGTCGCCCTTCACCCGCTGCAGCACTTCCATGCCGAGCTGCTGGTGGGCCATCTCACGGCCGCGGAAGCGCAGGGTGATCTTCACCTTGTCGCCTTCCTCGAAGAACCTTTTGATCGAGCGCATCTTCACGTCGTAGTCGTGATCGTCGATGGCGGGCCGCATCTTGATCTCTTTGATCTCGACGATCTTCTGATGCTTGCGCGCTTCGGCCGCCTTCTTCTGCGCCTGATACTTGTATTTGCCGTAGTCGAGGATCTTGCAGACGGGCGGGTCAGCCTCGGGCGATATCTCTACGAGGTCGAGCCCGGCCTTGACGGCCCGCTCGAGTGCATCGACGTGGGTCACCACGCCTACGTTCTGCCCGGTCTCGTCAATCAGTCGTACTTCGCGGGCGCGGATCGCATCGTTGATCCGGGGGCCTGATGGCTCGCGCTCGGGCGCGGCTCGCATTGGTCGGCGGATGTCGTCTCTCCTTGTGTGACTTCTCTGGTAAGTCTGACTTCTGCACGTAAAGCCGGCCGACCGACCCCGGTCAACCGGCACAGATGCCTGTCGCAATAGGCCGAAACATCGAAAAGAAACGCCCTCAAGTCAAGACGGACGCCTGAGTTGAATGGGCCACTACCCACCCAAATCGTATGGCGGCAGGCCACTTTTCCTTGGCCAGCGCGGCGGTGCCAATGAACCTGCGCGGCATATCCGCTTTGAGGATTTAGGCAATGAGTGCCGCGTACTCTTTCCTTTTCCTATCCTTGGTCCTGGAACGGCTCTTCGACCCGCTGGTCGCGATCCCGGCGATCGTGGCGGGGCTCTTGTGCCGACGTTGGGCGCATTTGGCCGGCGTGGCGGTCGTCATTGCCGCCGCCGTCGAGGCGGCACGGTACGTCAGTAACTTTCAGCCGGCAGCGGTGGTCGTGACCTGGGCCTGCGCCGCCGCCTGGGGATCGCTCGCCTACGGACTCAAGAGGAAATTGACCGAGCGACGAGACAGGCTCAGCGGGAAAGTCCCTTCTTCGTAAGCTCCTCCAGATACTGGCCCCAGCGCATGTCCTTCTCACGCCCGAGCTGCATCAGGTACGTCCAGGTGTAGAGGCCGGTGTCGTGACCGTCGTCGAAGGCAATGCGCACCGCGTAATTGCCGACCGGGCGCAACTCCTTGATCTTGACGTTGCGTTTGCCGCCGACAGTGACGCGCTGCTCCGCCGAGTGCCCTTGCACTTCGGCCGACGGGCTCATCACCCGCAGCAATTCGGCGGTGAATTCGAAGCGCGACTTGCACGCGAACTCGACGGTGAGGCCGGAACCGCCTCCCGTGATCTCCAGCCGCGGTGGGCGCACGGCATTGCGCTGCGCCGTCTCCAGCTCGGTCAGCGTACGCTCGGCGATGGCGCGGAAGATCTTGGCATGCTCGCTGTCGGGGAGCGTGGCCGTGATCGGCTCGCCTGTGTCCGAGCGCAGGCGCACGTCCATGTCGAGCGGCACCGCGCCGAGGAAGGGAACACCGAGGCGCTGCGCCTCGTGCTCTGCGCCGCCGTGGCCGAAGATGTCGGAGCGCTCACCGCACTTCGGGCAGACGAAGGTGCTCATGTTCTCGACGATGCCCAGCACCGGCACGCCTACCTTGCGGAACATGGAGAGGCCCTTGCGGGCGTCGATCAAAGCGAGATCCTGCGGCGTCGAGACGATGACTGCGCCGGAGAGCGGCACCTGCTGCGCCATCGTGAGCTGCACGTCGCCGGTGCCCGGCGGCATATCGATGATCAGCACGTCGAGGTCGCCGCCGTCGCCCCACGCGACGTCGCGCAGCATCTGGTTGAGCGCGCCGACGACCATCGGGCCGCGCCAGATCACCGGCGTCTCCTCGTCGACGAGGAAGCCCATCGACATGGCTTTGAGACCGTGCGCCTGCATCGGCTTGAGCGTCTTGCCGCTGATGATCTGCGGCTGGCCCTTAAGGCCCAACAGGCGCGGCTGCGAGGGCCCGTAGATGTCGGCGTCGAGGATGCCGACCTTCTTCCCCGCCGCCTGCAGGCCGAGCGCGAGGTTGACCGCGACCGTCGACTTGCCGACGCCGCCCTTGCCCGATGCGACGGCAATCAAGGTCTTTACGCCGGAAATGGCGGCGAGGGGCTTGGGGCCGGTACCCGGCTGCGCACCCGCCGCTGCGGCAGGTGCGGGCGCGTGAGCGTGAGCGTGATCGTGGCTATGCGCGTGACCGCCGCCGTTGCCGCCTGTCCCGCGCGAGCGCGCCTGCGCCACCCGCGCGCTTTCGGGCGCCTTGCCGGTGCCGCGTGGCATCTCAGCGGTCAACACGGCGCTCACACTGGCGACACCCGGAACCTTGGCGACAACCGTCTCGGCCGCTCTGCGCAGGGGCTCGAGCTCCTCGGCGCGTGTCGCTGGAACGGTGATCGAGAAATAGACCTTGTCGTCCTTGACGAGGATCTCGGAAACGAGGCCCAAGTCGACGATATTCCCTTCCAGGTCGGGCCCCTTGATACGGCGCAGTTCATCGAGAACATGCGGCTTCGAGACGGTCATAAAGGGCTCCTGAGGGCGGCTAATCGCGCCGGGCGCGGATACTGTCAGAGGCCAGACTGGAAGTCACGGCCTGCCCTGGATATAGGATGCCGGTGCGCATCGGTGCAGGGCGGGACCGCCGACCGGCGCGCCAATGGGGAGAAAAAAATGCAGGGGCTGCTGGCGGTAAGCCGCTGGATCGACGCCACGACGCGCGTGATCGGGCAGTCCGTCGCCTGGCTGGTTGTGGTTGCCGCCATCATCAGCGCCGGCAATGCCGTCAGCCGCAAACTGTTCGACCTAAGCTCGAACGCTTGGCTCGAGATGCAGTGGTGGTTGTTCGCCGCCGTGTTCCTCCTCGCCGCGCCGTGGACACTGGCGCTCAACGAGCACATCCGCATCGACATCGTGAACGAGCGTTTTCCCCGCTGGATGCGCAATGCCATCGAGATTATCGGTCACGTGTTCTTCCTGCTGCCGATGGCGGCGCTCGTTGCCTACACCTCGTGGGATTTCTTCGTGTCGTCGTGGCAGCAGAACGAGCAGTCGTCCAACTTCGGCGGCCTGCCGCAGTGGCCTGTCAAATTCCTGATCCCGCTCGCCTTCGCCCTGCTCTCCGTGCAGGGCGTGTCCGAGCTCATCAAGCGCATCGCCATCATCAACGGCGACCTGCCCAACGATTGGCTCGACGGCGGCCATCCCGCCGCCCGCACCGCCGGTGGCCTCGAGGTCGCGGCCATCTTGGGCGATCGCGCCGCAGATCAGAAGCGCTAGAGGGGACGGGGCGGGGGCATGCTCGAGCTGATTGCACAGAACCTCGCGCCGATCATGTTCCTGGCGCTGATCGGCTTTCTGCTGCTCGGCTATCCCGTCGCCTTTTCGCTCGCCGCCGTCGGTCTCATCTTCTTCGTCGTCGGCGTGGAGTTGGCGCCCCACTCCGGGGGCGCCATCAACCTCTCATGGCCGCTGCTCGGCACACTGCCGGAGCGAATATACGGCGTGATGGCCAACGACACGCTGCTGGCTATCCCGTTCTTTGCCTTCATGGGTCTGATCCTCGAGCGCTCCGGCATGGCCGAGGACCTGCTCGAGACGGTCGGCCAGCTGTTCGGCACGGTGCGTGGCGGCCTCGCCTACGCGGTGGTCTTCGTCGGTGCGCTACTCGCCGCCACGACCGGCGTCGTCGCCGCCTCGGTGATCTCGATGGGTCTGATCTCGCTGCCCATCATGCTGCGCTACGGCTATGACGCGCGCTTTGCGACCGGCACGATTGCCGCGTCCGGAACGCTGGCGCAGATCATACCGCCGTCGCTGGTGCTCATCGTTCTGGCCGATCAGCTCGGCCGCTCGGTCGGCGACATGTATACGGGCGCGCTGGTGCCCGGCCTGATGCTGGCCGGATTTTATGCAGTGTTCGCCTTCATCGTCTCGTCGATATGGCCGAAGGCTGCTCCCGGCCTTCCCCCTGAGGCCATCATCCATCGCGAGCCGGACGGATCCCGAGGCTATCGCTCTCTCGTCGTCCTCGTGGCGGTCTGCGGCACCGCTGCATGGTTCCTAATGCGCGGCAGCGAACGATCGGGCGCCGACTTCGTCATTCTCACGGTGACGCTGGCCATCTGCATTGCCATCGCGATCGCGGGAGCAAATTGGGTCTTCAAGCGGAGCGGCGGTCCGCGCCTGCTGTCGGTCCTTGCCGAGCAGGTTGTATTCGTGATGGTGCCGCCGCTGCTGCTCATCTTCCTCGTGCTCGGCACCATCTTCATCGGCGTCGCCACGCCCACGGAAGGCGGCGCCATGGGCGCGGTCGGCGCCATACTGCTGGCGCTCGGCAAGCGCCTGAGCGAGGGCAACCCCAGCCGCTTCAGCTACGACATCGTGCGCTCGGCCGCCCAAGCGACGGCGAAGCTCTCCGCCTTCGTCATGTTCATCCTCATCGGCGCGCGCATTTTCTCGCTCACCTTCTACGGCGTGAACGGCCACCTCTGGGTCGAGCATCTGCTCGTGTCGCTGCCCGGCGGCGAGGTTGGCTTCCTGATCTTCGTCAACGTGCTCGTATTCTTCCTCGCCTTCTTCCTCGATTTCTTCGAGCTGGCATTCATCATCGTGCCGCTGCTGGCTCCGGCAGCGCAGGCGCTCGGCATCGACCCGATCTGGTTCGGCGTGATCCTCGCGGTGAACATGCAGACGAGCTTCATGCATCCGCCGTTCGGCTTCGCGCTGTTCTATCTGCGCTCCGTCGCGCCGCGCGTGCCCTACGTCGACAAGGTCACGGGGCGCACGATGCCGCCCGTCACGTCCGGCCAGATCTATTGGGGTGCCGTCCCGTACGTCTTCATCCAGCTCATTATGGTGGGGCTGCTCATCGCCTTCCCAGGCCTCGTCGGCCATGATCGGAGTCCCCTCCCGCGCGCGCTTCCGAGTACCGGCATGGCGCACGACTCGAAGGCACCGGCGTTTAAGAGCCAAGGCTTCGAGCTGCCGCCCTATCCCCCGGCGATCCCCGGCGCCCCGCCGCCGGAAACGACCGGCCCCGGCGCACCGACGCTCGACATGTCGGTGCCGCCGGTGATCGTGAAGCCGTAACGACGGCCATAAAGCTTCGCGCTACACGGACGCGCCATCAAAACATTGTTTGGGCACCTGTCATTTGACGGTTACGCATTCGCGCGTATTCTTCGACGCGTTTGCGTCCCGCTCTTCGCTGTAGTCAGAAAACATTCCAGTGGCACTGTCATCAACTCACAAACCTTTGAAAGATATTTTGTAGCTCATTGATGAGGGGAGATTGTCGACATGTCAGGTATTGGGCCTGCGGCAGCGGGCATGGTCTTTGGCGCGGATGGGTCCGCTGGATTTTTGGCGAACGGCCAACCACCGGGGGGGTGCTCTTGCGGCGGCGCTTGCCCTAGCTGCTCAGGGCAATTGGCGCACGACCACGCGACGGCTATCGGACATTGCTACGCTATCGGGCGCATTCGACCCCGCTTTCCGAATGTCGGGGTGGAGAAGGAGTTGGCGCAGGCCATCGGATCGGCGGTCGTCAAAGACAAGCTGGACCCCTCTGTTCTCAAGAAAGCATTCTCGGATCCAAAATCTCAGTACATTGGGCGCCAAATGTGCTGGGTGCTTTCGGCCGAGACCGTCGACCTGCTGATCGTAAAACCGAATTGCGCAACCGAACTCGGCTGGCTCCTGGAGACATTGCGCGACGAGGGCAACACCCGCGATATCGATGTCGTAATTGGGCACATGGGGCCGCGAGCTTCAATCAGTGCCTGCAACGGCGCCATGCTGCCGGTTGTGGCACCCGCGCAGTTGTACTCCTTCCAAGCCGAGGCTTTCGCGCGCCAGCTCGCACGCCCGCCAAGCATCGAACCGGCGAAATTCGCTGAACTGGCAACCAGGGCGGTTACAATGATCATCGGGAGCGTGAGGAATTCGGGGTCGAGCGACGAACATCGCGCTCTCAACTACCTCGCGACGCGTTCGGCAGAGCTGCATGCTTTGGCAGCGCAAATGCTGGCCGACGACTTCGTTCTGGCTGCCGCTCGCGGCGGCTACAGCGATCTTTCGGCCGGGCGCAGAATTATCGAGACGAGCTTCACCTTCAAATCTCGGAAGACACCGAATGAGCAGCAGTTCTCTGCGCTCGTCGATGTCACGGATCTCTTCCCATTCCTCATCTCGCAATTGGGTCCACACGTGCAGCGGCACTGACAGCAGCGCGGAAGTTGGGTGAGCGCAATGCGTGTTCCCGGGCTTTATGCCGGCGAGAGCCTGTATGCGTCGCACAACAACTACATCGTGGCGTCTCCCGTCGTCGTATCGCCGGGACAGCTTGGCGTAGTTGGGAAATCGTGTTCCCAGCCAAAGCTGCGGACGTGCATTGATGGCGCCGATATCCAATACAATGGCTGCTATCAGGAGCGCGGCCGAGAGTGCGGCTCAAATTGGCAGATCGCTGCTGCCACCGAGGTTCGATGCGCAATCTGGCTCGGACGGAACGTAAACTGCGAGTATGTGCGAGATCAGGCTGTGTCGGACTGCCGGCGGCGCCATGGTTGCGATGGTGGCCTGCTTTGCCAGCCAGATGCTCAGACGAAGGGCGCCGATCTCTGGCGCGACGGCCTCTGCTGCCTCCCCGGCCAAACACCTTGCGGCGGCCTGTGCCGGCCTTCGTGCCCACCGCCGAAGGGCATGGCTCCAGATTGCAGCTGCAGATGCCTGTCCGGCCCCTTTCGTTGTCGATGGCCGAAAATACAGGACCCGGATACCTGCCAGTGCGTCTGTCCTGATCCGTGCACAGGTGGGAAACTGCAGGACCCGGACAGGTGCGACTGCTACTGCCCGTCAGGCTTTACGGATTGCGGCGGAACGTGCCGGCTTCTGTCGTCGGACCGCTTCAACTGCGGCTCCTGTGGGACGGAATGCTTACCGGATCAGCACTGTTGTTCAGGCGAATGCGTCTTTTTCAACCGCGATCCGAATTGCGGCGGCTGCGGCATAGTCTGTGCGAGCAATAGCCGGGCTTGCTGCGCCCTCCCGGGGGCCGCCAAATCGGGCAAATGCCGCAACCTCACAACCGACCCGAACAACTGCGGCGGCTGCAGAATCGCCTGCAGGGAGGGCCAAGTCTGCCAGGCGGGACGATGCGTCTGCCCGCAGGGCGAATGCGCAGGCGTTTGCGTCGATCTTCGAACCGACCGCAATAACTGCGGGACTTGCGGCAACCATTGTAGCAACGACCGCGTCTGTGTCAGTGGTCGCTGCATGTGTCGCACGGGGCTGACAGATTGCTCGGGCGTCTGCGTCGATCTGCAGACCGACCGGGGCCACTGCGGGAGCTGTGCTCGCACTTGTGCGCCGGGCGAAACCTGCTGCTCGGGGAATTGCACGAACACGCAGGCCGATGTGAATCACTGCGGCGGCTGCGGACAACGATGCGCCCCGGGGGTTCCATGCGTAAATGGAATGTGCGGATGTCCGCCAGGGCATAGGCTGTGCTCGGGCAGATGCATCGACGTAAGGTCGGATCCGAATAACTGCGGTGCCTGCGGCGTGTCGTGCCCTTCGCCCAAGGCTTGCGTCAACGGAACATGCGTCTGTCCGGCCGGCACCACGGAGTGCAATGGCGCATGCGTCAACACCGGGACGAACATAGACAATTGCGGCGGCTGCAATAGGAAATGCGGACCGACAAGTTGGTGTGAGGGAGCCAACTGCGTTCCAACACAGGTTTCTTGCGTGAATGGAACATGCAGATGTCCCAGTGGATGGACGAAATGCAGCGATACGAGCTGCTGTCCGCCACACCTTCCGGTGTGTGGGGGTTTCACTAATACGACGCCTTGGGGCGCGCGTTACACCTGTTGTGAGGCGGGAACGGTCGGGGCGATAGGTCACTATACTGGGGCTTGGAAGTGCTGCCCCATTCGCGATGCGGTTCAGTTTACCGATCACATCAGATGCTATTAGCTCGCGGGTATTGGGCGCGCGCCGGGCGTCGGGTTGCGGAGCAAGCTCGACATGTCGGTGCCGCCGGTGATCGTGAAGCCGTAGGCGGAATAGGCTAGGCTGGCGGAATAGATTCTGTTGGAGGCTCCCGCATGAGCAATCCTTCCGCGCCGACCTGCCGGCTCGTCCGCCCCGACGACACCTACGACGGCAAGCAGGGACTCACCTATTTCTGCGGCATCGCCGCCGAGACTGTCGGCTCGCAGGGCATCTGCATGCATCTGCTGACCATCCCGCCGGGCGGCAGGGCCAAAGCGCACATGCATGCAAGCCACGAAACGGCGATCTACGTTCTCGATGGCGAGGCCGTCGCGCTCTACGGCGACAAGCTGCAGCATCAGGCGGTCACCAAGGCGGGTGACCTGTTCTACATCCCCGCGGGCGTCCCGCATCTGCCGATCAACATCAGCGACAAGCCGATATCGGCCGTCATCGCCCGCACCGATCCGAACGAGCAGGAGAGCGTCGTGCTGCTGCCCGAGCTCGAGGCGTACGCCGACGCAGCGATTGCCCGGTTGATGTCGAAGACCGCCTCGACATGACGCCACAGGGACGGGGCTGGGGCGTAAACCCTAGATTCGCCCGTGTCTTAAGCTCGCTCACGTCATAAATGCGCCACGCCGCGGGCGGAGGTAGGCCCCTCAAGAGCGATTTCATATTGGCGGGGCACTCATGCGCTCTTTTGCGATCAACCGCATCACGGCTGCGGCGCTCGTCGCCGCGACGACGCTTCTTTGCACAACGGTTGCGGCCGGCGAACTGCTGGTATTGCCGTACGCCTGCCGCGTCGTCGGCGGCGAGCCCGTGCTCACGCCAGCGCCCGATCAGGGCTACCGCGTCATCGGCCGGCGCGAGGAGCGCGACTTCACCGAGTGCTCCCCGGCCAATCCGGACATGTGCCGGCGGTGGAAGCTCTACCGTTTCGATGTCGACTGTGGGGGCCAACGCCTGCCGTGGGTATCCCTGTCTGCCGCCGCCGACACGCACAACGGGGGGCGCAGCTGGGTCGAGGACGGGCGCATGCACTTGGAGATGCCGCCCAGCTGGAGCCTGCGGCCCGACGACCCGTGCGCCAGGGAAGCGCGCTATGGCTGGCGCGCTGGCCGCCACGGCAGGTACTGTGCAGAACGGCGCAACATGGAACGGGCGAATGTCGAGATGCCGGCGGGCTTTGCGCCGATGCTCGAACTGGATGCCATCTTTGTTGCGGACAAGGGGCCCGCACCGGCACCCCAGACGGCAGCTGCTCCCGTGGTTGCCGAGCGCCCTGTCCCCAAGCCCATCCGTGCCGAGGCACCAGCGCCGGCACGCGAGCCCGAGAAGCCGGTGAAGGCACCCGCCGCACCGCCGGTCGCCAAGAGTGCGCCCGTTCCCGCACCATCCGAACTTGCAAAGCCCGACGGCACGCCGCCGACTGCGACGGATCCTGCAACGGAGACCGCGACTGGCACGCCGCTCACTCCGACCATCATCAATCAGCCGGGCTTGCCGAGCGCCAAGGCGGCGCCGGAGCAGGTGGCTATAGCGCCTCCAGAGACGACTGCCGCTCTGGCGGAGGCCAAAGTTCCACCTGCTGTTGTCGCCGAAAGCGATACCCGCCAAGAGCCACACGCCGACCCCGCGCCGCCCGTGGAGGAAAGCAAAAGCAAACCGATCGCGGTCACCCTCGTCGACGACCTCACGAAATCGGTAAGCCCGGCACTGTTGGGCGTAGGCGGCGTGACGATGCTCGGCTTGCTCGCATTGCTGTTCGCCTATCGGCGCCACCAAACCGAACCGGCCTTCACGCTCGCGCGCGATATCGCCGCGGTTTCATTCGATGGACGGGCGGGCGGCAAGGAATTGGTGCGAGCGGGCCGCTCGCTCGCTACGAGCGCGCCTGAAGGTGCGACACCGCAATCCCCCGCGCCACAGCGCGGCGGGGCGCCGGCAAATTGGGGCGACGCCATACCGCAAACGCGCGAGGAAGCGCTGCAAGTCCTGGGCATGGGCGTCGCGCCAGAGGTCAGCGAGATCGCCGTCAAGAAGATCGTCGACGGTCTGCGCCTCAGCTGGCATCCCGACTATGCGACGAGCCCGGAGGATCGAGAGCTGCGTGAGTTGCGGATGAAGCAGATCAACGCGGCGTGGGACGTCATCGGCGGCAAACGCGCGCCCTGAGGCCGCCGCGCCGACGTCGCTCCTGACCCGAAGTGGACTTAATCGCGGTCAACACCAATAAGACTTTTGGCGCGCACGGCCGCCGGGCCTCCGAGCGGGCCTAGCTCGCTGCGTCGTCGTCGGTCGTTCGCATTGCTCTGTCTTGTTCGCGCACGGCCCAATAAACGCCGCCGAGAGCGAGTGTGGCCGCCGACAAGGCCAGGAGGACCAGCGCGTCGGTCTCCCCTATCTCAATGACGATGAACTTGCGCAGCACGGCGAGTAGGGCGATCAGCACGACCGCGCGAACCTGGACGATGCTGCGGCCACGGTCCAGGAGCCCCACGATCGTGTGGTTAAACTCAAGCGAGATGAGCACGATCATGATCATCCCGAAAACGGTCTGGAATACCTCTGGCCGGGCTGGATCAAGCAAGCCGAGACGCAGCAACGCGAACACGGTTTGCAGCACGTTGATGAGAGCCGCGACGATAACGACGGAGATGAGGAAGCCCAGCAGCAGAACAACGACCTGCTCGAAGCGCTGATAGAGGTTGAGCCCAGCCCAGTTGGCCCGCGTTTCGCCAAATATCATCATTGCGGATTCCTCGTTCGACACTCTCACGCCGGCAATTGGCCGGCCTGCTGAAATAATCTCACGGTGGCGTGAACCCGGGACAACGGCTCATCATTATCTCTAATTGCCTACGTTGACCAAGTGAACTCTTCGCTGCTTTGCATAGGACAGCTTGATTGCGAAAGGCATAGGGAGAACCCTTCAGCCGAGGTCAAAATGTAATGAATCAGAAAATCGACAAGAGCGAATGGCGCGCGGCCCTGGACACGCTATCCAAGAGCCTGAGCGGCAAACAGGCCGAGATCGAGATCGCAGCCCTTAGCCTCGGTGACCAGATCGCCGCGGAATGGGTGCCCATCATAGGCATCGCGTACGATCATAAAGACGACATCGTCGAAGTAGCCCTAGAGGGGCTCGACCACATCATCTCTCATCCCCGTGAACTACACTTTCAGCAGCAGGGCGGGCTTGTGTCGGCTCTCGAGATCGTCGATGCGGACGGGGTTCGAAACATTGTGAAATTTAGAGAGCCGCTGATGCTGCCGGCTCCGTAGAAAAAGATTCAAGCAAAACCGCCGGCCAGTCGCCGACCGGGGACCTGTCATGATCGCGCATGACCTCAACACCATCGCATTTCCAAAGCTGACGGACGAACAGATGGCGGGCCTCGACCGTTGCAGCGCGGCGATGCTCAAGCGCTTTCGGGACGGACAGCGCCTGTTTCAGGCGGGTGACCGCGACTTCGGGTTTTTCATCGTCAAGTCGGGCAAGGTCCAGATCGTAGATGAATCTGGGGATGTGCCCAAGACCGTCACGATTCATGGCCCGGGAAACTTCACGGGCGACGTTGCACATCTGACCGGCGAAGCGGCCCTGGTGAGTGCCGTGGCGCGAGGGGACTGCGAGGTCTACGAGATTGCGCCGGGCGGGGTGCGCGAGATCATCAACCTGCACCCGGCGCTCGGCGACACGATACTGCAGGCGTTCATCGCGCGGCGGCAGCTCCTGCGAGAGTCTGGGGAATTCGCCGGCATTCGCGTCATAGGCTCGCGCTACTCGAGCGACACCTCGCGCGTACGCGACTTCCTAGCCAAGAACCGGCTTCCCTTTACGTGGCTCGATCTCGAAGCCAACCCCGACGTCACACGGATCCTGAAGCAGTTTGGAGTGAGCGAGGCCGACACGCCCGTAGTGACGTGGGGGCGCAAGCTGATCTTGCGCAACCCCTCGGACAGAGAGCTCGCCGAGGCGCTCGGCATCCGCCGCGCGCTCGAACACACGACATATGATCTGATCGTGGTGGGCGCCGGGCCGGCCGGGCTCGGCGCGGCCGTTTATGCCGCCTCGGAAGGATTGACCACCGTGGTGCTCGAGAGTGCAGGCCCAGGCGGCCAAGCCGGCCGCAGCATGCGCATCGAGAACTATCTCGGCTTCCCGACAGGCATTGCCGGTAGCGAACTGGCCGAGCGCGCGACGGTGCAGGCGAACAAGTTCGGGGCACACATCGCGGTTCCTTCACCGGTTATCCGCCTCACGTTAGAGGGCCAGTACCCGACGCTGCACATCGACGGAGGCGAGAAGCTGACCGCCAAGTGTGTGCTGATCGCCAGCGGCGCCGACTATCGCCGGCTTCCGGCGGAAGGCTGTGAACGCTACGAGGGCTGCGGTGTCTACTACGCGGCCACGCTCAACGAGGCGCCGTTGTGCCGAAAGGCGGAAGCCGTGGTCATCGGCGGCGGCAACTCCGCTGGACAGGCGGCGGTCTTCCTCTCCACTATTGCCCGTAAGGTCTATCTCATCATTCGTGCCAATGATCTTTATGCCAACATGTCAGCCTACCTCGCACGGCGCATCCAGCAGACGCCAAACATCGAGGTGCTGTTGAACACCACCGTGCGCGCCATGCGGGGTGACAACCACTTGCGCGAGATCGAGATCGTGAACAACGAAACCGGCGAGGCGCAAACGCTGACGACGGCCGCGGTTTTCAGCTTCATTGGGGCCGAGCCCCGCACCAACTGGTTGCCGCCGGAGATCGAGAAGGACGCCAAAGAGTTCGTCCGCACAGGAGCGGAACTCGTGCGCTCTCCCCATTGGACCGCCAAGCGCGAGCCATTCCTGTTGGAAACGAGCCGCGCCGGCGTGTTCGCAGCTGGAGACGTGCGAGCAGACTCGATCAAGCGCGTCGCCTCAGCAGTGGGCGAAGGCGCCATGGCGGTGAAGTTCGTGCACGAGTACCTGAAGGCCATGTGACCAACAGGGTGGAGCGGACTTTTCGAGCTCCGCAACAGGACTGCTCCTCCCGCGATGGAAGCTCCAATAAGCCGTGCCTGCCGCTGATGTCCGCTATTGGCCCATAGCGGACATCACAGCGTCGGGATGATCGAGAGACTTATCCCCCGCGCTCGTCTCCTTGAGTAAAATCCCCCCATCCCGCCCCGCGCAAGGGGTCGGTCTCGAGGCGTTCCTGTATCGAGGGCGGGCTGCAGTGTCGGGTACACGCGCGCTCACGCGGCGCCCGACTACCTGAGGCTCGCCGCGCCCACCGGGTGAAAGTCCCGGAGGGGGAAACCCCTGAAATGCCGCGGGTATGCCCCAAATCCTGCGCGGGGCGGCGAGGTGCCGCTCAAAAAAACAAGTCAAGCTCGCGGCGTTTCCCCGCCCCGCGCCCCTTGCTCTTTCTCAACCCGGCGGACCGCCGCGCGGGCGCGCGCGTTCGCGCATATCGCGGCTCCTAAACGAGCCCCTTGCGCTGCTGGATCATCATGTACGTGTCGTACGTGTGCTCGGCGAGCTGGAACCAGAGATAGTCCTCGCCGCGGATCGCCAGCGTGGCGTCGTAGACCTTCTTGAAGTCGGCGTTCTTGGCGCAGATCTCGGCGAACACCTCGTTCGACGCCTTGAAGCAAGCGTCGAGCACCGCTTCCGAGAATGGACGCGGCTCGGCGCCGCCGATGGCCAGACGGCGCAGCGCCGCCGGGTTCTGCAGGTCGTAGCGCGTCATCATGCTCATGTTGGCGATGGACGACGCGGCGCGGATCATCGCCTGATAGTTTTTGGGCAGCTCGTTCCACTTATCGAGGTTGATGAAGAAGTGGAGCATTGCCTGCCCCTCCCACCAGCCCGGGTAGTAGTAGTACTTGGCGACCTTGGAGAAGCCGAGCTTCTCATCGTCGTAGGGGCCGACCCACTCGGCCGCGTCGATCGTGCCCTTCTCGAGCGAAGGATAGATGTCGCCGCCGGCGATCTGCTGCGGCACGCCGCCGAGGCGCGCGATAACCGCGCCGGCGAGACCGCCGATGCGCATCTTCAGCCCGCGCCAATCCTCCGGCTTGTTGATCTCGCGCCGGTACCAGCCGCCCATCTGCGTGCCGGTGTTGCCGCCGGGGAAGGCAACGATCTTGTAGCGTGCATAGAACTCGTTCATGAGGTCGATGCCGCCGCCCTGGTACATCCACGCGTTCTGCATGCGGTAGTTGAGGCCGAAGGGTACCGCGGTCGGGATGGCAAACGTCGGGTCTTTGCCCCAGTAATAATAGGACGCGGTGTGCGCGATCTCGACGCTGCCGTTGGTCACCGCATCGGCAGCCGACAGACCGGGCACGAGCTCGGTGGGCGCGAATACGCGCACGCGGAAATTACCGTCCGACATTTCCATGAGCGCCTTGGCGAACGTCTCGCTGGCGCCGAAGATCGTGTCGAGCGACTTCGGGAAGCTCGACACGACGCGCCAGTCGATCGTCGGCTTCGTCTGCGCGATCGCGGGCGCCGCGATGCCGGCTCCCGCGGTTCCCGCCGCAGCGGCCGCGAGGAATTTGCGCCGGCTTACCTGCTTCTTCACGGACGCCTCTCTTCTGTCTTCCTGCCTGGCGCCCTTATATCCCTGCCCGCGCCGCGCCCACAACGATTGCCGTACCCCAGGCTTGCCCCGGGTCGCGCACGCGCCTAAATCGCTTCCATGCGCACCAGCGAAATAGATGCCGAGGTGACAGGCGTGCTCCTGGCGGGCGGCCGTTCCTCACGCATGGGCGGGCGCGAAAAGGCACTGCTCGACATCGGCGGCAAGCCGATGCTCCTGCATGTTCTCGAACGCTTGCGTCCTCAGGTCGGCCGTATCGTCATCAACGCCAACGGCGACCCAGCGCGCTTTTCCGGCTGTTGCCTGCCGGTCGTATCCGACAGCATCGAGGGCTATGCAGGGCCGCTTGCCGGACTTCACGCCGGCATGGCCTGGGCGTTGAGTGAAACGCCGGAGGCCCGCTATATCGCCAGCGTGCCTGTCGATTGCCCCTTCCTGCCGCTCGACCTCGTCGCACGCCTCAAGGCGGCGCTGCTCTCCAAGCATGCTTCGTGCGCAATCGCAGCATCACATGGCGAGCGTCACCCAGTCGCCGGGCTGTGGCGCACCGACCTTATAGGCGCGGTCGCCGAATCGCTGCAGCAGAACGTGCGCGCGTTACACCGCTTCACCGACGCGCAGGGGTGCGCGGTCGCCGACTTCGCGCCCGTGGTCATCGGCGGCTCGAGCATCGATCCGTTTTTCAACGTCAATGCCCCGGCCGACCTCGAGAAGGCGCGCTCGCTCTTTGCAAGCGAGACGGCTCGTGGCTAGACCACCCATTTTCGTCGGCATCGTCGGGTGGAAGAACTCTGGCAAGACGACGCTCGTGGAGCGGCTCATTCCCTTGCTGGCGGCGCGCGGGCTTAGGGTAATGACCGTGAAGCATACCCACCATGACCTGCGGCCGTCCGACGGCAACACCGATGGTGAGCGGCACGCGCGCGCCGGCGCCATCAAGACGATCGTGATCGCCCCGCAGGTGTGGGAAATCGACGGCAAGAGGCAGTTCGGACCGCCGCCCGAACTCGCGGAAATCGCGCCGCACGTGGCCGAGGCCGACATCGTCCTCATCGAGGGGTTCAAGCGGGCGCCAATACCGAAGATCGAGGTACGGCGCACCGCGTCGCCCACCAACGAGCCGCTGGCCCCCAGCGACAGCCGCATTGTCGCCGTGGCGGCCGATCACCAAGCGGACGCCGCCGGGCTGCCTCTATTCGATCTCGACGACGCCGAGGGCATCGCGGCCTTCATCGCAGGCCTAGCCAGGTGAGCCACGCGGGCGGCGACTGGCCACGCACGCGCCAGCGGCGACGCACGTAACCCATGCCGACAATGATCAAGACGAGCCCGACCGCGAGCCAGAGGGCCCAATGCTCGACCAGCGAGCGGCTCACTTCTGGTTCCAGCCCGTCGTGGGGAGTGGGCACCAGCCGTCCGGCGCGGTCCGCCGTCGTTGCGCCGCCCGCCACGCCGGCACGAGCGGCGAGCCACTCCAAGAGCGCCACGAGCGTGCGCATACTGTTTGTCCCGTGCAGCCGCCGGCCGGTGAGCGGCACCCTGCGGCCGGAACGGCGCCACCGGCCTTCCCCTTGGGCGCCGAATGCGACAAAACCCTTGATCACCCCGCCGCGGTCGCTAGCTTACCGGCAGCCGGGACACCATCTATGGCACGTATGCCACGGCAATCCACATCGCTTCGGGAGCGCATCGCAACACGTGGGTGACCAACTCAATTCGCCGCTTCTGCCAGCGCTCGTCGACCGTTTCGGCCGCTCGATCACCTACCTCAGGGTGTCGGTGACGGACCGCTGCGACTTCCGGTGTGTCTATTGCATGTCGGAGCATATGAGCTTCCTCCCGCGCCGGGAGCTGCTCACGCTCGAGGAGCTCGACCGCATCTGCACGGCCTTCGTCGCGCGCGGCGTCCGCAAGCTGCGCATTACCGGCGGCGAGCCGCTCGTCCGCAAGAACATCATGTGGCTGTTCGAGGCACTGGCCCGTCATCTCCAATCCGGGCAGCTGGACGAACTCACCCTCACCACCAACGGCAGCCAGCTGAAGCGCTTCGCCAAGGAACTCAAGGCCGCCAGCGTCGAGCGCATCAACGTCTCCCTCGATACGCTGCAGCCCGACCGCTTCCGTGCCATCACCCGCTGGGGCGACATTGGCACCGTGATGGAGGGGCTCGACGCTGCCGACGCCGCGGGCCTCAAGGTCAAGATCAATGCGGTGGCGCTCAAGGGCACCAATGAGGACGAGATCGGCGATCTCATCACCTTCGCCCACGGCCGCGGCTACGACCTGACGCTCATCGAGACCATGCCGCTCGGCGAGATCGACGGCGCCCGCCACGATCAGTACCTGCCGCTGTCGATCGTGCGCGCGCGGCTTCTCGACCGTTGGACGCTGGAGGACATCCCGCACCAAACTGGCGGACCGGCGCGCTATGTCCGCGTGCGCGAGACGGGGGGACGCCTCGGCTTCATTACGCCGATGACGCATAACTTCTGCGAGAGCTGCAATCGCGTGCGGCTCACCTGCACCGGCACGCTCTACATGTGCCTCGGCCAGGAGGACGCCGTAGACCTGCGCGAGCCACTGCGCGCCGGTTCCTCAGACGCAGCCCTGCACGCCGCCATCGACGAGGCAATGCTTCTGAAGCCCAAGGGGCACGACTTCGTCATCGACCGGCGCGCCGGCCGTCCCGCCGTTGCACGCCATATGAGTGTCACAGGCGGATAGTCTGGTAAGCTCCTATTCCCGTGGGGACGGGAGGGGAGCATGTCCAAGTACGGCATGGGGTTGATCCGCTCGGCGCGGCTGACGCGGCGGCAGCTCATTCTGTTCGCTCTGATATCAGCGGTTCTCAATGGCGTGGTCACTGCCTGCGTCGGCGCCTGGCTGGCGCAGACCTACTCAACGCAGCAGACGCGCAGAAAATCCGTCGAGACGCTGGCCAACCTCATCTACGACAGGCGCACGCGCGCCGGCATGGTGGTCTCCTCCATGCGCCGCAATGCTCCGCCCGACGAGATCCAGTTCCGCAAGCGGGCCTACGACGAGGCCTACGTCGACTGGAACAAGAACATCCTTTTGAACCTGTTCGTCATCCGCGAGGTCGGTGGCGACCTGAAGTTCACGGTGCTGGAGAAATCCTTCGAGGACGACCTCGTCGCCACCATGGCCGACATCGACCGCTGCCTGACCAAGGCCTACGACAAGAAGCTCGCCGGCGAGGACGCCGTGCCGATCCTCGACGGCTGCCGCATGGCACAGATGCACCAGTTCGTGCTCGACTGCGGCGCCACCTTCACCGACGAGCTTTACAAGCTCACACGCCTGTCGTTCTCGCCTTTCTCCAATGCGAAGACGGAGCGTAAGCGGCTGGCAGACATTAACATCAAGGCCAACTGCACGCGGCCGCCTGAACCGCCCGCCTCACCGACCCCGTCTGCTCCCGTCACCGGAGCCGTGGCGACGCCGGCAACGGCCACGCCGGCGCAGCAGCAGCCGCCTGCGAAGCCACCGTGAGCTAGCCGAGCAGTTTACGCACGCTGGAGCGAACTTCCTCGAGCGTGAACGGCTTCGACAGGACTGCCACTTGCCCGCTCTTGAGCCCCCGAGCGCGATCGAGCTGCTCGGCAAAGCCCGACATCAGCAGAACGCGAATATTCGGCTGCTTCAGCACTCGCTGCGCCAGCGCCACGCCGTCGAGCAACGGCATCTCCACGTCGCTGACGAGCACGTCGAACTTCTGCGCGCCGGCACCTTCGACGCAATCCAGCGCCTCGCTGCCGTCCTGGGTGACATGCACGCTGTGTCCGTCCGCCTCGAGGGCACGCCTTACGAGCTCGCGGGTCGCCGCATCGTCGTCCGCTAGTAGTATTCGCGCCATCGCGCGCCCCCTTCCTTCTCACCTATTGCCGCACGACACGGCCGACGAACGGCAACTCGCGGTAGCGATGCGCAACGTCCATGCCGTAGCCGACGACGAACTCATTGGGACATTCGAACGCGCAATAGTCGGGCTCCAGATTGACCGCACGCGGCAGTTGCTTGTCGAGCAGCACACAGGTGCGGATCGACGCGGCACCGCGCGCGGTCAGTAGATCCTTGGCGAACGCTAGGGTGCGACCGGAATCGAGCACGTCGTCGACGATCAGAACATGGCGTCCGCGCACGTCGAGGTCCATGTCGCGCAGGATCGATACCTGACCTGACGAAATGCGTGCTTTCCTGTAGCTCGAGAGGGTCATGAAATCGACCTCAGGCGCGAGTCCGACCGCGTGCAGCGCGCGGATCAGGTCGGCGGCGAAAACGAAGCTGCCCTTCAGCACCGCAACCACCAGCAGGTTCTCTAGCCGCTCACCCGCGATCTCCTGCGCCAGCTCCTTGAGGCGCGCAGCGATCGCCTCGGGGGTGAAGATGACCTCGAGCTCGGGTGACGTAGTCGCTTCGTTCATGACCGCTGTTCCAAATCGCAATCTGCCCGATGAGGGGAGGATAGCAGCACATTGCATCCCCCCCGCAATACCGCCATAACGTGCTTACCCTGTATCTGCGGCCCTCTGCACACGAACCCGCCACATTCGTACCGGATTGATCGCCGGTTCCCGCGTAGTTCGAAGAACTTGGGAGCCTGGCGCACATGCTGCAAACCGCTGGCTGAGGACACGTGATTCGTCTGTCAAACATCGGGCTCGCCTACGAGCAGGGGCCAGACATTCTATCGGATGTGAATTTCCATCTGCGCCCGGGGTCTTTCCACTTCCTGACCGGCCCGTCGGGCGCGGGTAAAACGTCGCTGCTGCGCCTGTTGTTCATGTCGCGCCACCCCACACGTGGGCAGATCCAGCTGTTTAACCAAGACGTGAGCCGCATCTCCACCTCCAAGCGCGCCCAGCTGCGTCGGCGTATCGGCATCGTCTTCCAGGACTTCCGCCTGCTCGACCACCTCACCACCTGGGAAAACGTCGCGCTTCCGCTCCGCGTCGTCGGCAAGCGGCTCGCCGACTACCGCGAGGATGTCACCGATTTATTGCAGTGGGTCGGCCTCGGCGACCGCATGCACGCTTACCCGTCGATCCTGTCCGGCGGTGAGAAGCAGCGCGCCGCTATCGCGCGCGCCGTCATCGGCAAGCCGGAGCTGCTCCTGGCCGACGAGCCGACCGGCAACGTCGACCCGCAAATGGCGCGCCGTCTGCTGCGCCTGTTCATCGAGCTCAATCGATTGGGCACCTCGGTGCTCATCGCTACCCACGATCATCAACTGATGCGGCAGTTCAAGGCGCCGCGGCTGGAGCTGCACGACGGTCATGTCCGGATCGTATGACAGGCCGACCGGCCGCAGGGAGCAGGGAGGCGCGCCGACGGCGACCGACTTCGATCTCTACGACACGGTGCTGACGGGCCCCGCCACGGGGCAGCGCTATACCTATGAGCCGACGACGGGCTCGCTGGACGATACACCGGCACGCAAAGTAGCGCCTGCGCGCGGGCGCAAGGCGAAAGCCGAGCCGACGAGCACTCCGGTGGTGCCGCCGGATTCGGTCACCGGGCGTTCACTCACCCTCGTGATCTCGATCATGTGCTTCCTCGCCTGCCTGACGGCCGGCGCCGTCTACATGATCAATCAATCCGCCAACGCTTGGCTGAAGGATATCGCCAGCGAGGTGACGGCGCAGATCGAGCCGCGCGACGGCATGGACGTCGACAAGACGGTGCGCGACGCCGAGGCGTTCCTGCGCAACCAGAAGGGCATCGCCCGCGCCAATGCCTTGAGCCTCGAGGCATCTTCGAAGTTGCTCGAGCCGTGGCTCGGCAATTCGGACGTGCTCGCGGCATTGCCCGTGCCGCGCCTGCTCGCCATCGAGATCGACCGCGACAACCCGCCCAATATCGAGCAGCTGCGCGCCGACCTGACCAAGCAGTTCCCCTCCGCTTCCCTCGACGATCACCGACGCTGGCAGCAGCAGATCCGTACGGTTACACGCTCGTTCGCGCTTGGCGGGTTGGCCATTCTCCTGCTCGTCGGCGCCGCAACCATTGCCATCATCGTCTCCGCCACCCGCTCGGCGCTGGCCTCCAACCGCGAAATCGTCGAGGTTCTGCATTTCGTGGGGGCGACGGACCGCTATATTGCCCGCGAGTTCGAGCGCCATTTCCTCCGTCTCGGCATTCGCGCCGGGATCGTCGGGGCGCTGTCCGCCATGGCGGTGTTCTTCGGTATGCCGATGATCATGGAGATGCTCGGCGGCGGGCAGACCACGCAGGCCGAAATGCACCGGCTGATCGGCACCGGCGGCCTCGACCCCGCCGGCTATGCGATGCTCGGCGGCGTGGTTATCGCAATCTCCGCGTTGTGTATGCTGACATCCCGGTTCGGGGTCTTCCGTATCCTCAATTCCAAGGCCTAGCACGCAGGTGCAGCAAAACAACCGGGCAAAACGGTATTCGCTCGGCTGCATAATGAGACCTGTCGAAATAGGGATCAAATCGGGTAGTCTGCGCCGACGCTCAATGGCGCGGGCGACTAAGGACGGACAACGTAGGCGGCGCTTGCGATGAGCAGCTTGCGGCGAGCTTTGATCATCGGGCTGGGAGCGGCAGTGTCCTTGCTGGCACTGGGCTTTGTCCTGTTCGCCAGCGTCGTCACGCGATTTCCTGCCGACAACAATCCCCACGCGGACGGTATCGTGGTCCTCACCGGCGAGAGCATGCGCATCGCCGAGGGCGCGCGTCTGCTGGACGAGGGCCGTGCCCAGCGCATGCTGATCTCCGGCGTCTTCCGCCGCACGGGCAAGAAGGCGCTGCTCGAGATCTCCGGCCTTCCCGAAGACAAGTTCGACTGCTGCGTGGACATCGGCTACGCCGCGCTCGATACGGCCGGCAACGCCAACGAGACCCGCGCGTGGGCGGTGTCGCACGGCTACGGCAGCCTAATAGTGGTGACGGCGAGCTACCACATGCCGCGCAGCCTCGCGGAGTTGGCGCTGGCGCTGCCTTCCACGGAGCTCATTCCGCACCCGGTGATACCCAACAATTTCCCGCCGACGCGCTGGTGGCTGCATGCATCGGTCACCCGCACGCTCGTTTCGGAATACTTCAAATTCCTTCCGGCGGCGGCGCATTTCACCATCGCCCGCCTGCTGCGCTCGACGCAGCCAAATTCGGTGGCCGAGATGCCGGCCGAGAATCCCGCAGCTGGGATCTTTTGAGCCTTGTCTCTGACGCTCATCCGCTCGCTCGTGTTCGCAGTGCTTTTCTACCTGAGCACCGCGATCTTCGTCGTGGGCGGGTCGTTCCTGCTTTTCGGCCCACGCCGTTGGGCCATGGCTGGCCTCAAGGCCCACGCCATCGTCTCGCTATGGCTGCTGCGATGGGTCGTGGGCACGCGCATGGAGGTCCGCGGTCGCGACAAGCTGCCGAAGCCGCCGTACCTCGTCGCCTCAAAGCACCAGTCCGCCTGGGATACGTTCGCACTGATCCCGATCTTCACCGACCCGGCAATGGTGATGAAATGGGAGCTGACCCTCATTCCCTTCTACGGCTGGTTCTCACGTAAGTTCGAGCACGTCTTCGTTCGGCGTGAGCGCGGGCCCGCAGCCCTGCGCCATCTCGTGCGTGACGCGCAGGATCGTGCCGCCGCCGGCCGCGAGATCGTCCTCTTCCCCGAGGGTACGCGACGTGCGCCAGGGGCTGAACCCGACTACAAACCGGGCGCCGTGGCGCTCTACGAAGGCCTGGGATTGCCGTGCGTGCCGCTTGCGCTCAACTCGGGGCTCTACTGGCCCCGGCGAGAATGGGTCCGCTATCCGGGCACGATCATCGTTGAGATCCTCGACGCGTTGCCACCGGGTCTGCCGCGCGCCGAGTTCAAAGCGGAGTTGCAGAAGCGCATCGAGGGTGCGGCGAGCCGGCTGATCGTGGAAGCCGCGCGCTCCCCCAATCCGCCACCTATCTCGGCCGAAACCGTGGCGCGGGCTGAGAGCATCTTGGCGTAGCCGCTCCGCGAGTTGGGCAGCCAATCTGTAACCAAGATTTTAATAGATTAATCAACAAATTGCGCAGACGTGCGCAGTTCGTGTGGAAATTCGGGCCGAACTTCGCGTCCTCGCATCGCCGGAAAAGTAAAAGCGCCGCCCTGTCGGGCGACGCATTCACTTCCATCACGGCGGTAAATCGTCCGATGCGGAAAACTGAACTGAATTCGACAACTACTTTTTCTTGGCCGCCGGCTTAGCCTTGGCAGGTGCCGCCTTCGGCTTGCGCTGAATGACGGCGGTCTTCGCCTTGGCGGAGGCCGGCGCAACATAACTACCGGTGGGGCGGGCCTTCGCGGCGGCCTTGGTGGAAGCTTTAGCCATGTCGAACCTCATCGATCTGGATTTCGAACGTAAGCGTCGCAACCACGCGCAATCTACTGAGCAGCACGAACCCGAAATGTGGTGCTGCGAATGCGGCTGTATCACATTCTATCAATGGTCCAGCGGGGCCATTCAGTGCGCCGCGTGCAAAGTTGTGCAGAACGGCATCGAGGCACCTTCGCTGCCATCGGGTTGACGCGGTTGGCGGCCATCGCGAGCGGTTGCACCGACAAGAACTTATAGGGAACTTAATAGGAACATTTTATTGACTTTGCGCCGCCTCGCCCCCATATTGGTGGGCCGAGATGCAGGACCGCCTGATGCCCGACGCAGCCGATGTCTCCCCGCCGATTTCTCGCGATATCTGGGAGCTCAAATACCGCCTGAAAGATGCAGGCGGTGCGCCGGTCGATTCGTCGCTCGATGACACGTTCTGGCGCGTCGCTCGTGCAGCCGCGGCCGTCGAAAAGGGCGGCAAGCGGGGGCGCGAGCAGTGGGCGAAGCGCTTCCACGACGGAATGGCCGATCTGGGCTTCCTGCCCGCCGGCCGCATCCTCGCCGGGGCCGGCACTGGCCGCGCGGTGACGCTCTTCAACTGCTTCGTGCTCGGCAAGATCGAGGACGACCTCAGCGCCATTTTCGACGGCGTGAAGGACGCGGCGCTGACCATGCAGCAGGGCGGCGGCATCGGCCACGATTTCTCCACGCTCCGTCCCAAGGGAGCACCCGTCGCCTCGATCGGAGCGGATGCCTCCGGACCGGTCAGCTTCATGGAAGTGTGGGACGCCATGTGCCGCACGATCATGTCGGCCGGTGCCCGGCGCGGCGCCATGATGGCGACGCTGCATTGCGACCATCCCGACATCGAGGCCTTTATCGGCGCGAAGGCCGACCCGGCCAAGCTGCGCAACTTCAATCTGTCGGTGCTCGTCACCGACGCCTTCCTCGAGGCCGTGCGCGGCGATCGCGCCTGGGATCTGAAGTTCGGCGGCAAGGTCTACCGCACGCTGCCGGCGCGGGCGTTGTGGGAGCGCATCATGCGCGCCACGTACGATTTCGCCGAGCCGGGTGTGGTGTTCATCGACCGCGTCAACGCCCGCAATAACCTCAACTACTGCGAGGAGATCCACGCCACGAACCCCTGCGGCGAGCAGCCGTTGCCGCCGTTCGGCGCCTGCCTGCTGGGCTCGATCAATCTGGCGCGGCTCATCGAGAAGCCGTTCACGGGCGACGCCCATCTCGACGTCGGCAAGCTCGCCGAGCGCGTGAAGGTGGCCGTCCGCTTCCTCGACAACGTCATCGACGTCTCGAACTATCCGCTGCCGGCCCAGCGCGAAGAGGCGTTCGCCAAGCGGCGCATCGGTCTCGGCGTCACCGGGCTGGCGGACGCGCTGATCTTCTGCGGCGTTCGCTACGGCACGGACGAGGCAGCCAAGCTCGCCGGCACGTGGATGGCCGCCATCCAGAACGCCGCCTATGCGGCGAGCAGCGAACTCGCCGAAGAGAAGGGCGCCTTCCCGCTGTTCGATGCCGAGCGCTTCCTGGCGAGCCCCAACGTTGCCCTCCTCGACAAGGAGGTACGCGCCGCGATCCGCCGGCACGGCATCCGCAACGGCTGTCTCACCTCGATCGCGCCGACCGGGACGATCTCGCTCCTCGCCGGCAACGTCTCCAGTGGCGTGGAGCCCGTGTTCGACTACCGCTACAGCCGCCGTCTGCTCAGCCGCGACGGCAGCGCCCGCGAGGAAACGGTCGAAGATTACGCCCATGCTGCGTTCCGCCGGCAGTTCGGCCCGACCGCCGCTCTGCCGGATGCGTTCGTGCGCGCCGCGGATCTGACGCCAGCCGAGCATCTCGCCATGCAGGCGGCGCTGCAGCCGTGGGTCGACAGCGCCATCTCCAAGACGATCAACTGCCCGGAGGACATTTCCTTCGAGGACTTCAAGGATATCTACCTCGAGGCGCATGCGCGTGGTCTCAAGGGCTGCACGACCTACCGGCCCAACCCGGTCACCGGCGCCGTCCTGCAGTCCGCGCCGGCAGCTGGCCCGTCCCCGCCTGCGAAGGCCGTCAAACCCATCGTCGAGGTCGCTGCACCGCACGAGCGCGCCGGGGTCGTCTACATGGCCCCGCCGCTGGAGCGCGATGGCGTTCTCTCCGGCTTCACGTACAAGCTCAAGTGGCCGGCCAACGACCACGCGATCTACGTGACGATCAACGACATCGAACACAATGGCCGGAGGCGCCCGTTCGAGATCTTCATCAACACCCGCAACCTCGAGCACTATGCCTGGACCGTGGCGCTCACCCGCATGATCAGCGCCGTCTTCAGGCGCGGCGGCGACGTGACGTTCGTGGCCGACGAGCTCAAGGCCGTCTTCGACCCGCAGGGTGGCCAGTGGATGGGCGGCCGCTACGTGCCGAGCCTCCTCGCCGCCATCGGCGAGGTGATCGAGACGCACATGCGGCGCACCGGTTTCCTGCAGAGCGAGGAAGCAAGTATGGCGCTCGGTGAAGTTCGGCGGCAAGGCGAGGCGGTGAGCGGCGCCGCGCAAAGCACCAATACTGCGCGGCAGCCGACGCGCCTGCGGCTGTGCCCGAGATGCTCGTCGGCAGACTATGTCCAGCAGGAAGGTTGCTGGGTTTGCAACGCCTGCGGTTTCTCTCGCTGCGGCTGACAATTGTGCCTCGCGTTGCACACGCGATGCGAGGCCCGCGGCGTTCGCGACACACGGCAATTTTGCGTTCACTCTGCCCAAAAATCACAGATATGGAGCCACAATTCGGCTCCAAACCAGGGGCATCGTTAAGCAATGCGGAATAGGCTGGCACGAAAAGAAAAGAGCGTCGAACAGAGCACGAATCGCAAGTCCGCCAAGGGATCTGCAGTAATGGTTGCGCGTATCATTGAGCTCGCCCTGTATCGGGCGCAGCGTTCCCTCGCCGAAGACGAACAAGCCGAGCGAGCCTCTCGCGCACAGGAGCGCACCCGCTTTCATTTCTGGTCGGGCGCTTCCGGCAAGCGTTACGTTCACAGCGTCTACGAGCTGCTGGAGTGCCCGCCGCTCCCAGCCGCCAATTTCGTTCTCGTCCGCCGCCGCGCCAATGGCCGCGCCGAAGCGCTGTCGATCGGCCGCGTCGGTAACGGCGCCCCCTCGCTCAATCTCGCCGAGATCCGCCAGCGCGGCGCCGAGCTCGGTGCCGACGAAGTGCACGTGCACCTGCTCGCCGACAACTCCAAGCTCGGCAAGCTGATCGAGTTCGATCTGCGCACGGGCCAGGTCGAGGCCGACATCGCCCGCCTCGTGGGTGGCCGCGCCCACTAATCCTGGCGCGGTCCGCATTCTCATCCATACGCCTTACTCGTCGCGCGCGGTCAGCACCGTGCGATAGCAGAAGCGCTGTAGGTCCTCGGCCTTGAGCCGTCTGGCGTGTGCCGGACGCCTTCCGAACACCCGCACCATCGACGCCGCCGTGGCCCGCGTATGCCGGTCGCCCGGCCCGCGTGCCGCAAACGTGCCGACGATCGCCTGCAGCCGCTCGAGCGGCCGCTCGCGAATGCCCAGCGCGGCGAGATGCGCCAGCGTGCTAGCCAGATAGTCGATGTTGTTGCCCGAGCGGCCGATGCCCCCCCGGATGACGTGCGCCTGTTCGGCGAGCGGGAGATCGCCAGCGTAGCTCGGATGCGCCCGCTCGACGAGAAACGCTAGCGCCATCACCTCGGGGCGCTCGCCGGTCAGCAGCGTTACCGGTACGAGCGCCTCGCGATAGACGCTTCCGACTTGCTCGCGCTCGCGTAGGTAGCGCAGCGTTTGCCGCGCATTGCTGGCCGAGACCCGGAAAGCGATCCCCTCGCACATGCCGCCGCGGTCAAGCCCCAGCACCAGTCCGGGACGGCGATCCGACCCGCGATGAAAACGGGAATAGATGCAGAAGCTGCGTCGCCAGCCGACGAGCCGGGCATGCACCACCTCCTCGGCTTCGAACCCCGGTCGCCACATCAGCGAGCCGTAAGCGAAGATCCAGAGATCATGCGCGTCCGCCATCGCTATTTGCTTTTTCCGCTTTCCTCGTCGGTCGGGCCGGGACTTGCCCCATGCGCGCGGCCGAAGTCGGGCGCCGGCGTATCCTGGCCGGCGGCGATAATCCCGCGGCGGATGGCGCGTGCGTCGGCGAAGCGGCGGAATAGCGTGTCGCCGTCGTCCGCCTCGATGGCGCGCTTCAGCTCGGCGAGGTCGTCGGAGAAGCGGCGCAGCATCTCCATGACCGCTTCCTTGTTGTTCAGGAAGACGTCGCGCCACATCGTCGGGTCCGACGCGGCGATGCGCGTGAAGTCGCGGAAGCCGCCGGCGGAGAACTTGATGACCTCCTTATCGGTCACGCGCTCCAGGTGCTCGGCGGTGTTGACGATGTTGAAGGCGATGAGGTGCGGGAGGTGGCTCGTGATCCCGAGCACCATGTCGTGGTGCTGCGGGCTCATGATTTCGACCTTGGAGCCCAAAGCCGTCCAATAGTCCTTCAGCTTCTCGACCGCGGCCGCATCTGTCTGTGGCTCCGGCGTGAGAATAGTCCAACGCCCGTCGAACAGCTCGGCGAAGCCCGCCTCGGGACCCGACTGCTCGGTGCCGGCGATCGGATGGCCGGGCACGAAGTGCACGCCCTTCGGCACGTGGGGAGCCATGTCGCGCACCACCGCCGCCTTCACCGAGCCGACGTCGGTGAGGATCGCCCCCGCCTTGAGGTGGGGAGCAATCTCGGCGGCGAGCGGCCCGCAAGCGCCGACCGGCACGCTGAGGATGACCAGGTCGGCGCCCTGCACCGCCTCAGCCGCACTGGCATAGCCCTTGCCGATGAGGCCAAGCTTCAATGCGGTATCGAGCGTCGACTTGGTGCGGGCGCTGCCCACGATCTCCTTGGCGAGACCCTTGCGGCGGGTGGCGTGGCTGATCGACGAGCCGATCAGGCCGATCCCGATCAGCGCGACGCGCTCGAACATTGGTTGCGTCATGCCGGCCGCCCCCCGACAAAGTCCGCGAGCGCCGCGACCACCGCGCGGTTATCAGCCTCGGTGCCGATGGTCACCCGAAGGCAATCGGGCAGACCGTAGGAGGCGACCTTACGCACGATGATGGCGCGCGACTTCAAGAACTTGTCGGCGGTGTCAGCGGTGCGCGCCCCGTCCTTGGCGAAGTGCACAAGGATAAAGTTGGCGACGCTCGGCGTGACCGTCAGGCCGAGCTTCTCCAGCTCCGCGCTGAGCCACGGCATCCAGCGTTCGTTATGCGCGGCAGAGGCGTCCTCGTGCGCCTTGTCGGCGATCGACGCGGCCCCCGCCGCTATCGCCGGGATCGACACGTTGAACGGCCCGCGGATGCGGTTCAGGACGTCGGCCACCGCCTCCGGGCAGTAGGCCCAGCCGAGACGAAGGCCCGCCAGCCCGTGGATCTTCGAGAACGTGCGCGTCATCACCGTGTTCTGGGTGGTGGCGACCAGCTCTATCCCAGCCTCGTAGTCGTTGCGCTTCACGTACTCGGCATAGGCGGCATCGAGCACCAGCAGCACGTTCTCGGGGAGCTGCGTCCGCAGGCTGCGCACCTCGTCGAACGAGATGTATGTGCCGGTCGGGTTGTTGGGGTTGGCAAGAAACACGACCTTGGTGCGCGGCGTGACACGGCTCACGATCGCGCCGATGTCGGTGCGCAAATTGGTCTCCGGCGCAACGACGGGGGTCGCGCCGTTCGCCAGCACGATGATCTTGTACAGCAGGAAGCCGTGCTCGGTGAAAATCGCCTCGTCGCCCTCGCCCAGGTAGGCGTGCGCGAGCATGGTGAGCAGCTCGTCGGAGCCGGCCCCGCATACGATGCGCGCCGGATTGAGCCCGTAGCGCGCCGCGATCGCATCGCGCAGCGCCGTGGCGTTGCCGTCGGGATAGCGTTCCAGGGTACCGGCGGTCTCGCGGAAGGCGGCAAGCGCCTTCGGGCTCGGCCCGAGCGGCGTCTCGTTGGACGACAGCTTGATCGGCTTCACGCCCGCCGGAAGCCTACTCTCGCCGGGGACATACGGATCGATATCGAGAATGCCCGGCTTGGGCTGGGGAATGGCGATAGCCATGAGGGCGTCGTCCGGATTGTTAAGGCCTGGGTTTCCAGGCGCGGCAAGTGATACAGACGCCGGCAATGGAACGCAAAGGCTTGGAAGCGATCACAGCTTCCGCCAAAGCCGGTAACCGGGGCGTGTGCGAGCGGCCACTTGACGGCGCCACGCCGGTACCGATATTCCCTTCGACACTTCGTGGTGATTTGGCCGGCCGGCTTGCAACCACGTTAAATAAGTCGCTAAAAAGGGCCGCGCGCACCCGGTTAATGGATGAGCGGCCTCAGGGCCTGCAATCCGGCCGGGTTTTTTGTTGCCCTCGCATTGTGCGCGGGCAGGGAGCGCGCATCAGCGATGCCAGTGCATCCGACCTTGGCGGACGTCGAAACTGACGGTGGGCAGAACCTGCGGCTTGCCGAGGCGAACAGCCCATCGAGCAAGGTGCTTCGCCTGCCCGAGAGCGAGCCGCTGCGGCTCGCCTGCGACCAACTTTTGGCGCCGATCTCCATCGCCTACGAGACATACGGACAGCTCAACGCCGACAAGTCGAACGCGATCCTCATCTGCCACGCGCTCACCGGCGACCAGTACGTCGCATCCCAGCATCCAGTGACCAAGAAGCCCGGCTGGTGGTCGACGCTGGTCGGTCCCGGCAAGCCGGTCGACACCGACCGCTTCTTCGTCATCTCCCCGAATATTCTCGGCGGCTGCATGGGCTCGACGGGTCCGGCCTCCATCGACCCGAAAACCGGCAAGCCGTACGGCCTCAACTTTCCGGTCATCACCATCGGCGACATGGTCAACGCGCAGGCGCGCTTGATCGATCATCTCGGCATCGACCAGCTGTTCACCGTCATCGGCGGCTCGATGGGCGGCATGCAGGTGCTGGAGTGGGCGGCGAGCCATCCCGAGCGCGTGTTCTCGGCGGTACCGATTGCCACCGCCGCGTGGCATTCGTCTCAGAACATCGCTTTCCACGAGGTGGGGCGCCAGGCCGTGATGGCCGACCCCGAGTGGTGCGGCGGCGACTATCATTCCTTCGGCAAGGTGCCGCGCAACGGGTTGTCGGTCGCGCGCATGGCCGCGCACATTACCTACCTGTCGGAAGACGCGCTGCATCGGAAGTTCGGCCGTTCGCTGCAGGAGCGCTCGAAGGTCACGTTCTCGTTCAATGCAGATTTCCAGGTGGAGAGCTATCTGCGCCACCAGGGCTCGACATTCGTCGACCGCTTCGACGCCAACAGCTATCTCTACATCACGCGCGCGATGGACTACTTCGACCTCGCCGCCGAACGCGGCGACGTGCTGGCGAACGCATTTCGCGGGACCAAGGCGCGCTTCTGCGTCGTTTCGTTCACGAGCGACTGGCTCTATCCGACACGCGAGAGCCGCGAGATCGTGCACGCGCTCAACGCAGTGGCGGCCAACGTCTCCTTCGTCGAGATCGATTCGAACAACGGCCACGACGCGTTTCTGCTGGAGGAGCCGGAGTTCTTCGCCACCATCCGCGGTTTCTTGACGGCAGCCGGCACCCGGCGCGGGTTGAAGGTATAGCGCCACATGCAGAAGATACCTCAAGGCCCGGGCTCGCCCCGCGTCGACCACCTGCTCATCGCCGAAATGGTCGAGCCGGGGTCGCGCGTGCTGGACGTGGGCTGCGGTGACGGTGCGCTCCTGCACCTGCTCGCGGAAACAAAGTCCACTGACGGGCGCGGCGTCGAGCTGTCGCGCGAGCGGGTGAACGCCTGCGTGACGCGGGGGCTGTCGGTCGTTCAGGGCGACGCGGACCGCGATCTCGCCAATTACCCCGACCAGGCGTTCGACTACGCGATCCTCAGCCTGACCATCCAGGCGACGCACTACCCCAAGACGGTGCTGGAGAACCTGCTCCGTATCGGCCGGCGGGCCATCGTCTCATTCCCCAATTTCGGGCATTGGCGCATCCGGGCGGAATTGCTGTTCACTGGCCGTATGCCGCAAACCCGCAACCTGCCCGAGCCTTGGTACGCCAGCCCCGACGCCCACTTGTGCACGATCAAGGACTTTGCCGAGCTGGTTGCCTCGGTGGATGCGGAGGTCGAGGACGCCGTGGCCTTCAACACCTCCGGGCAGCGGCTCTCCATGCGGCGGTCGATATGGATGCAAAACCTGCTGGGCGAGAAGGCCGTGTTTCTGCTCCGCAAGCGCTACACCGGCTGAACGCTTGTGGCCGGCGACGCTGCGCGGTTTCGCCATACCCTCAATGTTTCCGGCGCTTTCTTGACACCCCCAGGGGCCGTCACTATGGTGCGCCGCGTTGATAAATCCTGCCGTTTTCGTAAGCCTCGTAATGCTCAGCTGGGCTAGCTCAAACCATGCCGTCCGCAGGGAAAAACGACCCCCCGGAACGCGGCGAGATCAGCCCCGAAGAGCGTGAGGCCTTCCGACAGCGATCAGACGCGATCGGGAAACGGCTCGGCGAGGTGAAAGCCCGTCGCGAGCCGGTAGACCGCTCGGCGGAGAATCGGGCCCGCGGCGAAGCCTTCGCCAAGGCGTTCCGGCTCGTGGCCGAGCTCTTGGTCGGCGTCGGTGTAGGTGGGTTCATCGGGTGGGCGCTCGATCGCCAACTCGGTACGGGGCCGTGGCTCCTGGTCTTGTTCTTCATCCTCGGCTTTGCCGCGGGAATGTCGAATGTGATCCGGTCGGCGCGGATTGAACAAAACAAGCAGCAAGCACGACAGCTTGCATCGCCGTCCGTAACGGACGACGACGAGGACGATAGGTAGGGGAAAAGCCTTGGCTGCTGGTCATGGTCCCATGGAGCAGTTCCAGATCAAGCGGATCATTCCGCTTGAGCTGTTCGGATGGGATGTCTCTTTCACCAATTCGTCCCTGTTCATGGTGATCGCCATGGCGATCATCCCGCTCTTCTATCTTGTCGCCATGAACCGCCGCGCGCTGGTTCCTGGGCGGCTGCAGTCCACCGCCGAGCTCAGCTACGAGTATGTCGCCAACATGGTTCGCGACATCGTCGGCGAAGGGGGGATGAAGTACTTCCCCTGGATCTTCACGATCTTCATGTTCATCCTCGTGCTGAACCTGCTGGGCCTCTTGCCCTACTCGTTCACGGTCACGAGCCACATCATCGTCACCTTCGCGCTCGCCGCCATGGTCTGGCTGATGGTCACCGTGATCGGCTTCGTCAACCACGGCCCCGGCTTCCTCAAGCTGTTCGTGCCGTCGGGCGTGCCGTGGTGGCTCTTGCCGATCATCGTCGTGATCGAGCTGATCTCGTATCTCATCCGCCCGATTAGCCACTCGGTGCGTCTGTTCGCCAACATGATGGCCGGACACGCCATGCTGAAAGTCTTCGCCGGATTCGTCATCGGCCTCGGGCTGCTCGGCGGCTGGGCGCCCCTGGTATTCCTCGTGGGCTTCACCGGACTCGAGCTGGTGGTGGCCTTCCTGCAGGCCTTCATCTTCACCGTGCTCACCTGCATCTACCTCAACGACGCGGTGAACATGCACCACTGAATCAATGAATGCCGCCACGCGAGCAAAGCTCCGTGCCGGTCTTCATCGTGACACGACTAGAACCAAAACCCGGTATGGAGACGACGACTATGGATCCTCAGGCAGCAAAGTTCATCGGCGCTGGCCTCGCTTGCTTCGCCCTCATCGGCGCCGGCGTCGGCATCGGCAACATCTTCGCCAACTACCTGTCGGGCGCCCTGCGCAACCCGTCGGCTGCTCCGGGCCAGTTCACCAACCTGCTGATCGGCTTCGCTCTCTGCGAAGCAACGGGCCTCTTCGGTCTATTGATCGCGCTGATGATCCTGTTCGCCTAATCCCGAGCGGGCGCACCGGCGCGAGGAGGAACTTATGATCGCAGCTGTCTCAGCTTTGGTCGTGGCGCTTGCCGCCGCGGCGGAGCACGGGGAGAAGGCTGGGGGTCTGCCGCAGCTCAATCCGGCCGACTTCGTGCCACAGCTGGCCTGGTTGTTGGTGACGTTCGTCATCCTCTACCTGATCCTCTCGCGCGTGACCCTGCCGCGCATCGGCGAGGTGCTCGAGGAGCGCCGCGATCGCGTGCAGCGCGATCTCGACGCCGCTGAGCGCTTCAAGGTCGATACCGACACGGCGCTCGCCAACTACGAGAAAGCCCTGAGCGACGCCCGCCAGAAGGCGTCCTCCATGGCCAAGGACGTGCGCGACCGGCTCGGTGCCGACACCGAAAAGGAGCGTGCGCGGATCGAGGGCGAGCTCAATTCCAAGCTGGCCGACGCGGAAACGCGTATTGCCGCGACCAAGTCCAAGGCTCTGGCGAGCGTGGACGAGATCGCTGCCGAGACGGCAAGCGCCGTCGTCGGCAAGCTGCTCGGCGAGGAAGTGAGCCCGGCCGAGGTCAAGAAGGCGCTGCAGCCCGCAGCCGAGTGAGGAGCGCGATGCACTTCGATCTGCACGACCCAACGTTCTGGGTGATGATCGCCTTCTTCGGCTTCATCGGCCTCCTCTACTATTACAAGGTGCACAAGGTCGTCGGCAAAGCGCTCGACAACCGCGCCGACGCCATTCGCAAGGAGCTCGACGAGGCACGTCGCCTGCGCGACGAGGCGCAGGCGCTGCTGGCCGACTACAAGCGCAAGAGCCTCGAGGCCGAGACCGAGGCGAAGGAAATCCTCGAGCAGGCCAGGCGCGAGGCCGAGGCGCTGACCGCGCAGACGCGCAAGGCGCTGCAGGAAACGGTTGAGCGGCGCACCAAGTCGGCGGAAGAGAAGATCGCCCGCGCCGAGGCCCAGGCGCTCGCCGAGGTTCGTTCCTCGGCCGTCGACAGCGCCATCGCCGCGGCGGAGAGGATCCTCAAGGCGAAAGCCTCCTCGGCGGCCACGGCTGCCGGGCTCGTCGAGCAGGGCATCAAGGATCTCGGCGGCAAGCTGAACTGATCGGAAGCCAACAAACGAAGTGCTTCAAACGCCCCGGATCTCCGGGGCGTTTTGCTTTGCGCTGGCTGGCGCGTGTTCGGCAGCAAAGGGCAGGTTGTCGTGACCGGCGCGGGCATCCGAGTCCGGTGCTAGCCGGCGCCCTGGGCACCCTGATCGAAGCCGACGAAGACCTCGAATTCGCCCGGGCGCGTGCCTTCCGGAATCTCGAAGGTCACGGTGCGCACCGTCGAGAAGTAGCCGATCGGGTTGTCGACGGCGACGGCGGCATCGACGCTCACGACGTCGCTCGTCACCTTGGCGCGCTTGGCATCCGTCACGGTCACGTTGATCGGTAGCTTGACGTTGCCCGCATGCCCGCGCGGCCCGAGTAGCACGCGGCCGGAGAAGCCATAGCGCACCGTCACGCGACCGGGCTCGATCTGACATTCGCGCGCGGTCTTGGTGATTTCACCGCGGTGCATAATGGCGAGGCCGTCGCCGGCGCGCCCGTCCTCATAGATCGTCAGGTGGCCGCCGTGCGGCGATATGCTCAGCCGCGGACAGCCATGGGCGACCTCGCCCACCGGCGTGCCGACAGAGCCGACGTCCGTTTTCGCCGCCGAAAGCAATTGCTCCTCGCTTACGCCGGGCGAGGGGCTCGACTGTGAGGATGAGCTGCCGAAAACGCTGCTGCCCAGGCCGGAGGTGATGGAAGAAATGCCGCAGCCGGAGGTGAGTAGAGTTAATACGCCGCAGACGCAGACAAACGCGCCCACGCGCGCAGCACTGGTTGCGGCCTGCCCCATTGCGCCCCGGTCTGACCCCTCGATGGCCCCTTGTGTGCCGAAGGCCCCTAAACCCCTAGGCCAGCAGCGGAGGCTTCCTGTATTGTTCGTGACCAAGCCTAGCACCCCAAACCAACCCCGACCAAGCGCATTGCACGACGATGCCCCCGGGTAGACCGAGAAAGCGATGTCCGCAGCATCTTCACCGCCAGCGCCCCATTCCCGGCCACCCTTGACCGTTTACCTTGCGGCCCCGCGCGGATTCTGCGCCGGCGTGGACCGAGCCATTCAAATCGTCGAATTGGCTTTGGCCAAATATGGCGCTCCCGTCTATGTGCGCCATGAGATCGTTCACAACCGATTTGTCGTTGATTCCCTGAGGGCTAAAGGTGCCGTTTTTGTGGAAGAGTTGGACGACATACCAGAGACCGACCAACCCGTGATCTTTTCGGCACACGGGGTCGCCAAGTCGGTGCCGTCCGCGGCCAAGGCCCGCAACATGTTCGTCCTCGATGCCACCTGCCCGCTGGTGTTCAAGGTGCACATCGAGGCCGCCCGGCACTACGAGGAAGGCCTGCAAATCCTGCTCATCGGCCACGCCGGGCACCCGGAGGTGGTAGGCACCATGGGGCAGCTGCCGGACGGGGCCGTGACCCTGATCGAAACGGCAGCCGATGCCGAACGATTCGTGCCGCGCGACGCCGAAAAGCTCGCCTTCGTCACCCAGACCACACTCTCGGTCGACGACACGGCCGCGATCGTCGGGGTCCTGCGCCGGCGCTTTCCGAGCATTGTCGGTCCCCACAAGGAAGACATCTGCTACGCCACGACGAACCGTCAGGCGGCCGTCAAAGCCATCGCCCCGAAGATCGGCTGCCTGCTTGTGGTCGGCAGCCCCCAAAGCTCCAACTCACTGCGCCTCGTCGAGGTGGCAGAACGGGCCGGCTGCCCCACGGCTCGCCTCATCGAGGGAGCCCGGGACATCCCGTGGAGGGACATCGAAGGGCTAGGCAGCGTCGGTGTCACGGCGGGCGCCTCGGCACCCGAGACACTCGTCGAGGAGGTGATCGACGCGTTCCGCGACCGCTTCGACGTGAAGCTCGAAACGGTTACAACGGCGCTCGAGCGCATCGCCTTCAACGTCCCGCGCGAACTACGGCCCAACTCCGCCGCCTGAAAGACCCCCATAAATGGCTGTTTACACTGAGGTCGGCGACGAGGAGCTGGCGAGCTTCATCGCCAGCTATGACCTGGGCGACCTGTTGTCGTTCAAGGGTATCGCCGAGGGCGTGGAGAACACGAACTACATCGTGCACACGTCGAAGGGCCCGTTCATCCTGACGCTCTACGAGAGGCGCGTCGAAGCGGCCGACCTGCCCTTCTATCTCGGGCTCATGGAGCATCTCGCCGAGCACGGTGTGACCTGCCCGACGCCGGTGCGCGACGCGCACGGCAAGAACCTGAGCCGTATCTCCGGCCGCCCGGCAGCGCTCGTCACTTTCCTGGAAGGCTTCTGGGTGCGCAGGCCGACGGCCGCCCACTGCGCCGCCGTCGGCCGTGCGCTCGCCGAGCTGCATCTTGGCGGCGAGGGCTTCGGGCTGCGCCGGTCCAACGCCTTGGGCCTCGCCGGCTGGCGTCCGCTCTATGAGCGCTTCGCGGACCGGGCGGGCGAGATCGCGCCCGATCTGGCACGGCTCATCGAGGAGGAGCTGGCCTTCCTCCAAGAAAATTGGCCGCAAGGCCTGCCCGACGGCGTCATCCACGCCGACCTGTTCCCCGACAACGTCTTCTTCATCGGCGATCGCCTGAGCGGTCTCATCGATTTCTACTTCGCCTGCAACGACGCGCTCGCCTACGACATCGCCGTGAGCCTCAACGCCTGGTGCTTCGAGAAGGACATGTCGTTCAACATCACCAAGGGGCAAGCTTTCCTGCGCGGCTACGAGGACGTTCGGCCGTTGTCGGCGCGCGAGCGCGAGGCGATGCCCCTTCTGGCGCGCGGCGCGGCCATGCGCTTTCTGCTGACGCGTGCCTACGATTGGCTGAACACGCCCAAGGACGCACTCGTCAGCCCGAAGAACCCGATGGAGTACGTGCGCCGCCTGCGCTTTCACCAGGGGGTGCGCTCGATTGCCGAGTACGGCCTGAACGGGATGGCGAAATGAGCGATCAAGCACCCGTCGTCATCTACACGGACGGCGCCTGTTCGGGGAATCCTGGGCCGGGCGGCTGGGGCGCGATCCTCACCTATGGCGACACGTGCAAGGAAATCTCCGGTGGCGAGGCACTGACGACGAACAACCGCATGGAGCTGATGGCGGCGATCTCGGCGCTCGAGGCGTTGAAACGCCCGAGCCGCGTCGAGCTGCACACCGACAGCGTCTACGTGAAGAACGGTATCACCAGCTGGATCCACGGCTGGAAGAAGAACGGCTGGAAGACCGCCGACAAGAAGCCCGTGAAAAACGTCGAGCTCTGGCAACGGCTCGACGAGGCGCGGCGCACGCACGACATCGACTGGCGATGGGTCAAGGGACATGCCGGCCATCCGGAGAACGAGCGCGCCGACGAGCTGGCGCGGCTGGCCATGGCTGATTTCAAGCCCGGCAAGAGCCGCGCACAGTCCTAATAGATATAGGCTTGTTCGCCGCCGCTCAGAGCGACCGGTCGATCATCGAGCAGAGAGTGTCGGCGCTCGACTTGTCGTGCTGCGGCGGCGAATCCTCGACATTGAGGACATTGACGACACCATCCTCGACCAACATGGCGTACCGTTTCGAACGGAGGCCGAGACCAAAGGCCGAAAGATCGATGTCGAGACCGATCGCCTGGGCGAAGTCGCCGTTGCCGTCGGCCAGCATCAAAATCTTTCCTGCAGCCCCCGTATCTTTGGCGAACTGCGTCAGCACGAATATGTCGTTGACGGCGGTGCAGGCGACAGTGTCGATGCCCTTGCCCTTGAGCTCGTCAAAGCGCGACACGAAGCCCGGCATGTGTTGCTCGGTGCACGTCGGCGTGTAGGCGCCGGGAACGGCGAACAGCGCCACTTTCTTGCCGGCGAAGATATCGTTGCTCGTCATCTTTTCGGGGCCGCCGGCGCCCATCACCGTGAACCCGCTGTCCGGCAAACGGTCTCCCACCTTGATCGTCATTTTTTCTTTTCCCAAAAGCTTGATCGTCATTGCAGAACGAAGCGGCGGAGCGACCGTTCATTGCAGCGTAAACGGCACCTCTGACTGGCCCTTGTCGGACACGACCGTCGCCGAAAGCTTCTTACCCTTGAGCGCTGCGATGTCGACATCCTTTGAGAGGTCAACCTCGAACGTCACGGCGCCTTTGCCGTCGTCGGCGGTCTTCTTCGGTAGAGGTACATAGAGCCCGTCCGGCGCATCGACGAAGGCGTCGACATGATCGCCGCCCGCCGGAACTTCCGCGCGCAATACGATACGCGGCTTGTCACCGGTGAGCTCCGTCGCCACGCCCGTCACCAGCGGGTCGGTTTCGCGCCGGGCATCCGGAGGTGCGGGCACGCGCGCCATCGCATTCATCAGCTCTTCCGAGGCGTCGGCATCTGGTGGAATCATCAGTGCAAGCTCGGCCTGCGCGGGGATGCAGATGTCCTTGCAGACGCCATAGTCGAAGGCGACGCGAAGATCGATCGGCTTCGAAGCATCCTTGGGTTTGAGGCGAACCGGAAACGTGACGTTGCCCTTGTAGCCGATCGTCTCGCCAGAGGCGTCCGTGAAACGCTTCGGCGCCGGGTAGAGGACCTGGGCACTTTCCAGATTGGTCGATTGTGACCAGTCGAACGCCGGCGCCACACCGCCCGCCTCGCCCGGATAGCGCCAGTATGTCTTCCAGCCCTCGGGCAGCTCGAGCTCCACCCCGGCGATGCCGCCGCCGCTGATCAGCCGCGCGCGTGAGTTGTGGCCATCTACCCACTGGGATTCGAGACCGGTCGCATGTGCCGACGCACACACGACCACAAGCGCCCAGACAAAGCTCGCGAGCGATGCCGCAATTCTACGCATTGGCAGTTCCTCAATGGCGCCGGCGAAGCCGACACTGCGTTGTAGCGCCCCGGCACCGCCCTGCAAACGGGCGTTGCCTGAACAAATGATTGCCGACACCCCATTTGCAAGCATCAAGCCGCGGAAATTTCCATCCATTTGACGGCTTCCCACCACGACCGCTGCCACGTTAGTCTTGGCGGATGAAAATCGCTCGTCCGGGCCCGCGCCGTGCCTCCGCCGATGGCTATCTCGATGGCCAGCTTCTCATTGCCATGCCGGTGATGTCCGACCCGCGCTTTGCGCGCTCCGTCATCTACATGTGCGCCCACTCCGAGGACGGCGCGATGGGGCTCATCATCAATCAGCGTGCCTCCCACATCTCGTTTCCGGATCTGCTCGAGCGTCTCGGCATCCTCGGCACGAACGGCGAGGCCGGAATAGGGGAGGAGGTCGGCAATTTGTCGATCCACGTCGGCGGTCCGGTGGAGACCGGGCGCGGCTTCGTGCTGCACAGCTCCGACTACCAGGCCGAGGATTCGACGCTGCCGATCGAGGACGGCGTTTGCCTGACGGCAACGATCGACATTCTCAAGGCGATAGCGGCTGGCAACGGGCCCGACCGCGCCATCCTCGCGCTTGGCTATGCCGGCTGGTCGCCGGGCCAGCTCGAAAGCGAGATCCAGGCAAACGGCTGGCTCAACTGTCCGGCCGATCCGGACCTGATCTTCGACAAGAACCTCGAGGCGAAGTACGCGAAGGCACTCGCCAAGCTCGGCATCGACCCCTCGCATCTGGTGAGCGACGCCGGCCACGCATGATGGCCGCGCCGGCGGCTCCTTGCTGCTAGCCTTCGCGATGCGGAACGCCGGGGGCCGGCCCGGCATCGTGATCGGCCAACTCCCGCTCGTCGTCACCGTCACCGTTCGGAGGCCAGGGCACGCCCGCCAGCTTGGCGAGGCTCGCGGCCATCTGCGGCGGCAGGCCCGAGAAATCTGGAACCTGTTTGCGTGCCACCGGCTTGGCAGTCCCGTTGGCCGCCCCGTTGCCCGCGGCGTGATGCGGACGCGGTGCCGGAGCAGGCATCGACGGCGCCTGTTGCACAGCGTGCTGTGGCGGAATCGGTAACTGGAGTTCCTGCGCCATCGCCGCGAAGAGCGGATTGGTGTCCTCGGGGAGCTCGTGCGAGTGCGGCGCCTGCGGCTCGGTGAACAGGTCGAAGGGCGACGGCCCGCCGTTCTCCATGGGCATGGGCGGCATCGGCGGAGCGGCAAACCCCGGCTGGGCCGGTGGCTCTGCATAGTGCTCAAGCAGCGGCGGCGGACTGAACTGCTCTGACATATGCGGCGGGGGCGGAGGCGCGGCTTCAAACCCGTGGGACGGCATGCCAGGATCGAAGCCGTTGCTGTTGGATAGATGCGGCACATCGAAACCCGGCGGCCCGGCGTCGTGGATCTGCGGCGGCATGGATGCATGCACTTCGCCGTGCGGCGGCGCGAAGTCCGGCGGACCGAATTCGGAAGGCAACTGCGGCGGTCCATTGAAATGCACCGGGGAGCCCATGTCGTGATGGACCGACGGGAGCGGGGGCGGCGGGTGCGAGCCGTCGGGATGCGGCGGCCCGGCGGGGCGCGGACGCGGCCTCAGCGTGCGGTTCGGCAAACCGGCTGGCGGACGCGCCTGGGGCGGTGCGGCGCCGTTGGTGCCGTTTGCCTCGGCGGCCACGCCGTTGGCCGCAACCTTCTTCCTGCGCTCCTTGTCCTTGCCCTTCGTCTTGGCACGGAACAGCCCGCGCGGACGCAGCTTGTGCTCGGCCGTGCGCACCATCTTCAAGAGCTGCAGCACGTCGCGATCCGACATCGGCTCGCCGTAGTAGAAACCCTGGGCATACCCGCAGTTGATCGAGCGCAGGAACGCGACGTCCTCTGGCGTCTCCACGCCTTCGGCGACGACGCTCTTTCCAAGCTCGTGGCCGAGCGCCACGATCGAGCGCACGATGGCCGACCCGGCGCCGCCGCTTTCGCCGCTGGCCTGCACGAGCGCGCGATCGATCTTGATGGTGTCGAAGGGGAAGCGCTGCAGATAGGCGAGCGATGAATAGCCGGTTCCGAAGTCGTCGAGCGCCAGCTCGGCGCCGGCACCGCGCAGCCACTCGAGGATCTCGGTCGCCTGCTCGGGGTTCTCCATCACCAGGCTTTCGGTGATCTCCAGGCGTAACGACCCCTTCGGCACGATGTTGCGGCCAAGGATGTGCCGGATTTCCTGGATCAGGTTCTGACGGAAGATTTGCCTGGAGGAGATGTTGACGGACACGAAAAGCGGGCGCTCCTCGCGCGGCAGCTCGCGCTGCCAGCGGGCGGCCTCGTGCGCGGCGCGCAGCAGGACGTGCGAGCCGAGCCGCACGATCAAATCCGACTGCTCGGCGATGGGAATGAAGTCTGCGGGGCTCATCAGTCCGCGCTTGGGATGCTCCCAGCGTACCAGCGCCTCGAAGCCGGCGAGTTCCTCAGTCGCCAGGTAGATGATCGGCTGGTAGAGGACCTTGATCTGGTTCTTGGCGAGCGCCTTGCGCAGGTCGCTCTCCAGCGCCACGCGGTCGTCGCGGTCGGAGCGCATCTCGGCGCGGAAAATCTCGATGCGGTCGGCGCCGCCGCGCTTGGCGCGGTACATGGCGATCTCGGCCTCCTTGTAGAGGTCGAGATGGCTCGGCGTCTGCCCGTCGAACACGGCGATGCCGATCGAGCCGGTGAGCACGATCTCCTGCCCGGCGATCTTGATCGGCGCGCGCAGCGAACGCCGGACGCGCTCGGCGAGGCCAGCGAGATCCTGCGGGCTCTGCTCGGAGACGAGCAGGATGCCGAACTGGTCACCGCCGACGCGGGCGAGGGTGTCGTTCTGCCCGAGATGGCTCTGCAGGCGGCGCGCGACGGTCAGCAGCAGGCTGTCGCCGACCACGAGGCCGAACGACACGTTCACGCTCTTGAATTTGTCGATGTCGATGAAGATGACGCTCGGACGAACGCCGTTCTCGGTCTTCGCGCGGCTGGTGGCGACCCCGAGCCGGTCGAGCAACAGCTCGCGATTGGGCAGCCCGGTGAGGCTGTCGTGCACGGCGTCGTGCAGGAGCCGCTCGTGGGCTCGCTTGGCGTCGGTCACGTCGCGCACCAGGCCGACGCAGCGCATGGCCCGGGCATCGGCATTGGGCACGCTCGCCGCCTCGAGCTCGAACCAGCGGTAGCTGTTGTCGGTATGGCGCATGCGGAAGTCAGTGCGAATGCGCGCCCAGGTGCGTTCCTGGATCGACCAGAGGATCATCCGGAACCGTTCGCGGTCCGCCTGATGCAGGTGCTTGATGAAGTCGTCGACCTTGGTGCACAGCTCACCGGGATTGAGTCCCAGCGACGCTTCGATCGCCGGCCCGACTTTGATCTCGTCGCGGCGTGCACTCCACTCCCACACGCACGATCCGGCACCGTCGACGGCAAGCGCGCGCAGTTGCAACTCGCTCGGTGCTGCGCCGAACAACGGCTCCAGGGAGCGGAACGCGAACTGGGTGACGGTGAAGCCGATGAGGATGAGGATCAGCACCAAGCCGGCGACGAGGCCCTGCACGGCGGCGTCGCCCGCGAGCCGCCCGGTCAGCACCATCGCCGCGCCGAAGACCCAGATGAGGAATAGGATCCACGTCGGGATCAGCGATAGGGCGCGATCCTGGCCGCGCAGCGCGAGGAAGAGCGCGAAGGCGCCGCCCACCGTGCCGATGACGAGGAACGACATGCGCGCGAACGTCGACGCCAGACGCGGATCGATCACCGCCACCGCGACCAGCGTCAGCTGGGCGATGATCCACACGGTGAACAGCATGCGTATGAGGCCGTGCCAGAACGCGATGCGCAAGAACACGGATATGAAGATGACGAGACTGGCCGCGACCGCCGATTCGCTTGCCGCTCGGTAGACGGCATTGTCTTCCGGTTTGAGCTGGAAGAGCTTGTGAAAGAAGCCGAAATCGACGCACAGGTAGGCGAGCACGCACCAGGAAACGAGCGCCGCGCTCGGGAAGATCGCCTTGTGGTTGGCGGCGAAGATCGCCGTGAGGAAGATCGCCAAGAGACCGGTCAGTCCCAGCATGATGCCGTTCATCAGCTGGCGGTCGCGCGAGTAGAGCTCGTACTCCAGCGGCTTCCAAAGGTAGAGCCGCGCGAACCGATCAGACGAAAGCTCGGCCACGTAAGTGACGGTCTGGCCGGGCTCGATGGTGATGCGGAAGATGTCGGCCCGGTCGCTCTTGATGCGCTCGGGGATGTAGCCCATCGACGGCGTGACCGCCTCGATCCGCTGCGCATCGAGATCGGGCCACACGGCGCCAGAGCCCACCACGTTGTAGCGGGCGGCGGTGAGCCAGCGCTCGACGGGCTTGTCGGTCGGATTGGTGAGCGCGAAGACGATCCAGTTCGGGCTGGTTCCCGGCGTCTTGGCGGTGACGGAGATGCGGCCGGACATGCCATCGGCGGCCGGCGCCGTCTCCACCTGCAAGCTGTCGCCGCGCGCATCGTAGAACTCGCCGAGCGTGGTGACCTCGACGCGGTCTTGATCGGGCTCGATGACGATCGGCTTTAAGGCGAAGGCCGGCTCGGGGAGCACCGCCAGAATGGCGAGAATGGCGAGGGCCAGACAAAGCAGCCCCCGGCTAGCTACGCCGTGCGCACCCGCCGCTGTCAGGCGCAAGGCCCTCATGCCGGACGCTCCTGCGCAATCTCTTCGCTGAGGAGCGCGTGCAGGACATGGTCCTCCCAGACGCCGTTGATCTTCAACAGCCTCCGGGCATAGCCTTCGCGTCGAAATCCGTTGCGCTCGAGCACGCGGATGGAGGCGACATTGTTGGGCATGGTCGCCGCTTCCAGGCGGTGCAGATGCAGCGTCTCGAAACCGTATCCAACCGCAGCGCGCACCGCTTCCGTCATGTAGCCCAGACCGGTGAACGGCTTGCCGATCCAGTACCCGAACACGGCGGCCTGCGTGACGCCGCGGCGAACGTTGGATATCGTCAGCCCGCCGAGCAGTTGATCGTCGGCATCGGAAAAAATCAGGAAGGCGTAGCCCAGGTCCTCGCGAGCTTCCCGCTGATAGTGCCGCACGCGGCGACGAAACGCGCTGCGCGACAGCTCATCACGCTGCCACACCGGCTCCCAGGGGGTCAGGTGATCGCGGCTCATGGCGCGCAGCTCGGCCCAGGGAGCATAGTCTCCCATCGCAGGAGCGCGCAGCCATACTCCCTGACCGCGCACGGTGATGGCGGTATCCGGAGCGTATGAGGATCGCAGGAATGCCATGCGTTCTGTTTCCCCCGACGCGCTAGCCGTGAACCGCGCCCGCGGCGCGCTCGGCGAACTTGCGCGACCGGCGGCCGCTGCCGACGACCGTCACGCACGGTTCGCTGCGCACAAGTGCGGCAGCAAACGCGCGAACGTCGTCGACGGTCACCGCATCGACCTTGTCCATCAGCTCGGTGTTGGCGAGCACGCGATTGTGCGTCAGAACGTGACGCGCCATCTGCTCAGCGCGCGCCGCCGAGCTTTCTAAGCTCATCAGCAAGCCTGCCTTGAGCTGCGACTTGGAGCGCGCCAGCTCCGACGCGCCGGGTGCCTTATCGGCTGCACGTCCCAGCTCTACGCCGATCACGTCGATGAGCTCGCCCATCAATGCCGTTCCCGTTGCCGCATGAATTCCGAAAAGCCCCGCGTCCCGCAAACCCCACGCGGTCGAGTAGATCGCGTAACAGAGGCCGCGCTTCTCACGCACCTCCTGAAACAGCCGCGACGACATGCCCCCGCCGAACAGCCCCGAGAACACCTGGGCGGCAAAAAATGCATCGTCCCGATAGGAGGGACTGGGAAAGCCGATCAAGAGATGGCTTTGCTCGAAAGGCTTCTCCGAAACTCGCACGCCGCCGACATACTTTGCCGGGCGTTCCCCCGTTGTTCGCCGCTCGTCAGTGAGCCCTCCGAATAGGGCTTCAGCGTGGCGGACGATGTTTCCGTGGCGGACGGCGCCGGCGGCAGAAATCACCATGTTTCCAGGGCCATAGCGACGCCCGAGGAACCGCTTCAAATCCCCCGCGGTAAAGCTACCCACACTCGCAGGCGTTCCGAGGATCGGGCGCCCGACCGGCTGCTCGGGAAACGCCGCGTCGTGCAGCAAGTCGTAGCCGATATCGTCCGGGCTATCGCGGGTGGCGGCGATCTCCTGCAGGATCACCTGCCGCTCGCCTTCGAGCTCGGGCCGCCCGAAGGCGGATTCCTGGAGGATGTCGGCGATAAGGGTTAGCGCCACTTCGTCGTCGCCTCTCAACACGCGCGCGAAGTAGGCCGTCGTCTCCATGCTGGTGGCGGCATTGAGCTCGCCGCCCACTGCCTCGATCTCCTCGGCGATCTGCTGGGCGCTGCGCCGTCGCGTGCCTTTGAACGCCATGTGCTCGAGGAAATGCGAAATGCCGTGCTCGCGGTCGGTTTCGTGGCGCGCGCCGGTACCCACCCACAAGCCGAGCGACACGGTCTCGAGGTGAGGCATCGTGTCGGTCACGACCCGCAAGCCATTGGCCAGCGTCGTCAGCTCGACGGTCATCCACGCTGCTCCAGGACCGCGCGCGTGAGTTTCTCGACGATCCCTTCGGCCGCGCCGATGTCGTTGTCGATCGTGGTGATGCGCTCTTTCGCAGAGAGCAGGCCATCAAGCCGCGCGGGTAGGGCGGGGCGTTCGCCAGTGATGGCTTGCATCGCGTCGGGGAACTTGGCTGGGTGAGCCGTCGAGAGAATGACCTGCGGCGTACCGTTGTCGTCGAGGGTGCGGTCGGCTGCAACGATGGCGCAAGCCGTATGCGGGTCCGCGAGGTAGCCCGACTGCGCCCTGGTGCGCAGGATTGCCTCGACCACATCCGCCTCGCTTGCTGCCGCAGCGGCGAAATCGTTGCGCATCGCCTCGCCGAGCGACCCGAGGTCGAAACTGTTCGTTTCCTTGAGCGCACGCATCTTGGCCCGGATGAGCGGCGCGTCGCGCCCCGATGCCTCGAAAAGATAGCGCTCGAAGTTCGAGGAGATCTGGATGTCCATCGACGGCGAGGACGTCGCGACCACTTCGCGCATCTCATAGGCGCCGTCGTGCAGCGTGCGCGGCAGGATGTCGTTGACGTTCGACGCGATGACCAGCTTGTCGATGGGCAGCCCCATGCGCTTGGCCACATAGCCGGCGAAGATGTCGCCGAAATTGCCCGTCGGCACGACGAACGAGATCGCGCGCCGCGGTGCCCCGAGCGCAGCGCCGGCGACAAAGTAGTAGGTAACCTGCGCGGCGATGCGCGCCCAGTTGATGGAATTCACTCCGGCGAGCGATACGCGATCGCGGAAGCCGTGATCGTTGAACATCGCCTTCACGAGCGCCTGGCAATCGTCGAACGTGCCGCGCACGGAAATGGCGTGGACGTTGTCCTCCGTCGGCGTGGTCATCATGCGCCGCTGCACGTCGGAGACGCGGCCCTCGGGGAAGAGGATCGCCACGTCGACGCGCGGCGAGCCGCGGAACGCCTCGATCGCCGCCCCGCCCGTGTCGCCGGAGGTCGCACCGACAATCGTCGCTCGTTGCCCGCGGGCGGCCAGCACGCGGTCCATCAACCGTCCGAGGAACTGCATCGCCACGTCTTTAAAGGCGAGCGTCGGCCCGTGGAACAGCTCGAGAATGTAGCGGTTCGGGCCGATCTGAACGAGCGGCGTCACGGCGGGATCATCGAAGCCCGCGTAAGCTTCCGCCGCCATGCTGCGGAGTTCATCGCGCGGGATGGAGCCGCCGGTGAACGGGTAGATCACCTCGACCGCCACGTCGGCGAACGGCATGCCGGCGAACGAGGCGATCGTCTCCGGGGAAAGCGTCGGCCAGGCTTGCGGTACATAGAGGCCACCGTCGCGAGCCAGCCCCGCCAGCACGACGTCTTCGAAGCCCAATGGGGGCGCCTCACCTCGGGTCGAGATGTAGTTCAACGCGGGTTGTTCTCCTTGGGAAGGATGCCCCGGGCACCCTAAAGCCGGTGAACAGGGCCTACAAGCAAGCGGGGGCCGCGATTCCGGGCTCCGCACAGCCTAGACGCGGTTAACCCCAACACATTGGCGCGCCGATGGCTAATTGGCCGCCGGCTGACGCCAGCGGCCGACCGCGAACACCGCAAACACTGCGACAAGTGCGGCGGCCAAGCCGTACCAGGTCAGCGCGTACTCCAGATGACGGTTGGGCAGCTCGAGCCGCGTCGTGCCACCCTTGGGCCAGCCGCCGGGCGGCGCCGGATCGGCTTCGGCGTCGAGGATGTAGCGGTGGACGCGGGCCGGCTCGCCGCCTGCGGCGTCGGCCATCGCGTCGATGTCGCGCCAATACCAGATGTTCCGCCCGGGGTCATTGTTCGGCTCAAACATGGCCTGCGGCTCGGGGTGCCGCAGCAGACCCACCACCTTCACGTCGCCGGTCAGCTGCCCTGCGGCGCGCTTCGCCGGATCCTTCAGATCGTTCGGCACGTAGCCGCGATTGACGAGGAGGATGCTGCCGTCGGCCAGCCGCAGCGGCGTGATGACGTGGAAGCCCGGTCCGTGCGTGCTGTCGAGCGCGTAGAGGTGGATTTCGTGATCGTTGAGGAACTGGCCCTCGACAGCGACGCGGGCGTACTCGACGTCGCCGCCGAGCGAAGCCCGATCCTCGATCGCCGCCATAGTGACGGGCTTGGCGTGGACGCGCTCGTTGATGGCGCCGATCAGACCCTGCTTCCAGGCCAGACGCTGCATCTGCCAGGTGCCGAGCCAGATCAGCAGCGCAAGCCCGGCGAGCGCCGCCAGGGCCGGCCACAACAAACGCTTCTCAAGGATGGTGCGCAGCATCAGAGGTGCTTGGGGCGAAGGTCAATCACGGGCGATGCGCCCCTCCTCGGCCTTGTTGCGGTACTGCAGGGCGATGAGCAGCGCCTTGAGGAACCGCAGGAGGCCGAGCGCGATCAGCGGCGTTCCCAATCCCCACAGCACGAGGTGCACCCAGACCGGCGGCTCGAAGGTGAATTCGACGTAGAGCGCCGCGCCGCAGATGAGGAACCCGAGAATGAAGATGGCGAACACCGCAGGCCCGTCACCGGTGTCGATGAAACGGTAGTCGAGGCCGCATCGATCGCAGCTGTCGCGCATCTCCAGCACATTCTTGAACAACGGGCCGCGTCCACAGCGCGGGCAGCGCGCCATGACGGCGGCGTAGATGGGCGAGACGGACGCTGACTCCGGCACGCGTGCGCTCCCTGCCAATGCTTGGCCCGCATCGGAATGACGGCGGGCATCGAGGGGCCAGAATAGCACGGGGCGGCACACTGGCCGCCCCGCGTAGAGTTCGGTGCGACGAAGGGCCGTTGCGACCCTTCGCCAAGTCCAGCCAGTAGTTAGTGGCCGCCGGCGCCGCCCGGGTGCGGGCCCGCGCCCCACACGTAGATGGCGGCGAACAGGAACAGCCAGACCACGTCGACGAAGTGCCAGTACCAGGCCGCCGCCTCGAAGCCGAAATGGTGCTTCGGGGTGAAGGCGCCGCGCAGCGCCCGGATAAGGCAGATGAGCAGGAAGATCGTGCCGATGATCACGTGCACGCCGTGGAAGCCCGTCGCCATGAAGAACGTCGAGCCGTAGATGTGGCCGGCGTAGCTGAAGGCGGCGTGCATGTACTCATAGCCCTGGAAGAACGTGAAGATGCCGCCCAGGATGACGGTGAGCAGCAGGCCGATCACGAGGCCGCGGCGGTCGTTCTTCAGCAATGCATGGTGGGCCCACGTCACCGTCACGCCCGAGGTCAACAGGATGATCGTGTTGAGCAGCGGGATGCCCCACGGGTCGAACGTGTGCTGGAAGATGCCCGGGGTCGGCGCGCCGGTAGCCGGGACCGTCAAGCCCGTACCTTCGGCCGGAATCGGAGGCCACTGGCCGCCAAGCAGTTGGTCGCGCGACACCTGTCCGACGACGTCGGTGGAGTTCAAGAGATCGTGGATGCTCTTGGGGAACAGCGCGACATCGAAGTAAGCCCAGAACCAGGCGACGAAGAACATCACCTCAGAGGCGATGAACAGGATCATGCCGTAGCGGAAGTGGAGCTGGACGACCGGCGTGTGGTCGCCATGCTGGCCCTCGGCGATCACGTCGCGCCACCAGAGGAACGCGCTGGTGACGACGCCGAGGACGCCGACCGCAAACACCCACGGGCCGGTGATGCCGAATACGCCGGCGCCTTCCGCCTGCGAGCGCATCCAAATGACCGCGCCGACCATCATGATGAACGCGGAGATCGAAGCGGTCACCGGCCAGGGGCTCGGATTTACAAGGTGGTAGTCGTGGTGCTTGGCGTGCGAAGCGGCCATTGTCGTGTGTCTCCCGTGGTCCCCGTTGGTGCTCCCGATCCCCAGTTTTTAGGCTCCCTGCCACTTTGGGTGAGAGCCTTGCCGCCGCGCCTCGGGACCGGTCCCTTAGCGTGGCAGCGGTTATCTAGTTTCTCATCCGCCTTTGCCTTCCGCGTTCGAGACCGCGGCTTGGCCTCCAACCTTCGTGGGCGTCCTCACCGGATAGAACGAATAGGACAACGTCAGCTCGGAGAGCTGCTTCGTCTCTTCGTCGGTGGCGAGTGCCGGATCGACGAAGAAGGACACCGCCATCTCCATCGATTGGCCCGGCTCGAGCCGCTGCTCGGTGAAGCAGAAGCACTGCACTTTCTGGAAGTGCGTTCCGACCGCGTCCGGCGTCACGTTGAAGATGGCGGTGCCGGTGGTCGGCTTGTCGGAAATGTTTGTCGCCCTATAGAAAGCCAGCGTGTTCTCGCCGATCTTGACGTCGAGCGAGGGCTGCACGGGCTCGAACTTCCACGGCAGCTCGGCCGCGACGTTGGCGTCGAAGTGCACCTTGACCACGCGGTCGAGGACGACGTCGGACCCCTTCTCGGCGCGCTGCGTGGTGCCCTGATAGCCGGTGACCTGGCAGTAGAGGCGGTAGAGCGGCACCGCGGCGAACGACAGACCGCCCATCGACAGAACGAGAAGCCCGCAAATCGCGGCGACGCGACCGTGGCGCTGCGGCGTGGGGCCCTTCATGTCGTTCCGATCGTGGGTCGCTGTCATCTGGTTCGCGGTCCTCACACCGGCCGATTGAACACGTTGCCGCCGAGGCGGACGATGGTCGCCGCGTAGAACAGGGCAACCAGCGCGGCGAGCGCCAGCGCGATGGCGAGCGAACGCATGCGCTGCCGACGCTGCCGCTCCTTCTCGTCCTGGTCCATCCCGCTCATCGCCAATGCCACCGCACGTTCCTCACGCCATCAACCGCCACACGGCATGCTCGCCGAGCATCACCGCGAAGAGCAGGAAGAGATAGAGGATCGAGAACCCGAAAAGCTGCTTGGCGGCGGCATCGGCCTCGCGGCCCTCGGTGATCGTGCGCACCCGCCAGGCAAGATAGAGGAACATCGCGCCGAGCACGATGGAGCTCACCGTGTAGACGACCCCGGTCAAGCCGATCGCCGAGGGAACAACGGCGAGCGGCACAAGGAGCAGCGAATAGAGCCAGATCTGCCGGCGCGTCTCGGTCGGGCCGGCGACCACGGGCAGCATCGGCACCCCGACGCGCTCGTAGTCGCGGCAGCGGTAGAGGGCCAGCGCCCAGAAATGGGGCGGCGTCCACATGAAGATGATGAGGAACATCAGCACGCTTTCGATGCTGACGCTGCCGGTCACAGCCGCCCAGCCGATCATGGGCGGGAACGAGCCTGCCGCACCGCCGATGACGATGTTCTGGGGCGTCAGCCGCTTCAGCCACATCGTGTAGATGAAGAGGTAGAAGGCGATGGTGATGGCGAGCAGCGCACCAGCCGTCCAGTTGACGAGAACGCCGAGCGTCAGCACCGAGAAGACCGACAGGACCGAGCCGAAGCTCAGTGCTTCGTCCGGCGTCAGGCGTCCGCGCGGAATGGGACGCGCGGCCGTGCGCGCCATGTGCGCGTCGATGTCGGCGTCGTACCACATGTTGAGTGCACCCGCGGCGCCAGCACCGATGGCGATGCACAGAAGCGCGATGATGGCGATAACGGGGTGGACGGAGCCCGGGGCAGCGACCATGCCGGTCAGCGCCGTGAACACGACGAGCGACATCACCCGCGGCTTCAAGAGTTCGACGAAATCGCCGACGCTCGAACCTGATACGGGCCCCAGCTGACCGACGTCGATATTTGGCGGCGTCCCTTGCATCTCACTCGACCCTTTGGCCGCGCATCGGCCTCCCTTCCTGGAGGTCCTGCTTGGCTTTGCCGGTCCTATTCGCCGCCGTCCGGTGGACGGCGGCCGAGGCCCGGAATTCTCCCCTCTTCAATCCAACGGGCGGAACGTTTAGCCCCGCCCGTTGAAATTCTCACATTGCCGAGGCCCTCAGTGGTGACCGGCGCCAGTGATGCGCGGCAGCGTCTCGTACGAGTGGAAGGCCGGCGGCGACGGCAGCGTCCACTCCAGCGTCGTGGCACCCGGGCCCCACGGATTGTCGGCGGCGACGCGGCGGCTCATGAACGCCACCAGCACGCCGACCAGGAACACGAGGGTGCCGAGCGCGGTGAGATAGGAGCCGATCGACGACACGTTGTTCCAGAAGGCGAACGCATCCGGGTAGTCGACGTAGCGGCGGGGCATGCCCGAGAGGCCGAGGAAGTGCTGCGGGAAGAACAGCACGTTGGCGCCGATGAAGGTCAGCCAGAAGTGCAGTTTGCCGAGCGTCTCGTTGTACACGTAGCCCGACATCTTCGGGAACCAGTAGTACCAGCCCGCGAAGATGGCGAACACGGCGCCGAGCGACAGCACGTAGTGGAAGTGCGCGACGACGTAGTAGGTGTCGTGCAGCGCGCGGTCGACGCCGGCGTTGGAGAGCATGACGCCCGTCACGCCGCCCACGGTGAACAGGAAGATGAAGCCCAGCGCCCACAGCATGGGCACCTTGAACTGGATGGAGCCGCCCCACATGGTGGCGATCCAGGAGAAGATCTTCACGCCCGTCGGCACCGCGATCACCATCGTGGCGAACACGAAGTAGGCCTGCGTGTTCACGCTGATGCCGGCCGCATACATGTGGTGCGCCCACACGATGAAGCCGACGAGACCGATGGCGACCATGGCGTAGGCCATGCCGAGGTAGCCGAACACCGGCTTGCGCGAGAAGGTCGCCACGATGTGGCTGATCATGCCGAAGCCGGGCAGGATCAAAATGTAGACCTCAGGGTGTCCGAAGAACCAGAACAAGTGCTGGTAGAGCAGCGGGTCGCCGCCGCCCTGCGGGTTGAAGAATGCCGTGCCGAAGTTGCGGTCGGTCAGCAGCATGGTGATGGCGCCGGCTAGAACGGGCAGCGACAGCAAGAGCAAGAACGCCGTGACGAGCACCGACCAGACGAACAGCGGCATCTTGTGGAGCGTCATGCCCGGCGCGCGCATGTTGAAGATGGTGGTGATGAAGTTGATGGCGCCGAGGATCGACGAGGCGCCGGCGATGTGCAGCGACAGGATCGCGAAGTCCATCGCCGGGCCGGGGTGGCCCGAGGTCGACAGCGGCGCGTAAGCCGTCCAGCCGGTACCGACGCCGAGACCGCCCGGCGGGCCCTCGACGAACAGCGAGATGAGCAGCAGTCCCAGCGCGGCCGGCAGCAGCCAGAACGAGATGTTGTTCATGCGCGGGAAGGCCATGTCCGGCGCGCCGATCATCAGCGGCACGAACCAGTTGCCGTAGCCGCCGATCATGGCCGGCATCACCATGAAGAACACCATGATGAGGCCGTGGCCGGTGACGAACACGTTGTACATGTGGCCGTCGGCGAAATACTGCATGCCCGGCTCTTGCAGCTCGAGGCGCATGGCGACCGACAACGCACCACCGATCAAGCCGGCGATGATCGCGAAGATCAAGTACATCGTGCCGATGTCTTTGTGGTTCGTCGAGAACAGCCAGCGTTTCAAGCCGGTGGGCGCGTGGTCGTGGCTGTCATGTGCTGTACTTGCCGTGCTTCCCATGGTGCGTTCGCCCTGTCAGATCGGAGTGTTGTTGCCGGGCTTTACCCGGATCCTCATGCGGTTTTCTGGTGCGAGCCGATCACTTGGCCTGCGTCGCGTCGTCGGTCTTGGCGAACTTGCGCACCCCGGCCTGCTCGAGCGCGGCCTGGCGAACAACGCCCTTGGCCTTCTCGAGGAGATCCTTCTTCTGCTTCAGAAGCTCCTTGCGCTTCTCCTTGTCCTTCTCCGCGCCCGCCGCCTTGCCGACCTCGTTGGCCTGCTTCATGGCGTCGACCCAGCCGGCGTAGACCTCTTCCTTCACGACGCGCACGGCGATCGGCATGAACGCGTGGTCCTTACCGCAGAGCTCTGAGCACTGTCCGTAGAAGACGCCCTCGACAGTGGGCTTGAACCAAGTGGACGTGACGCGACCGGGAACGGCGTCGACCTTCGAGCCGAAGCCCGGAATGGTCCAGTCGTGAATCACACCGTCGGGCGCCGCCGTGATGAGCACGGTGACGACCTTGTTGACCGGAACGATGACCTCGTTGTCGACGGAGAGATTGCGCACTGCCGGCAGGCTCTGGGCCTTGAGCTCCTCGAGGCCGGCGTCGTCGAGCATGCGCGTTTCGAACGCGATGCCGAGCTCGGGATAGGCGTGCTCCCAGTACCACTGGTAGCCGGTTGCCTTCAGCGTGAGGTCCGCTTTTGGATAGCTGTACTGGAGATTGAGGAGGCGGAAGGAGGGAATGGCTATGGCGACGAGGATGAGGATCGGGACGACCGTCCACGCAACCTCGAGGATCGTATGGTGGGTGACCTTCGACGGCGTCGGGTTGGCGCGCTCGTTGAAGCGGTACATCACGTAGAGCAGCAGCAGCATCACGAAGACGGTGATGGCCACGATGATGATGTTGACGAAGTCGTAGAACTTATGGATTTCCTCGGCCACCGGTGAGGCGGCGCCCTGGAAGCCCATCTCGCCCGGCGACGGCTGGCCCATGGCGGCCCATGCTACCGAAGCCCCAAGCAACAGCATCACAAATGCTGCGGCAGGTGCCGAGCAAAGCAGTCGTCTCAACATTCATCCGCTCCCAAGTGCTGCTCGGCTCGTTGGCCGAGACCCTCCCCACGACAGGCGCTGTTTTTGATCCAGTTCGCCCGCAACAACCGCGCCGGTGCCGAAGCCGCCGAGCGCAGGACGCACGTCCCCAATTGGGAAAAGAGCACAATCGACTTCCATGCCTCAAGTCAAGCTTAATGCGGCATTTCCACGCGTTGCGGCGCTTCTTAAAAATCCGCTCGCATCAGCGAAAAGTCTGACCTACGTCAGGTCCAAACTTTGGCCCGATTCCGGGAACACGACGATCACGCGTCGGACGCGGCGCCGGCGCAGACCTCAGGAGCAGCGCGTGCACAAAATCGACCCGGCTGTCGGCCCCGTTTGCCGCAGCGCACTAAGCGCGCTCGCCCGCCGCGGCGGCTTCCAACTGGCAGTGCTTTTTGCCGCTCTTGTCGGCACCACGCTCCCTGGCTTGGCGCAAGAGGGCACCGTCAAGGCGCAGCACGGCGACTGGCAGCTCGTCTGCAAGGATCCCCCGCCCGGCGCGAAGAACGAGGTTTGCGCTCTGGTGCAGAGCGTTACGGCCGAGGACAAAGACAACATTGGCCTCACCGTCTACTTCCAAAAATTCTCGAACGGCACGCGCGTTCTGCGCGTATTCGCACCGCTGGGAATTCTTCTGCCCCCGGGCCTCGGGCTCAAAATTGACGACAAGGATGTGGGGCACGCGCCGTTTTTGCGCTGCCACACGTTCGCCTGTTACGCGCAAGTTGTGGTTGAGGACCCGCTGATCGAGCAGTTGAAGAATGGGAAAACGGCAATCTTCATCATCTTCCAGGCGGAAGAGGCGGGGATCGGCATTCCGATCTCGCTCGGCGGCTTCAAGGAAGCTCTGGCAGAGCTGAAATGACCCGAGCCGAGGCTTAGAAAAAGACCAAGTCGCTCCCCTTCCGCGGCGCCATGGCGCCGCCGGCGAGAGCTCCTAGCTCGTTAGATCACCTAGGCCGCCTTGCGGTCCCGCGCCCGGTTGCTGCCCGCCTGATCTTTGGTCTCAGGGAAGGCGATATAGTCGTGGGCGTTGTGGAGGGCTTCCTCCGAAATCGCCGCGAAGTTCGGAAGACCGGCGGCCGCGAGCGCATTGGTCACGCGCCCGACGCTCTCGGTGTAGTCCTCATATGCGCTGCGCCAGAACTGAGTCTGGACCGCCATCAGGTCTTGTGGCGTCCGGCACTGGGCAGCGCGGGCCGGGATCTGCATGTAGGCCTGGGCACGCCGATTGAAGAAGCCGAGCATCTCAAGCTGTGTGCGAGCGAGGCCCTTCAGGAACGGGTCGTAGGCTTGGCCGAATGCCTCGAGACCGCCGAAGTACATCTGAAAGGCGCTGTGAGCAGGGGATTTGCCGTTCGCATGCGAATTCGACGCATGAGCAACCATGGTACGTCCTCCCTATTGCGGACGGCCTGATTGCGGCGGGGGAGCCGGGGCTGGAGGCCGTCTCCATTGAAGGCTTGAAGCAACCCTTACGAAGGAAATTATATCAACTGAAGTGGTCGGCAGGATGACAGAAAATGGTTCTATGCACAGGTCGAATCACCTGACGTCGCGCAATCGTTATCCATGCTTCAAATGAGAATTGCATTGACACAAGGTTGCACATCCCTCTTTCTTGGTTAATCCACAGGTTTATTTCGTGGTCCGTATAATCCAGTTCTGCGTATTTCCATGGCGGGGGCGTCTCTCAAAAGCGTGCAGCGCTGGCTGACGGCGATGACGATCGCCGTCGGAATTCTGTTTTCGACACCGCTGGTAGCGCAAGCCGAGCCTGCCACACCAGGATGGCGCGAGGTGTGGACGGGCGTCGATGCCAGCAGCCACGTCTGGCTGCTCTACGGTGGCGTGACCGTGGCCCCGCACAGCGACATCTTCAGCGAAGGCGTGCGTTTGCGGGTCGCCGGCGGATACGGCGGCTACACCTATGAGGGCGAGCGACGCGGCCAGTTGCAGGCGTTCAACGCGAGGACGGCCTACGCCGAGGCGCTGGTGGGCTACTACAAACAGTTCGGGCCGCTGTTCGCCAAGGGCTTCGTCGGCGTCGCCGCGATCGAGCATGACGTCGACCCGATTGATCCGGAAAATCCTGTGCAGGGCCAGGAGGTTGGGCCAAAGGTCGTCGCCGAGTTCTGGCTCAACATGGGGAGCTCGGCCTGGTCGCAGGTCGACCTGTCGTGGACCAGCGCGCACCAAACCGCCGCCGCACGCCTGCGGGCCGGCTACCGCATTTGGGGCGACCTCTCCGTCGGCCCGGAAGGCGGCCTAAATTCCAATGACTTAGGCGAGGACGCGCGGGCCGGGCTCTTCGCCCGCTACGCTTGGGCGGGTGGGGAATTCTCGCTCGCCGGGGGCTTTGCGGGGCGGTTTCTCGAGGACGCCCAGTCGCTCAAAGACCCCTACGCCAACGCCAACTTGCTGATGCAGTTCTAAGTCGGCATACCGGCCAAATTGCACGGCTTTGCACGCCGTTGCAGGCACCCCCGCGCCAAAATGTTGCACGCGGAACAGCGCCACAAGGGCGCCACGATAGGATGCAAACAAAACGATTGTTCGTTTTGTTTTGTGCCAGTAGAAGGCACGTGCTCAGCAACTGTTCACCCAAGCAGGCTCACGAAGCCACCATGCCGAAACTGAAACCAGCGACCCAGCGCGCCCGCCGCGAGCACATCCTCGACGCCGCCGAGTTTTGCTTCGCGCGCGCCGGCTTCCATCGCACCACCATGCAGGACATCTGCAAGGAGGCGTCGATCAGCCCCGGCGCGCTCTACGTCTACTTCAACTCGAAGGAAGACCTGATCGCCGGCCTCGCCGAGCGCGATCGCTCCGAGTTCGCCGAGCGCTTCGCCGAGGTGTCGGCCGCCCCCGACTTCATGGAGGCGCTGTCGAAGCTCGGCGACCATTACTTCCGCGAAGAGCCCGCCCACCGCCGTATCATGTGTCTGGAGATCGGCGTGGAGTCGACGCGCAATCCGCGCGTCGGCGAGATCTATCGCGCGGTCGATCGCTTCGTCGAGGAGAGCTTCGAGAAGCTGTTCGCCAGGCTCGCTGCCGAAGGACGCATCCATCCCGATCTCGACATCCCGACGCTGACCAAGGTGTTCTCGATGATCGGCGACGGCCTGTTCATGCGCCGCGCGCTCGATCCCAACTTCGACACCGACAAGCTCGTGCCGGCCGCCATGTCGGTCATCGGCAGGCTGCTCAATGCCGGCGCGCCCGCGCCTCAACAGACCATCGAAAAGAAAGACCGCCAATGAAGCGTCTGCTCATCATTGTCGTGGTACTGGCCGGCGCTGCGGGTGCAGGCGCCTTCCTCGCCCCGCACTTCGCGCCGAAGCTCGTCCCCTATCTGACCGCCTTCAGCGAGGGCCACGCCGCGCGCGAGGCGGAGGACGACAAAGTCAGCGCCGCAGCACCGCCGCCGGCCGTGTCCGTCGTGAAGGCAGCGCAAGCCGACTTCACCGAGCTGGTCGTCGTATCGGGCTCGCTCGTACCGCGCGATGAGATCCTCGTTGCACCCGAGGTCGAGGGCTTCCGCGTCCTCGAGCTGATGGTCGATGAGGGCGACCGCGTGAAGAAGGGCGCCGTTCTGGCGACGCTCGTGCAGGAATCGCTCGACGCGCAGCTGGCGCAAAACGAAGCATCGGTGGCGCGCGCCGAAGCAACGATCTCGCAGAAGCGCAGCCAGATCGCCGAGATGACGGCAAAGGTCGCCGAGGCGGCGGCCAACTTCGAGCGGGCCAAGCCGCTGAAGAATTCCGGCTATGTCTCCGGTATCACCTACGACCAGCGCGAGGCGGCGGCGAAGACCACCGCAGCCCAGCTGCAGGCCGCAGAGGACGGATTGAAGCTCGCCGAGGCCGAGAAGAAGCAGGTCGAGGCGCAGCGGCGCGAGCTCAACTGGCGTCTTACGAACACCAAGGTCACCGCCCCTTCCGACGGTCTCGTCAGCCGGCGCACAGCGCGCATCGGCGGCATGGCCTCGGGTGCCGGCGAACCGATGTTCCGCATCGTGGCGCGGGGCGAGGTGGAGCTCGACGCCGAAGTGATCGAAACGGAGCTCGGCAAGATCGCCGCCGGCCAGAAGGCGCGCGTGGACGTCGCCGGCGTCGGCGTCGATGGCCTCGTGCGCCTCGTGTCGCCGGAAGTCGACAAGCTGACGCGTCTCGGCCGGGTACGCATTTTCCTCGGCACCGATCCGCGCTTGCGCATTGGCGCATTCGGGCGCGGCACCGTCTCCTCTGCCAAGAGCCACGGGCTCGGCGTGCCTTCGTCGGCGGTGATCTTCGATACCAGCGGCACCTTCGTGCAGGTCGTTCGCGACGGCCGCGTTGCCCGCCGCGACGTCGACACCGGCCTCATTGCAGGCGGTCTCGTCGAGATCCGCAGCGGCCTCAATGAAGGCGACGTCGTCGTGGCCCGCTCCGGCACCTTCCTGCGCGACGGCGACGCCGTGCGGACGGTGCTGCCCGATTCCAAGATCAGCGAGGCCAACTAATGCGCCTCAATATCTCGGCATGGTCGATCCGCCGGCCGGTGCCGGCGATCGTGCTGTTCGCGGTGCTGACCTTGCTCGGCGTCATCAGCTTCATGACAATGCCGGTGACGCGCTTCCCGAACATCGATATCCCGCTCGTCTCCATCACCGTCGTCCAGTCGGGTGCGGCGCCGGCCGAGCTCGAAACGCAGGTCACGAAAGAGGTCGAGGACTCCGTCGCCAACATCACCGGCGTCAAGCACATCGTCTCGACGGTGACCGACGGCCAGTCGATGACCCTCATCGAGTTCCGGCTCGAGGTGAACCAGGACCGGGCGCTCAACGACGTCAAAGACGCGATCGACAAGATCCGCCTGCAGCTGCCGCGCGACATCAACGAGCCGATCGTGCAGCGCATCGACGTCGAGGGGCAGTCGATCCTCACGTTCGCCGCGTCTTCACCCGGCATGACGCTGGAGCAGCTCTCTTGGCACGTCGACGACGTGATCAAGCGCCAGTTGCAAGGCCTCAAAGGCGTCGGCCGCGTCGAGCGCTATGGCGGCGTCGACCGCGAGATCCGTATCCTGCTCGATCCCGATCGCCTGCTGGCACTCGGCATTACCGCCGCCGAGGTCAACAACCAGGTGCGCGCCACCAACGTCGACCTAGGCGGTGGCCGCGGCGAGGTGGGCGGCCAGGAGCAGGCAATCCGCACGCTCGCCGGCGCCCGCCGTGTCGAGGAGCTTGCCGAGACGAAGATCCTTCTTCCGGGCGGCAGGCAAGTGCGCCTGTCCGATCTCGGACGCGTCATCGACGACGCCGAGGAGCAGCGCTCGTTTGCGCGCCTGAGCGGCGAGCCGGTGGTGACGTTCTCGGTGTTCCGCTCCAAGGGCTCGAGCGAGCTATCGGTGGCCGACGTCGTCAACGCCAAATTGGCGGAGCTGGAGAAACAGTACCCCGACGTGCGGCTCACCAAGATCGACGACGCCGTCGCCTATACCCGGGGCAACTATCACTCGGCCATGGAGACGCTGATCGAAGGCGCGGTGCTCGCCGTGCTGGTCGTGCTCGTCTTCCTGCGCAATTTGCGCGCCACGCTCATTGCCGCGGTGGCGTTGCCCCTGTCAGCCATCCCCACGTTCTGGGCGATGGACTTGATGGGCTTCTCGCTCAACCTCGTCAGCCTGCTCGGCATCACGCTCGTCACCGGCATTCTCGTCGACGACGCCATCGTCGAGATCGAGAACATCGTGCGCCACATGCGCACCGGTAAGTCGCCGTATCGCGCCGCCGTCGAGGCCGCCGACGAGATCGGCCTCGCGGTGATCGCGATCTCGCTCACCATCGTGGCGATCTTCTCGCCCGTGTCGTTCATGGGCGGCATCGCCGGGCAGTATTTCCGGCAGTTCGGGCTGACCGTCGCCATCGCCGTGCTGATCTCCCTCCTCGTGGCACGCCTCATCACGCCGATGATGGCCGCCTATCTCATGCGCCCCATTAAAGAGGAGCATGAAGGCAACGGGTTCGTCATGCGTGCCTACGTCGGCTTCCTGCGTGCGACGCTGAAGGTGCGCTACCTGACGCTCGTCGTCGGCCTCGGACTGTTTGCCGGCTCCATCTATGCGACGACGCTACTGCCGACCGGATTCATGCCCGACGAGGATACCTCGCGCGTCGTCGTCTCCGTCGAATTGCCCCCCGGCTCGACGCTCGAGAACACGCGCACGACCACGGACACGATGGGCAAGGTGTTGAAGACCATCCCGGAGGTGAAAAGCGTGTTCGTGCTCGGGGGCGCGACACCGACCGGCGGCCTCGACATCCGCAAGGCGTCGCTGTTCGTGAATCTCGTGCCGAAGACCGAGCGCGACCTGCCGCAGAAGACGATCAAATCGATCATTTCCAGCAAGCTGTCGAGCGTGGCCGACTCGCGCGCCTGGTACGTGAACGAGCGCGGCGAGCGCGAGCTGTCGTTCTCCATGCTGTCACGCGACGGCGAGGAGCTGAACGACGCCGTCCGCAAGCTGGAAGGGGCGCTGCGGCAGGTGCCGGGCTTCACCAACGTCGCGGCCGACGCGGCGATCGACCGACCGGAGCTGCGCGTCGTGCCGAAGTTCGACGCGGCGGCTCGGCTCGGCGTGGCGCCGAGCAAGATCGCGGAGACGATCCGCGTCGCCACCATCGGCGACATCGACGCCAACCTCGCCAAGTTCAATGCCGGCGACCGCCTCATACCGATCCGCGTGCAGATCGCCGAGAACGCGCGCACCGACATGCAGCGCCTGAAGAACCTGCGGGTGACCAATACGACCGGCACGGCGATCCCGCTTGCCGCGGTGGCCGACGTCAACTTCGGCCGCGGGCCGAGCGCGATCAACCGCTACGATCGCGAGCGCCGCGCTCTCATCGGCGTCGACCTCGAGACGCGCTACGCCATGTCGGGCGGACGCGAGACGTTCCTCAAGGTGTTCGAGGAGCAGAAGCTACCGCCCAGCGTGCGCCTGCAGGCCTCGGGCGACGCCGAGATCCAGGACGAGGTGGCGACCGGCTTCATGACCGCCATGGGCACCGGCCTGATGATCGTGTTCGGCGTGCTGGTGCTGCTGTTCGGCAGCGTCGCGCAGCCGGTGACGATCCTCATATCGCTACCGTTGTCGTTCGGCGGCGTGGTGCTGGCGCTGCTGGCGACGAACAACTCGGTCAGCATGCCGGTGTACATCGGCCTGTTGATGCTCATGGGCATCGTGACCAAGAACGCCATCATGCTCGTCGATTTCGCGGTCGAGGAAGTGGCGAAGGGCATTCCGCGGTTCGAGGCGGTGATCGACGCCGGCCGCAAGCGCGCCCGGCCGATCGTGATGACGACGCTCGCCATGGTCGCCGGCATGGTGCCCAGCGCCATGGCGCTCGGCGACGGCGGCGAGTTCCGCGCGCCGATGGCAATCGCGGTGATCGGCGGCCTGCTCGTGTCGACCGTGCTGTCGCTGGTGTTCGTGCCGTCGTTCTACACCGTGATGGACGACATCGGCCGCTTGGTGTGGTGGATCTTCGGGCGGTTCATCGGCCCGACCGACGAGTCGCCGGAGTATTTGGCGGAGCAGCTACAGCAACAGCGGCAGCATTCTCCCGCGCCGGCGCATCCCGCTCCCGCTGAGTGAGCGCCCAGCATTCGGGGTGTTGCTCCCCGCTCGTGAGGCAGCGGCAATCCAGCGCTACAATTTGTCATCCTCGGGCTTGTCCCGAGGATCCAGCGCGACGCACACACCTTCGTTGGCAAAGCGAGTTGGGACGTGGATCCTCGGCTCAGGGCCGAGGATGACAGTTTTGAGTGCTTCGCGGGAGCGGTAGTTCGGAAGCGCGTGCGCCTCCCCACTCCGTCATCCCCGCGCAGGCGGGGACCCAGGACACAGCGCGGATCGGGTGGCCGCTTTGATCGTTACTGCGGCCAAACTGATGCGTGACTAGGTTCCCGCCTGCGCGGGGATGACGAGGTTGGCTGGATAGCGCGGGGAGGGCCGTCCATGCGGTGCATGGCTTCGCCATGACGCGGCCATGACGTCTATCGTTGCTGCCCCTCACCCTGCCCCTCTCCGCAGGCGGGGAGAGGGGTATGAATATGAAAACGGGCGCATCGTGAGATGCGCCCGTTGCGATTTCCGAAGATGTGCCGCGCTTACTTCGTCGAGGCCGTAGCATCGAGCTTGAAGAACACGTCGACGCGCATGCCGGTCAGCAGCGGCGGGGCGCCCTCGAGGTCGACGACCGCCTCCAGCACCTCGACGTCGTTGGGACGACGGGGGCCGCGCGACTGGATGTTGGGCGGCGACAGCGACTGGGCGATGGACGTCACCTTGCCCTCGAAGTCCTGCTCCGGATAGGCGTCGGCGCGGACGATGACGCGCTGGCCGACGCGGATCTTGGCGGCGTCGCGCTCCTCGACCTCGGCGCGCACCTTCATGGTGCTCAAGTCGCCGTAGATGACGAGCGTGTTCTCCGGCGATGGCGCGGCGACCTCGCCCTCCTTGGCGATGACGTTGAGCACGGTGCCGTCGAACGGCGCGCGGATGCGCGTGTGCTCGACGCCGAGCTCGGCGCCGGTCAGCTCGGCGCGGGCGACCGTGAGGGCGGCCTCGAGCCGGGTCGGCAGCGGCATGCCCGACTTGGCGTTCACGGAAGCGAGATTGGCGCGCTCGTCGGCGAGCTTCTTGCGGGCGTCCTCGAGCTTGGTGCGCCCCTTGTCGACCGCATCCTGGGCGCCGTTGTGGTTGCGCTTCTGGTCGAGGGCGTCGTCGAACTCCTGCTGCGCGCCGAACACGGAGCGCTCGGCGGCGGCGACGGCATCCTCGGCGTTACGACGCTCGAGCTGCAGGCCGCGCGCGTCTTCCTCGTTGCGCTCGCGCACACGCACCTGGGCTTCGGCGTTGGCACCGACGACCTTGGTGATGGCGTCGTCGTCGTCGAGGCGGACGAGCAGATCGCCGTTCTTCACCTGGTCGTTGAGGTTGACGGGAATGTCGACGATGCGGCCGCCGACCTCGGCGGTGACACGCACCTCGCCGCTCTTGGGCTCGACGCGGCCGGTGGCCGAAGCGGCCCACGTCGGCTGCATGGCGGCGGCGGTCGTCTGGTTGTTGTTGCTGTTCGCCGGCTTGGCGCCGTTATCGGTCGACGCCGCCTGGGTGGTCTTCTCCTCGGCGATCGGCCCCCAGCTGACGCTGTTGACGTAGAAGCCGACGGCAACCGCAAGGATGCCGGCGATGCCGAGCGTGATGACCGTGGGATTGACCTTTTTAAGCATGGGCCTTCCGTCTCTTTGTAAGATCTGCAATTTCCGGGGCATCGAGGCCCTCTGGGCGGCGCTCTTCGCCGACAATACGTCCGTCCTCAATGCGCACGACGCGGTCCGCGTAGCTGAGCGTGCGCGGATCGTGGGTGACCGCCAGGACGCTGCGGTGCTGCTCCTTGGCGATGCGCGCGAGCAGCGCCATCACTGCGTGGCCGTTCTCGCCGTCGAGCGCGGCGGTCGGCTCGTCGGCCAGCACGATGGATGGCGAGGAGGCGATGGCGCGGGCGACGGCCACGCGCTGCTGCTCACCACCCGAGAGGTTGCCGGGGTAGCTCTTGAGGCGGTAGGCGAGGCCGACGTCGCGCAGCACTTCCTCGGCGCGGTTGGCGGCGGCGAAGCCCTTCTGCCCGCGCACGTCGAGCGCGATGCGCACGTTCTCCAGCGCGGTGAGCGTGGGGAACAGGTTATAGGACTGGAAGATGAAGCCCATGTGCTGCCGGCGCAGGTGCGCCAGCTCCTCGGCGCTGAGCCGGTCGGTGGAGGTACCGGCGACGCGCAGGACGCCGGAGGTGGGCGTCAGGATGCAGCCGAGGATCGACAAGAGCGTGGTCTTGCCGGAGCCCGACGGCCCCATGAGAAGCGTCAGCTCGCCGGGCACTAGGGTGAGGCTGGCGCCCTTCACGGCGCGCACCTTGCCAGCGCCGGAGCCCAGCTCCTTGACGATGTCGATGGCTTCGAGGACGGGCGCTTCGCTCATCTGTTGAATACCGTTGCAGGATCGATCTTCGTGACCTTGACGATCGCCGACAGCGCCGAGATGGCGCACATGCCGACGGTCAGTGTGAATAGCCAGAACGCCAAGCCCGGCGTCATCACCATGGGCAAGGCGGTGTTCCTACTGAACACCAGGATGGTGAGTGCAATCGAGATGCCGAGAGCATAGCCGACGACGGCGCTGATGCCCGCCTGGGCCAGGATAACCTGGTGAATATATCCCGATGATGAACCCAGCGCACGCAGGGTGGCAAACTCGCCCAAATGGTCCTTTGTGCTCGAATAGAGGGTCTGCGCCACGATGACGGTGCCGACGAGGCTGCCGAGCAGAGCGCCGCCGATCAGCGCCACGCCGGCGCCGGTACGGAACAGCCACTGCTTCAGGCTGCGGTCGCGGAATTCCCCTTGGGTGAGCACCTCGGCGCCTTCGAGGCGCCCCTGCAGGTCGTGGCGGACCTTCTCGACATTGGCGCCGGGCTGCAGCTGGACGAGGTAGAACGTCACGCCGTCGGAGTCGCCGAAGATGCTGCGCGCCCGGTTGAGCGGCACGTAGGTGTAGGGCGCCTGGGTGAAGGAGCGGACGCCGTCGGTGAGGGCGCGGATGCGGACACGGCTGTTCTGTACCTGGGCGGTATCGCCGATACCCTTGACGCCGAGCTCGTTGAAGTAGCTCTTGTCGATGGCCACGGCCTCGGGTGACTTGATGTCCTCCCAAGTGCCCTGCACCAGGTTGAACGGCTCGAGACCGCCGTCCTCCGCGTCGCTGCCGACGATGACCACGCGCGTCGAGCCGCCCGCGGGCTTGCGCCATTCGGCGAAGCGCACGATCAGCGGGATCACGGCTTTGACGCCCGGCGTAGCCAGGGCCTGATGGCGCTCGCGCGAGGTCAGCAGCATGCCGCCGTCCTCAAAGCTTTTGGCGCCGTAGACGGTGATCCACAGATCGGCTTTCGCGTGATCGATATTGTCCGTGATCATCTTGCTCGCGCCGAGATACAGCCCGAGTTGCACAGCGACCAGAACGATCGAAAACAAAATGCCGACGAGCGTGACCGCCAACCGGATGCGGTCATGAAACAGATTACGAAAGGCAAGCGTCAGGATCATCGATCGTTCCCGCACTGAGTTGGGCAAGGCATCGGCCATACGCCGACAGCGCGGCTCTCGCCGCTGGTAACCCTCGAACTTGGCCTCGGAAAGGCGAACTCATGCTTAAGAGTTGCCCAAGTATAACGCGAAAGCGCGCCGCTCAGTAACAAGAGTGGCCGAGGCGCTCACCCTGCGTAAACGCGAAGAGGTCAAGAAAGAGGTAAGATCGAGCGATATAGGAAATATTTTGTTTACCCTGTTTCGCCCAGACTTGCGGCTCCGTGATCCTCCGACCAGCTTTCGCCGCTTTCAAAGCCTAATTGCGATCCCAATCTCTGGCACAATATTGGTGATGCTACCATGCGTCATGATCTTCCCCCCCGGAGCAGCCCGAAAACACGGGCGTCTCAAGCGCTTGCGTCCCTGGTTCTGGCCCTGAGCGCGGGTGCGGCCAACGCCGCGCCACCCCTCGAAACCGGCGTCTGGATCAACCACACCGGCAAGGGCGCGGTCGAGATCCGGCCTTGCGGACAAACCGGTGCTAGCGCCAAAGCTCTGTGCGGCTTCATCGTCTGGTTGAAGGAGCCGAACAAGAAGAACGGCGAGCCCCTCACCGACGGCTACAATCCCGACCCGGCGAAGCGCAAGCGGACGATCTGCGGCCTTCCCGTACTCGGCTCACTGCAGCGCGTAAGCGAAGGCTGGGACAACGGGTGGGTCTACGATCCCGAGCAGGGCGCCCAATTCGACGCCGCTATCGTCGCCGGCCGCGAGCGCCTGATTCTGACGGGCTACAAGGGCGTCAAGTTCTTCTCCAAGACGTTCAACTGGCGCCGGGCTCCCGCAGACCTGCCGCGCTGCGATCAGAACAAGCAGGCGCAGGGTGCGCCGCAAGGCATCGTGAAGAAGGCTGCCGTCGGCCCGCTTCCGCAGCTCATCGCCCCGCGCCCCGTACCGGCTGTCCGGCCTCCAGTGGTCGAATAGCCCAGCGCGACACGCGAGAACAAAAAAGCCCGGCGATCACCCGCCGGGCTTTTTGATTGTCTCAACGCAGACCCTCGATCAGGTCGTTGCGCCGCGTCCTTCTCCCCGACCTTTGCTCTGCTGCGCATCGGTGGCGGCAACGACGGCCTCCTCGGCGCGCACCTTGTCGAGGCGCGTCGTGAGGCGGTCGGCGAACTCCTTGACGCGCTCCATGACAACGGGGCGCTGCCGGTCGAGCGTGACCATGTGGTAGCAGTCGTCGAGGATTACGGTCTCAACGATGCCGGCGAGCTTGCGCTGCAGGAGCATCGCGTTCGACAGATCGCTCTGGTCGTCGTTGCGCGGGTGAAACACCAGCGCGTGCTGCTTGATCTTGCCGAGCAGCGGCTTGACGTTGCGCACGAGCCGGCGGAACTCGAGCACGAGGCCGCCACCGCGGGCGAACAGGTCCTCGATGGAATCCGCTTCCGACTGCACGCTGTCGAGAATGAAGCTGCGCAGGCGATCATCCTTGATGCCGTGCGGGGCGCGGGCGCGGAACTTGAAAAGGCGCGCTGCCCACTTGTCGTTCACGAGGCGGAACAGGCTGAAGTACCACGGGATCGCCCAGCCATTCGGCCAGAGCGTCGGTGAGAACAGCATCAGGCCGTGGATCTTCTCCGGTCGCAGCGCGGCAAGACGCAGCGCCAACATGCTGCCGGCCGACATGCCGCCGACGATCACCGCATCGCACTGCTGGGTCAGCTCGTCGTGCGCCTTCTCGAGCGCCGCGTACCAGTCTTGCCAGCTGGATAGCCCGGAAACGTCGGTGCCGCCGGCGAGGCCGGGGAGAAGCGGGCAATAAACGGTGTAGCCAAGCTGGGCCAGAGTGTGGGCTACGAACTTCAGCTCGATAGGTGAGCCGCCGAGGCTGTGTACGAGCAGTACGCCATTGCGTCCCCCCGGAACAAAAATGCTACCCCAAGCTGCCTTCATTTTCTCGCTGTTTTTCATTTCGTAACTGAACTCGCTCGCTAACTTAGAGCCAATCGATCCCCAACAGACTCCAGCCCGCGCGAGGTGTTCAGTCCGCGCTGCCGGGAGCTTGTCGCTGAAACTCTCTCTTTTTCGTTTCCTCGGTCGGGTGCCGATGCCGATCGAATGCCGGCCTGACGCCCTTGATTGGTAGTCGCCGCTTTAACTGAGGTCCCGGGCCCGCACGGCACGAGATGAGGTGGAGGGGAGTCACTGGCCGGAACGGCCGGGAAGTTCGATTAGGCACCTTGCCGCACGGGGCGGCTCGGACCGGCATTGGCACCGCCGTAGAAACCGTACCCGCTGACCTCGCCAGGCACGTACTCGAGCGCGCCGGGGGCGTCGAGCGGGGGCGTTGTCCAAGCAAGTTTGGGCCAAAGCATGGCGCGCGTGTGTCACGCGGACTGCCACCCCAGCGGGAGGCATCGCGCTCACCATGAGCAATGATTTCGTCGCGTCGGTCTTGCTGCACGGCGGCGGAAAGCCTTGAAATAACGCCGTTTCCGAACTTACATAATGACGATAAGTGTACGCCTGTTCTCAGATTCTGCGAATTACCGCAGTGCAAACATCATTAATCGCTCAACTGCGTGTTGTAGCGCCGCCACATTTAAGTCGAAGAAGAGGCAACGGGCAATTCTCTGCACGACAATAGTGCAGATGCCACACAAGCCGCAATCGTCTGTCTTCTGACGGGCCGGCGATTGTGCAGCTCTGAAAGAAATTGTGATCTGGACGAGGGCCGGTTTGCACCCTTCGCGGGTCCGGTCGCATCCGCTCGCGCCGCGCGCAAGCCCCGGCCATGTCACGCTGCGAGCGCAATCGACACCACATACTCGAAGGTGTTTAGATGGTTAAGTGCAGGCGCCGGACGGGAGCGGCTGCGGACCGAAGGACACTACGTTGCTCGCCCACGTTCGCCGCCCGATTGCGCTTCTCGTCGCCTTCGCCATAACCGTGGGACAGGTCGCTCCGTCCTTCGCGCAGCCCTTGTCGAAGGCCGACTATGAGGCCTGTCAGTCGCGCGATGAGGCTTCCTTCCGCTCCGCCATCCAGGCGATCTCCGTGCGCGCCCTGCAGGGCGGCATAGCCAATCTCGACTACCGCGCCGTGGTCGGGGACCAGTGGCGCCGTCTCGGCATGGACGAGATCATCGACAAGCGCGTCGATCTCGCCGTCGAGGAAGTCCGCCGCGAGACCAGCTGGGCCAATCTTCTGCAATCGCTTGCGAGCCAGCAGCGGGCGCAAGAGCTGGCGACCGCCGTCGCCGAGCGCGTCTACCGCTCCGATGCCATCAAGGCGGCGCTCGAGCAGCTTGCCGTCGGCGTTGGGGCCGAGGTCGGCAAGCAAATGGAATTTGCCACCGAGGACGCGGCCGAGCCGGCGCTCGCCTGCCTCAAGGCGTTCGTCGGCGCCCGCTATGGCGACACGGCCGCTCGTGCAGTGGCCGGTGACGCGGGCAAGGACGTGTCGCTCGACCCGAGCAAGGGCGCGGCAGAGATGTCGCCCGGCGCGGTGCTGCGCGAATCGAGCGGCGGCATCGCCGGCGCCGCCGTGCTGCTGATGCGCCGCCAGCTCGCCAACATGGCGACCCGTGTCGGCCAGCGCGTGGTGGGCAGCGTGCTTGCCCGGCTCGTCTCGGTGGTTGCCGGCGGCATCGGCCTGGTGCTCATCGCCAAGGACATCTGGGACCTGCGCAACGGCGTGCTGCCGATCATCGCCACCGAGATGAAGTCCAAGGAGAACAAGGACAAGGTGCAGGAGGAGTTGGCTAAGACGTTCTCCGAGCAGATCTCCGCTCACATCCAGGAGATCGGCGCCGCGACCGCCGACCGCATCATCGAGATATGGCGCGATTTCCGCGCCGCGCACGCCGAGGCCCTCGGGCTTGCCGAGCGCAACGGGAAGTTCAAGGCGTTCGTCGATTCACTTCCCCCCGCTTCGCTGCCTCGATTGGACGAAGTGGTCGCGCTGCTCCTCGCCGGCGAAGGCGAGGCCGGCCTGCTGCGCCGCCTGGACGACGGGACGCTGGCCACCGCAGTCAAGAGCTTGCCCGCGCCGGCGATGGAGATTGCCCGCGAAACGCGATCGCTCGACCAGGGGCTCAAGTGGTCGGCGCTTGCCGGTGCCGATCTGCCGAAGGTGGTGGAGCTCAGCCTCTATCGCCGCACCACGCCCGAACAATTGAGCCGCGCCTCGCTGCAGCGGCTCCTGGCGCTCGACGACCAGCTCGCGACGGTGCGCCTCGCCGGCATCGATCGCGCGGCACGCGATACGCTGTTCGAGCTGAACGATGCCGACTTGACGAAGCTCGCCCGCAATCTCACCGAGGACGAGCTATCGAGCTTGTCGCGCTATCTCACCGGACTGCAGCCCGAGCCCCGCGAGCAAGTACTGCGGGCGGTAGCCGCCAATCCGGCGAAGATCCATGCGCTCGCGTCGGACCGGGTCCGCGAGGCGGTCGTGGCGAGCACCGATCAGACGGCGGCAGTGGGCATGATGCTCCGCACGGGCGCCATGCTCGACCCGGCGGCGATCGGCGCGGATCTCCGCCTCGTCGCCGACGGCCGCGTCAGCCCAATACTCCTGTGGGAAAAGCACCCGGTGGTGATCGTCGGGCTGGGCTTCCTCACGCTTCTGGTGTTGCTGCTCCTGCACCGTTTGTTGTTTGCCCGCCGCCGTACAAGCGCTGCCGCCTAGGCACCCGCGTCCCGGACAGCTCCATCCCCAGCAATCTCCGCAGCTCAGTGTCAGATTGAGTTGCCCCTGCTATAAGCCGACCGGGCCTTCCGATTCCGCGTCGGCCCGGGGCAGCGATCTGCAACGGATCGCGCATGGGGCATCGAGGGGAGTTCTTGCGATGGGACTTAAGGCACCTGGCATCATTACGTTCATGCTGTCCGTCATTCTGACGGTCACAGTGCTGATCATTAAGTTTTTCGGCGCCGAGATTCCGTTCGTCACCGGCAACGAGTTCTTCGCCCTGCTCCTGGCGCAGGTCATCCTTGTGCTCGGCTGCATCATGCGCGGTCTTTAGAAACATTCCGGCCAAGCACCATTTGTGTGCGCTTCTGTCGCGCGGCACTCAGCGCTCTGGTTTTGGTGCGCGCGATGGATGAATTCTCGCGGCATGAAATGGAAGATCGATCAATTTGAATCATACGCCGAGCGTATGCGCCGGTCGTCTCGCGAGATTGTCATCGCGGCGGTGCTGACAGTCGCGGCGTTTGCATTTCTGATCGCGGCGATGCTCGGCAGCAGGGTGGTGAGCGACGCGAAAGTCGGCGCCATCGCCTCCGACAAGGTCATCATAAAGTAGCCGACTTTCGGCCACGCGCGCGCCTCAAGTGTCGACGCGCGTGGCGACTACCAAGCCGCGCACCGAGTTGCCTAGATAGACGGCGTCGGCGGCGGCGAGATCATCCAAAGTCAAAATCGATTCCCGCGCGCGCCCTTCGGCGATGAGCTCGGCGCGCAGCGTGCCGGGCAGCAGGCCGGCGCTGAGCGGCGGCGTGAGCAGCGTGCCGTCGCGCTCGATGAAGATGTTCGTGAAGCTGCCTTCGGTGAGCTCCCCTCGCTCGTTCAGATAGACCACCTCGTCCGAGCCGAGGCGCGCGGCGTACTCCGGCCGCTCGCGATCGTAGAGCTCGCGCCGCGTCGTCTTGTGGAAGAGGAACAGATCGTTGCTGTCGACGCGCGAGGACGACACGGCATAGCGCATCGTCGCGTCGGGATCGGCGGCCGGCAGCGGCGTCGACGTGACGGACACCTCACCGCCTTCGGCGAGCAACAGGCGCACGCGCAAGCGACCCGTTGTGCCGGCGACGGCCTTGGCGAGTGCAGCGCGCACTGCACGCTCGTCAAAGGCGAAGGCGAAGTAACGCGCCGAATTGGCGAGCCGCTCCATGTGCCGTTCGAGCAGCACGAACCCGCCCTGCGCCGGATCGTGGAGCAGCGTCTCGATCAGCTCGAAGCGCTTCACCGGGTCGGTGAGGAACTTCATCTTCAACAGGCACTCGGCGTATTCCTTCGGCCCCTGGCTGTCGAACACGACGCCCGAGCCGATGCCCATCTCGCCGTCGGCGTTGCGGAAGATGACGGCGGTACGGATCGCCACGTTGAACAGCGCGTGACCGTCGGGTGAGATGTAGCCGATGGCGCCGCAATAGACGCCGCGCGGCTCGGTTTCGAGCTGGCGGATCAGCTCCTGGGCGCGAATCTTCGGCGCGCCGATGATCGAGCCGGGCGGGAAGATGCCGCGCAGCAGCTCGCCGATGCCGACGTCCTTTTTCAGGGTGGCGCGCACGCCCGAGGTCATCTGGTGCAGAGTCTTGTAGGTCTCGACGGTGAAGAGATCGGTGACCTCGACGCTGCCGATCTCGGCGATGCGGCCGATGTCATTGCGCATCAGGTCGACGATCATCAGGTTCTCGGCCCGCTGCTTCACGTCCAGGGCGAGCTGGCGGCGGGCTTCGGCGTCGGCCTCCTCGGTGCCGGCGCGCGGCGCGGTGCCCTTCATCGGCCGGGTGAAGACGGTGCGCCCCTCCTGCTCGATGAATAGCTCCGGCGAGGCGGAGAGCACCGTCACCTCGCCCGTATCGACGATGCCGCCGTAGGCGACGCGCTGCTTCTGGCGCAAGTCGAGAAAGAACGTGAGCGGCGACCCCGATAGCTTGAAGCGCGCCTTGAACGTGAGGTTGAGCTGATAGATGTCGCCGGCGCGGATCTTCTCGATCACCTCGTTGAAGCGCGTGAGGTAGGCTGCCTCGTCCCAGGCGAGCTTCACGTCGGTGAAATGGAACGAGCCGGAGCGCGTGTGCGTGGCGAGCCAGTGCTCGACCTCGGCGCTCGTCATCTGCTGCGGTGCCTTGTAGAGGCCGATCCACAACAGCGGCACGTTGCGCTTGTCGGGCATGAGCGCGGCGAGCTTCGGCTCGAGCACGTAGCCGAGCTCGTAGGCGAAGAAGCCCGCCGCATGCAGGCCGTCGGCGACCCCCGCCTCAATACGCTCGAGCGCTGCCGGAACCTCATCGGGCGTCCACGCGGCGATGATGTCCATCGGCTCGGAGAACAGGAGCGACGGCGGGCCGGAGCCCGAGTTGTTGTCGAGAAGGACGAACGTTTGCGAAAGCGCCGCGGCTTCCTCGGTGGGATGGCCGGGTCCTTCGCGCGTGGGGTGCGCGCTCATCGGCCCTTGTACCCCGCGAGCGCGTAGAACGTTACATGCCTTTGCGCGTTGTCGCCGGCCGGCAGCAGGCGATCCACGACCTTCTTCGATTCCGTGAAGGACGCGAGCGCCGGCGGCGTCTCGTCATTGGCGCGCACCAGGAGCACGGGCGACGGCGTTGCCGCCGTGAACGGGCGCGTCATCTCGAAATGGTCGTGCGGCCTGCCGGGGCGCCAGGCGAGGATCGGCGTCGGCTCATCGCGCAGGTAATAGAGCAGCTCGGCGGTCACCTCGCGATCGTCCGACAGGACGGCGGCGTAAGGCTTACCCTCCGCGGCGGCGCGCGCCAGCTCGTCCCGCGTTGCCCGTGCCAGGTCGTGCCACCCGAGGGTACGGGTGAACGGATCGGTCTTGAGTGGCAGCGGCACCTGCCCGGCGGTCGCCGTGCCGAAAACGATCAGCGCCAGCACCGCCGCGTGAAGGACGAAGGACGCCTTGAGCCATCCCCAGGCGCCATCGCGCACCATCGTCGCCACCACGAGCACGCTCGCCGCCACGTAGGCAGGCGCCGCCCAGTTGGCATGGGCACGCGATAGGAACGCCTGCACGACGATGACGGCGATGATCGGCAGCGAGAAGGCGAGCAGCAACCGGTCGTTTTCAGGCAGCCGCTGCTTTGCCGCGCGCCACGCGATGACGAGGAAAGCGCCGAATAGGATGGGCCCGAAGACGCCGAACTGCGCGGCGAAGAATTCAAACGCCTTGTTCGGATGCAGCAGCGAGCCGCCCCAGTTGGCGTTGTCGGCGGTGTGCGAGAACGTCGCGAAGCTGTGCGAATAGTTCCAGGCAAGGTTCGGCGCGATGAGCAGGAAGCCGACGATGAGCGCCAGATAAAGACGCCAGTCGCGCAAGATGCGTCGCCGCGAGGGCGTCAGGATAAGGTAGATGCCCGCGCACAGCACGAACCAGATCATCGCGTACTTGGCATTGAGACCAGCGCCGAACGCCGCACCCATGAGAAAAGCCGGCCAGATGTCGTCAGTTTCGAACAGGGCCGTGAAACCGACGAGCGCCAACGCCCAGCACAAGAGCAGCGGCACGTCGGTGGAGATGAGGCCGGCCGATAGCGACACACCCGGCAGCGTCGCGAAGGCGAGTGCCGACAGCGCCCCGATGCGCGCGTCATAGAGGCGGCGCCCCAGCCAGAAGATGGCCAGCGCCGTGGCGGTGTGCAGCAACGGGGACGGCAGGCGCACGCACGATTCGTCCGCACCGCACGCCGTCGTCGCCGCGCCGATGATCCAGGCGATGAGCGGCGGCTTGGAGAAGTAACCGAGCGCCGGATCCAGGCTCCATGCCCAATACTGGGCCTCGTCGAAGAACAAATCGGTGCCGTTCACGTGGAGCGCGAACACCCGCAGGCATAAAAGTCCTGCGAGCACGCCCAGCACCACGCCGAACCAATTGACGGCGCGGCCGCCGGTGCCGACCCCGGTAAAGAATGACTTGGGCGCGTCCATGGGGCGGTTGCAGCTTTCCTGCTCGAGGGAGCCGTGCGCAACGGCCATCACGGCGGCTGATTTACAGGGTTGGAAGGCCCGAGTGAAGATGGCGGGGTTTCGCAAGCCATCTTGGTCGCAGGCTAGGCTGAGGCCGATCTCCGGGAGACTAGCGCTTGCGCTTTCTGCGAATCGTCCTTGGAATCGCTGTCACAGGAGCAGGTGCGCTACTGGCGCTCGTTTTTTACGAGCGATACTGGCGCTGGCGAGATTGCTTCAACGAGCTCGGCCGTTGCTTCGACCCCGTCACGCAAGACGTCTACCTCGCGCAATCGGTCGGCGTTTTTGGCGGCCTTGCCGCCCTTTTCCTCATCCTTGGCCTAGCACTTCTCACATGGCGCCGCCGCGTTTACTAGGTTGGTAGACTGCCGAGAAGACTGGTATCCTTTCGCCTGCCCACGGGCTATTCAGAGGCGTCGCGGCGAGCCTGTGGGATAGGGGTGCTTGATGCGCGTCACCGTCGTCATTCCAGCGCTCAATGAGGCAGGCAACATCGGCCGCCTCGTCGAGGAGACTTACGCGGCCGTGCCGGCCCAGCGCCTCAGCGAGCTGATCGTCGTGGACGACGCCAGCGACGACGCGACGCCGCAAGAAATCAAGGCGCTCATCGATTCCGGCAAATATCCGGGCCTGCGCTATCTGCGACACGAGCGCCGCAGCGGACAGAGCACGGCGCTGCGCTCGGGCGTGCTGGCGGCGACGAGCCCGATCATCGCCACCATGGACGGTGACGGGCAGAACGACCCCCGTGACATTCCGAAACTGCTGGAAGCGCTGGCGGCACCGGGCACCGACGGGCCTGCCCTCGTCAATGGCTGGCGACAGGACCGCAAGGACACCGGGTCGAAGCGGTGGGCATCGCGCGCGGCCAACTGGATCCGCGATACCGTATTGCAGGACGACTGCCCGGATACCGGCTGCGGCATCAAGGTTTACTGGCGCGAGGTCTTCTTGCGGCTGCCGTTTTTCACCAGTATGCACCGCTACATGCCGGCGTTGTTTCAGACGTACGGCTACAAGGTTGCCTACGTGCCGGTCAACCATCGGCCGCGACAGGCAGGGGTATCGAAGTACAACAACCTCAACCGCGCGCTCGTCGGGCTCTACGATCTCGTCGGCGTGTCCTGGCTGAGACAACGCACGAAGGTGCCGCGCATCGTGGACCGGTACCCGGAGGCTCCTACGGTGGCAGACATCGCCTTGCGCCTGAAGCCCGTGAACGACGACGACGCGCGGGCGAGCGCCGGCGGCGACAAGACATAAGCGAACATCGGCATCTACTCGGAACACAGTCCCATGGATCATCTCCATAGCCTCGTCACCATGCTCGGCCAGTGGTGGATGTCGACACCCGCGAGCGAAAAGGCCTGGCTCGGCGTCGGCTTCCTGGCGCAGCTGATGTTCTCGATGCGCTTCATCGTCCAGTGGATCGCCAGCGAGCGCGCGCGCCGCTCGATCGTGCCCGAGACATTCTGGTACTTCAGCATGATCGGCGGCGCGATGCTGTTCGCCTACGCGATCTACCGCCTGGACCCGGTGTTCATGCTCGGCCAGGGCATGGGACTCATCATCTATAGCCGCAACATCTACTTCATTCGCGCCCACCACAAAGCGGTGGCGAACGGCACGGCGAGCCCGGACGTCCCGGCGAGCGTCTAGGGCGCCGACCGGCCGTCTCACCGCAGTGCAGTGATCACGCGGTGGTCGCCTGCACGGGAATGACAATAGGAGACGCGCTCGCTTTCTCAACCGTCCGTCATCCCCGCGGAGGCGGGGACCCAGGGCACTCGTCAGCTTGGGAAGCCGCCCAAGATCAAGCGTCTCGCGTGACACTGCACAATCGTGGTCGCGGAAGCATGACTAGGTTCCCGCCGTCCATGCGGAGCATGGCTTCGCCATGACGCGGGAATGACGTTGAGCGAGGCGCGGGAAAACCATCAAGCAGCGGGCCGCGATTGTCAGGTCCATCATCCCTCAGGTTGCGTCGCGCGAGTGCTCGTCGTTCTTGCCCTTGAAGTGGACTTCGAGCCAGCGCACGGCGACGAGGATGATCGCCGCCAGCACCGTCGCCATGATCGCCAGGATGCCATAGCCGGCGCCGCAAGCGACGCCGATCGCACCCGCGAGCCACATGCCGGCGCCCGTCGTCAAACCCTTCACGTCACCCTGCGAGCGGAAGATCGCGCCCGCCGCCAAGAAGGCAACGCCAGCCGTGACGGCCTCGATCACGCGGATCGGGTCGGTGCTCTGGCCGCTCGCTTCGCGCAGCACACCGGCATGGATCTCCATGGTGATGATCGTGAACAGCGCGGCGGCGAGCGCCGTCAGCATGTGCGTGCGCAGACCGGCGGGCCGGTCGAGCTGCTCGCGCTCGAAGCCGATCACGCCCCCCAAACCCACGGCGAGCAGCAGGCGCAGGGCGATGACTCCCTCGGACAGGGTCGTGTTGTCGGGATCGAACATCTCGCGTGTCCTCGTTGAAATTGGCCGTGCCAGCGCCCATGTTTCTGGCCGTGGGGCAGTCGCTCACGCGGCAAAACGTCAATCCGAGACAAAGGTTGCGGACGGCGCGGGCGGCGGGCTTCACAGGCGGTCGATTTGTGCTATAAGCCGCGCCTCGCCGCCGGATTGACGGGCGGCGCTACCCTCGACCGACCGGAACGGCGACGGGTGTCCCGCTAAGACGCGGGGCAGCGTTAGGTAACGCGGGATGGAGCAGCCCGGTAGCTCGTCAGGCTCATAACCTGAAGGTCGTAGGTTCAAATCCTACTCCCGCAACCAACGCCTCGATCAAACAGCTTTGAAAAGCGCATACGGCCCCTCGCGGGGCCGTTGTGCTTTGTGCGGCAGAGAGCGGCAAACCTTGGCACTGCATCGTAAGCCACTTGCTTACAGTAAGCAGATAGCTTACACTTGCTCTCCGTGATCAAGACTTTCCGCAATAGGCAACTCGAAGCGCTCTACGTCGGCGGGCGGACAAAGATCGACGCCCGCCTGCATCAGCGTATCATGCTCCGCCTCGGCGCGCTCAACGTCGCGATGCGTCCCGAGGATATGAACCTGCTGGGCTTCAACTATCACGGCCTGCAAGGCTCGCCGAAGCGCTACACGGTGCACGTCTACGCACCCTGGTGCATCACGTTCGGCTTCGAGGGTGGCGATGCGATCGACGTAGATTTTGAACGGTACCACTAGCGTTACACCGCAAGGAGCGACCGCAATGTCTTACCCCGTCCGCAATCCCAAGAGCCCGCCGCCGCACCCGGGCGAGCTATTGCGCGAGACGGTGCTGCCGGCCGCTGGACGCACGAAGGTCGGGATCGCCGCGCTGCTCGGCATTTCGCGCCAACACCTCAACGACATCTTGAGCGAGAAGAAGCCGGTAACGCCGGCGACGGCCGTGCGCCTTGGCAAGCTGTTCGGCAACGGACCCGATTTGTGGGTGCGCATGCAGGCGGCCTACGACACGTGGCATGCCGCGCGCGAGATCGATGTCAGCAAGATCCCGACGCTCAAGCCGGCCGCCTAGCGATGACCCAACATGCGGCGCGTGGAGGGTTGCCGCGCGTAACACCTCTGTAAAGGACAGCAATCTTCGTGGGGCAGCGCACGCCGAACTGTGGCGAGAAGCGGTGTAAGGCACGGCACTTTCCGGCCACGCACAAAGCGAATTCGTGATGCCACGCGACGTTTGAAGTGTGTGTCAGACCCACGGGCAAAGTTGAATTCGTTTGCCCACTGCGCGCCGCATCCGTGCCGTTGCCTGCCACTCCCGACAGAGCGGGAGGGACAGATGCAGAATCACAAGCAAGACAACTACGACGGCGGCCGTGCCGCCAGCCTGATGGAAGATCCGGCGACCGATCAGAAGCGGCCGGAGAAGAAGCGCCAGGACCCCGACGAGCTAGCGCTGGCGCTCGCCCTATTGGCGCTGACCGAGGGTGGCGACCTGTAGGAATGAGCAATACCCGCGCGGTGGACTGGTGCGCTGACGCCTCCTCAGCGCCCGGGATGGAAGACGCCGCGCGGGCCTTCGATCCACACGACCACGGCGAAGGCGAGCAGGCTCAAGGCCAGAAAGCCCAAGGCCAGCGGCAGCACCGTGCCGTTGAATAGGTGGCCGATGATACCGCCGGCAAGCGCGCCGGCAGCCGTCGACACGAACCCGACGACGGACGAGGCCATGCCGGCGTTGTCGCCCTGCGGCTCCATCGCGAGCGCGTTGAAGTTGGGCGCCACCAGGCCGAAGAGGAAGAACAGCGCCATCATCATTCCGATGAACACGACGACGTCGGCTAAGCCGGCGTAGGCTACGACGGCGAGTATAGCCGACAGGATGATGAAGCCGACGAGCGCGGTATGCGACACGCGGCGCATGCCGAGGCGCTCCACGAGGCGCGCGTTGGTGAGCGACGCGGTGCCAATGGTAAGCGCGATGGCGCCGAAGGCGATGGGAAAGCCGGCGCCCAGATCGTAGACGTCGACGAACACCTGCTGCGCGCTCGCGACGTAGGCGAGCACGCTGCCGAACACGAGACCGCCGCCGAAGCCGTAGCCGATGGTCTGCGGCGTGCCGATCGCCAGGCGGATCGATTGGCCCAACGGCAGTGGTCCAGAGCGTTCCGTGTGCGATGTCTCGGGCAGGCGCAGCGCCGCCCACAGCGCCACGATGACGCCGGCGACGAGCAACAGGTCGAACACGTGCCGCCAGGTGCCGAAGGCCAGCACGCCCTGGCCCATGGCCGGCGCCAGCACGGGAATGATAATGAACACGGCCATGGCGAACGACATGACGCGCGCCATCTGCCGTCCGGAGAAGCGGTCGCGGACGATGGCGATGGCCAGCACGCGCGGCGCGGCCGCGCCGAGGCCCTGTACGGCGCGGGCGGCCAGGAGGGCGCCGAAGCCGGTGGCCAGCGATGCCAGCAGCGAGCCGACGATGAAAATCGCCATGCCGGCCATCAGCACCGGCCGGCGCCCGTAGCGGTCGGAGAGGCGGCCATAGGCGAGCTGCCCGACCGAGAAGCCGAGCATGTAGATGATGACGACGCTCTGCCGGTCGTTGGGATCGGCAACGTGCAGCGCCTCGCCGATCTGCGGCAGCGCCGGGAGCATGACGTCGACGGCCATGGCGGTGAGCGACATCATCATGGCGACGAGGCCGATGAACTCGCCCCTGGACATGCTGTTGGCGCCAGCGGCAGCGGGGACGGCGTAGCGCCGGGCATCGGGTGTGCTCATGCTCACACTCTTCTGGTTCGATCGGAGGCCGGGCGATGGGGTCGCTGGCGGGGAGGCGCGGGTTAGGCGCTTATAGGCCAAACGGTGGCTCGGGCGCTTTCCGTTCCGCGCCGTTCCGCGGCAAATGGGGGCCGCCGCCTCGAAGCAGCCGGTTTTCTGAGCGTTTCTTATGGCGCCCGGGTCGTTAACGGCATCCATTGCGGGATGCACGGCCAAGACGAGGCGACTCGGAAGCAACACGTGTTTGGATATGCTGCGCCGGGGGCAAAACGTCCGCGCACGCAATAAAGCGCTGCGGTATAGCAGACGCATTGCCAATCAATGAAGATTCGGGAGCCCAGCCGCCGTGCCAGCCAGCCTTTCTCACCCAACCGGCGCCCCTCGCACGACGAGCGGCATGATCGCGGCGCTGAGCCTCGCGCTCGGCTTCGCCGCGCTGACGGTGATCGGCCTCGCGGCCTCGAGCCAGCCGGCTTCGGCCCAGCAGAGCTTCGGCAACTTCTTCACCTACCAGCCCAAGCAGCGCAAACGCGTGGTGCGCAAGAAGCGCGCCCCGGACGCTGAGACCGCCGCCGCCCCCGATGCTGCCGCCGCGCAGAAGCCCGCCGCCAAGAAGGCAGAGGAGAAATCCGGCACGCAGGGTTTCGTCTACGCGATCGTGTCGCTGCCCGACCAGCACATCAATGTCTATGACGCGTCGGGGCGTATCACCACCTCGCGCGTCTCGACCGGCCAAGCCGGCTTCCGCACGCCGTCGGGCATCTACAGCGTGATCGGCAAGAGCCGCTATCACCGCTCCAACATCTACAGCGGCGCACCCATGCCGTGGATGCAGCGCATCACCTGGTCGGGCATCGCGATGCACGCCGGCGTCGTGCCGGGCTATCCGGCGTCGCATGGTTGCATCCGCCTGCCGTACTCGTTCGCGCCGGTGATGTTCAACCTGACGAAGCAAGGCGCGCGCGTCGTCGTCGCCTCGCGCGACACGGTGCCGGTCGACTTTTCGCACGCGTTCCTGCCGCTACCGAAAATGCAGTCGGCGCCGGCCGGCGCCCAGCAGGCGGCGCGCGACACCTCCGTCGAGCTCGCCAGCATGGGCACCTCCGACGCCGGCATGACCACGGCGGCGGTCCCGGGCTCGAGCGATGCGCCCGCGTTGCTCAACCCGATCGCCTACGCAGGCGCTCTCAAGGACAAGGCGATGGCCGACAAGACGGCTGCCGACCTCGCCGCCAAGGATGCGCTGGCCGCGGCCCAGGCTGCCGGTGCCGAGGCGCGGCAGGCCATCGACGATATCCGCAAGGCCGAAGCCGATGTCGCCGCGGCGGAGGCAAAGGTCGCCGACATCGACAAGCGCGCCGCAGCTCCGGCTCCCGCCGCCGCGGCGCCGACCGATCCAGCGCAATCCATCGAGGCGCAGAAGTCGGCCGCGCAAGCCGAGCTCGCCGCCGCCCGCACGGCCCTGGACGAGGCCCGCACGCGCGAGGCCGCCAAGACACCCGCCGCCTTCGCTGCCGTCGAGACGTGGAAGCGCGCCGCTGCTGCTGCTTCCAACGCCTCCGACCTGGTCGACCAGGCGGAGCGCCGTCGGGCGCAGGTGTCGGTGTTCATTTCCAGGAAGGAAGGGCGGATCTTCATTCGCCAGGATTGGAAAGAAGTCTGGGAAGCCCCGGTGACCTTCCGCGATCCCGATCGCCCGCTCGGCACCCACATCTATACGGCCGTCGACGCCGTGGCCGACGGCTCGGCGGTGAAGTGGACCGCCATCACCCTCCCGGCCGAAAGCCAGCCTCCCAAGGAGGCTGCCGCGCGCGGCAAAGACAAGCAACCTGTGCCGGCACAGCCGGACGGGCCGGCGCCAGAGACGGCGGCCGGGGCGCTGGACCGCATCGAGCTGCCCGAGGGAGCGCGCGAGCGCATCGCCGAGTTGCTGTGGACCGGCGGCTCGCTGATCGTCTCCGACCAGCCCCGCAGTTACGAAATGGGCGAATACACGGACTTCATCGTCCTGACCCGCTAACCGCCAACCGCAACTTCGCGTCCCGCGAATAAGCTTCTGCCATCCTCGCTTCATGGCAAAGCCATGGGATGCGTGACTGGGTTCCCGCCTCCGCGGGAATGACGAGGTGCATGGGCATGCCGCGAGGGTCATCGGCATTCGCGCCACAAGGCCGTGGCGATCGCCGGCGCCTCCCCTCTACGTCATCCCCACGAAGGTGGGGACCCAGTCATGTCTCAACCAATGCGACGGTCATCGCGAGGCAGGTGGTTCCCGCCGTCCATGCGGAGCATGGCTTCGCCATGACCCGGGAATGACGTTGAGGAGAGGCGGGGGCCCCTCGCCACCACCAAACATCATCGTTGGTTACCGGCGCGAGAGCATTTCTCGATCGCGAGGATAACTCGCCGTTATAGCTTCGCCGTCTAGTCTGACGCGTCCATTAACAGCGTCGAGAGCCGGCCGTGCCGCCATTTGGCAGACTCCATCGCGCGGGAACCGCTGCGGAAGGCGGAAGCCTGCGCGAACCTCAGCGCCACGAGTTTCCCGATTCCAGCATGCCCATGCTGGAGGCCTTGGTGTGCGAGGTGCACTCCGCCGCGCTGCTGACCGCCACCATCGCGAGCGCCATCAACGCCTTCAAGCGGCCCGGCTCGGTGCGCAGCGAGGCCGGCCTGAAGCCTTACGTCCCCGGTGAGCCCGCCATCGTCTCCGTCCTGCGCAACGGGATGCTCGAAACCGATTTGAACGAGGACACGGTGCGGCTCGTCATCCAGCTGTTCGACCAGCTGGCACCGGCACGCATCGCCCTCGACCGCTATTTCGCCGACGCCAACCACATCGGTGACGACCGCGCGTCGGCGCTGCATTTGCTGGCGCTGTCCACCACGTGGCGCCGCGCCTGCCAGGACGCACTGCTCGCCGTGCGCCAATTGCACCCCGACCTTCGCCTCCTGCCGGCGCAGTACACGAGCAACTCCAACCTGCTCAACAACCTGCTGCAAGACGTGATCATGGGCGGCACACCGTGCATCGACAAGGACGGGCAGATCGCCATCCCCGACTTGCCCCAGCGCCGTCAATCGGCCCGCCGCACGGTCTGCCAGCCGTGCACGCTGACCTACAATAACATCACCTCGCAAGCCTTCGTGCGGGACGTCTCGCCCGGCGGCTTCGGCCTGGAGCGCGTTCCGCAACTGGTGCCGAGTACCATCGTCGAGATCGAGATGCCGAGCGGGCGGCGCTTCACCGGCAGCGTCGCCTGGTGCAGCGGCTCGTCCGCGGGCGTTCGCTTCAACCGCCCGTTGCTGCCGAACGATCCGCTCTTGTCCGGCTGAACCGCCTCAAGCCAAGGATTTGCCGAGCCTTTCCGGCTGTGGCACGCTCGCGTCAGGCTGCGCCCGCTTAGAAGGCGCGGCAGAGGAAACGACATTGGGCCGGGCTGACGCCGCGCAGAGCAAATGCGGAATCCGCGTTGCCGCGAGCGCGACATCGTCGACACGAGTAGCGGTGCTCGAGGCGCAAGCCGGGCTTGGCGCCGGCGACTACCAGCATGTCGTCGCGTTCTTCGGCACCGACCACGACACCGATCTGCTTGCCCAGACACTGGCGGAGGTATTCCCCGGCGTCCCGGTTTCCGGTTGCTCGACGGCCGGCGAGATCGGCCCCTTCGGCATGATGCAGGGGGGGCTCGTGCTCATCGCTTTTCCGCGCCACGGCTTCCGGGTGCACAGCGAGCTCATCACCGATATCGACCGCTTCGGCGTCGAGCACGCGACCGACGCCGCACGCCGCCTGAAGACGCACGTCTGCCCCGGCTCGGAACGTCTGCCGCGCCAGAACGTGTTCGCGCTTCTGCTGGTCGATGGCCTGTCGAACGCCGAAGAGAACATCGTCGCCGCCATCCACTGGGAGCTCGACGACGTCGAGCTCGTCGGCGGTTCCGCCGGCGACGGCATCAGCTTCCAACGCACGGCCATGATCCACAACGGCAAGGTCGCCCAGCGTGCCGCCGTGCTCATGATGATCGAGACCGAGTTTCCCTTCCGCGTCTTCAAGACGCAGAACTTCGAGCCGACCAGCATCAAGCTGGTCGTCACGGCGGCGGACACCGAGAACCGCATTGTCCACGAGCTCAATGCCGAGCCCGCGGCGCGCGAATACGCATCCGCAATCGGGCTGAGGCCCGACGATCTCGGTCCCTTCAGCTTCGCGTCATACCCGCTCGTGGTGAAGGTTGGCGGCGACTACTACTGCCGGTCGATCCGCAACATGAACCCCGACGGCAGCCTGTCGTTTTTCTGCGCCATCGACGAAGGTCTGGTTTTCACAGTCGCCCGGCCGCGCGACATTCTCAGCTCCACGGCGGCAACGCTGCACGAGCTCGACGAGGCGCTCGGCGGCATCGACCTCGTCGTCGGGTTCGACTGCATCCTGCGCCGTCTCGATGCCGAGACGCGCCAGATCCGGCACCAGATGGACGCCCTCTATCAGAAATACGGGGTGACCGGCTTCCATACCTACGGCGAGCAATTCAACGCCATGCACTTGAACCAGACGCTCACCGGCATCGCCTTCGGACAGCGGGCGGAGGCGTAGCGCATGGATTCGCTGTTCGATCTCCACCCGCTCGGACCGACCCCCGACGACCTGGAGCGGCGGATACTCAAACTGCAGAAGATCAACGCCGCGCTGATGCAGCGCGTCGAGCGCTCGATGGACCAGCAGGCCAACGCGTATTCGCTGTTCCAGACGGCAATCACCCTGGAGAGCCAGGTGCGGCTGCGCACCGAAGAGCTGAGCAGCGCGCTCGCCCGGCTCGAGCGCACCAACGACGAGCTGTCGTCGGCGCGCGACGTCTCCGAGCGCGCCAACCGGTTCAAGACGCGCTTCTTCACCGCCGTGGGCCACGACCTTTTGCAGCCGCTGCATGCGGCGCGGCTGTCGGCAAGCGCGCTCGCAGAGGCGGCGGATGACGATCGCCAAAGCACCATCGCCGCGCGCATCGAGCACGCGCTGGTGACGATCGAGGAGCTTCTCAAATCTATCCTCGACATCTCCAAGCTGGAGGCGGGCGTCGTCACGCCGGCTCTGCGGCCGGTCGCACTCGACGATCTGTTCGCCTCGCTCGCCCTCGATATCGAGCCGCAGGCGAGGGCCAAGAACCTGTCCCTGAGGTGGCGGCACAGCGGCCTTGCCGTCGTCTCCGATCCGCTGATGCTGCGCCGTATCCTGCAGAACCTCATGGCCAACGCGGTGCAATACACCGACCGCGGCGGCATCTTACTGTTGGCCCGCCAGCGCGGTGAGGGCGTGCGCATCGAGGTGTGGGACACGGGGCCGGGGATCAGCGACGCCGACCGGCAGACGATCTTCGAGGAGTTCCAGCGTGGCACCGCCGCCGACCGGCCGACCATCGGCGGTTTCGGACTCGGCCTGTCGATCGTGCGGCGCATGGCTGAAGCGCTCGGGCATCCGCTGGGGCTATGCTCGCGCATCGGCCGCGGGACGCGTTTCTCGGTCACCGCCGAGCGGGCGGCGCTGCCCGACGTCGCATCGGCGTCGCCTGCCGCCCCGATCCATGCCCGTGCGCTCGGGCTGAGCGGCGCCCGCGTCGCCGTGATCGACAACGACCCAGGTGTCCTCGAGGCGATGCAGGCACTGTTGCGCCGGTGGGACTGCGACGTGTACGCGGCGCGCAACCTTGCCGATCTCGGCGGAGCGGATAAGCCTGACTTAATCCTCGCCGACTATCACCTCGACGACGGCCGCAACGGCCTCGAAGCCGTCGCCCTGCTGCGCCGGCGCGCGGGCAGCACCGTGCCCGCCATCGTCATCACCGCAGACCGCGCGCCCGCCGTGGCCGACGCGGTGCGGGCTCTAGGCTGCGAGCTGCTGTTGAAACCGGTGAAGCCGGCCGCGCTGCGGGCACTGATGCAGCACCTCTTGTCGCAAGTCCCGCAGGCCGTCGGCTAGTTGTCGCGCGACGGGCCGAGAATGGAATCGAAGTCGATCTTCGCCGCCTCGATCACCGCCTGCGTGCGCGAGTTCACCTTGAGCTTGCGCAGGATCTCCGACACGTGCGCCTTGATCGTCGTCTCGCCGACGTCGAGCTCGAAGGCGATCTGCTTGTTGAGGAGGCCCTGGCGCAACATCTGCAGCACGCGTACCTGCTGCGGGGTCAACGTGGCGATGCGGGCGGCAAGATCCGACGACGGGCTCACCTCGGCCGGCGGCTGATACCCTCTGGGCAGCACGACCGAGCCTTCCATGACGTCCTTCAGCGCGCGGCTCAAGTCGCCGCCGCGCGTCGACTTGGAGATGAATCCGGCGGCGCCGCACTGCATCACCTCGGAAATGATGCGCGGGTCCTCGAGCGCGGAGACGATGACGATTGGCAGCTTGGGGTAGCGCTTGCGGAGCTCGATCACGCCTTCGAGGCCGCGCGTGCCGGGCATCGAGAGGTCGAGCAGCACGAGCTCGACGCGGTTTTCCTTGTCGAGCACGCCCCGCGCCATCTCGATCGAACTGGCCTTGAAGACGGCCGCATTGGGAAACGTTGCCTGGATGACCTGCTCCAGGGCCTCGATGAATAGCGGGTGGTCATCGACGATCAGAATGCCGGACGGCACGACCTGCTCCTCGGGCGCCGAATGGGGTTGTTGTGGTTCATTCTCGACGTCCGCGGATGATACGCGAAGCGCGGCGGTCAGGTTGGCTAAAAATGCCCAAACGACGGGCCGGGCCGCGCCCGAGGGATACTTCGAGTTGCAGCACCACGGCCCCGGTCGTCTCCTTGAAACCCTGGGCGGATATGATCCTTGACCCCGACCGGCTTCGGCGCAATCTGCGCCGGCAGCCGATCGGCGAAGATAAGCGAAGGACCAAGCCCCGCCGATGGCCGGAGCGATCATCAACAGTCTGCGGCTCACCAGGGCCGGCTTGGTGCTGGCCCAGTACGGCGTGCGCTTCGTCCCGCCGGGCACGCCCGTGCCGCTACCGCTGCGCCTCGCCCGCATTCTGACGGCCCCCATCGGCTGGCTTGGCGCGCCGCGGCGCGCCCGCTTGGCGCCCCGGTCGCGGCTGGCCGACGCCCTGACGAAGCTCGGCCCCAGCTACATCAAGCTCGGCCAGTTCCTGGCGACGCGCGCCGACGTCATCGGCTCTGAGCTGGCCGGCGAGCTGGCGCTGCTGCAGGACAACCTGCCTCCGTTCTCCATGGTGGAAGCGCGCCGCGCGGTGGAGGAGGCGCTCGGCGGCCGGCTCGAAGATCATTTCGCCGAGTTCGGGCCGCCAGTCGCCGCCGCTTCCATCGCCCAGGTGCACAAGGCTGTCGTGATCGACGCGGACGGCCGCCGGCGCGAGGTGGCGGTGAAAATCCTGCGTCCCGGCATCGAGAGGCAATTCCGCCGCGACCTCGACAGCTACTATTTCGCCGCGCGCCAGATCGAGCGCTGGCACACGCCGTCGCGCCGCCTGAAGCCGGTGGCAGTCGTCGACACGCTCAAGGCTTCGACCGAGCTCGAGATGGATTTGCGGCTCGAGGGCGCGGCCATTTCGGAGATGGCGGAGAACACCGCCGCCGACGACGACTTCCGCGTGCCGCAGGTCGACTGGCAGCGCACGGCACGCCGCGTGCTGACGGTGGAATGGATCGACGGCATCAAGCTGTCGGATCCCGCCAAGGTCGCCGCCACCGGCATCGACCGCAAGGCACTCGGCCTCAACGTCATGCGGTCGTTCCTGAAGCACGCCATGCGCGACGGCTTCTTCCACGCCGACATGCACCAAGGCAATTTGTTCGTCGACAGCGGCGGGCGCCTCGTCGCCGTCGACTTCGGCATCATGGGGCGGCTCGGCATCAAGGAGCGCCGCTTCCTCGCCGAGATCCTCTATGGGCTCATAACGCGCGACTACAAGCGTGCGGCGGAAGTGCACTTCTGGGCGGGCTATGTTCCGCCGCATCATCCCGTCGAGGTCTTCGCGCAGGCGCTGCGGGCGATCGGCGAGCCGATCCACGGCCGCACGGCGGAAGAAATCTCCATGGCCGATCTGCTCGGGCAGCTCTTCGCCTACACCGAAGTGTTCGACATGCAGACGCGCCCCGAGCTGATCCTGCTGCAGAAGACGATGGTGGTGGTGGAAGGCGTGGCGCGCGGCCTCGACCCGAGCCTCAACATGTGGGTGGCGGCCGAGCCCGTCGCCAAGGAATGGATCGAGGCGAACCTCGGCCCGATGGGGCGGCTGCGCGAGGCGGGCGAGGGCGCCTCGGCGATCGGCAAGATCATCGCCGACCTGCCGGCGCTGCTCACCCAAGGCCAGCAGACCGCGGTGGCGCTGAGCGATATGGTGCGCGACGGGCTGCGGCTCGACGATGAAACGGTGCGCAAAATCGCCCAGGAAGAGGCGCGGAGCACCCGCTGGGGGCGCCTGGCCCTATGGATCGCGGCCATCAGTCTCGCCGTGCTTGCCTTCGCCCAATTCAGCCACTAGGCCTGGAGCGTTTCCGGCCGTTGCGCATGCGTCAGGACCGATGAAATACAAGATTGATCCCAACAAGTTCGCCACGGTGCTGACGAGCTGCGGTCGCTTCGACCTGCTCGGCGAGACCGTCGCTTCCTTCCAGCGCTATTTCGACGTCGAGCGCGTCCTCATCGCCGAGGATTCGGAGGACAGTGCATCGGCCGCGGCGTTCGCGCGCGCGTTCCCCGTCGCCGATGTGCGCGTCAACCTGCCGAAGCTGGGGCAGATGCGCTCAATCGATGCGCACTACGCGAGCTTGAGCGCGCCATATGTCGTCCATCTGGAGGACGATTGGGGGTTCACGCGCAGCCTCGACCTCGACCGCGTCACGGCTTTCCTCGAGGCGCGCCCCGACATCTCGGTGGTGTGCATTGCGCATCGCATCTATGACCCGCGCTTCGAAAAGGGCGCGCGCCGCGAAAGTCACGGCGGCATCGACTATCTCGTGTGGGACACCGACGCCCACCCCAAGTGGTTCTCCTATTCGTTCAATCCATCGGTGGCGCGGCTGTCGTTGTGGCGCGAGGTCGGCCCGTTCGCCAAGTTCGTGACCGAGGAGAACCTGAGCCAGTTCCTCAAAGAGCGGGGCATGCGCATCGCCATGGTGGTGCCGGGCATCGCCGACCACATCGGCGACGACCGCCACGCGCACGATCCATTCCAGCCGAAGCGCGCCAAGACGTTTCTGCAGCGCATGAAGCGCTCGATCGCCAAGCGCCTGCCGCTGCTGACCGGCAAGCACCCAGGCTAGATGGGGCAGCTTCGATGGGCTTGAGCTGCTGCATCATCGCCCACAACGAGGGCGACCGCATCGAGAGCTGCATTCTCGCGGTGCGCGACATTGTCGACGAGGTCGTCGTTGTCGATTCCGGCTCCGCCGACGATACGGTCGCCAAGTCCGAGGCGCTCGGCGCCAAGACCTTTTTCCGTGCGTGGGATGGTTATGGTCCGCAGAAGCGCTTTGCCGAGGACTGCGCCGGGAACGACTGGATCCTCAACCTCGACGCCGACGAGGTCGTCACGCCGGAGCTTGGTCGCGAGATCTCCGCGCTAATGCGGGCGTCGGCGGGGTTGCTGCCCGCATATCGCTTTCGGCAGGTGACGGTCTATCCCGGCCGCGACCGGCCCCGGTTGTGGGCCGATTTCCACAACTATGTGCGGCTCTACGACCGGCGACGGGTGCGTTTTCGTGACAGCCGCGTGCATGATACCGTCGATACGCAAGGCTATCCGGTCGGTCAGCTCAAGGGCATCGCACTGCACTACTCGTGGCGCACGCTGGAGCATGTGCGCGCCAAGCTCGAGAAGTACACCGACCTGCAGGCCAAGGAACTCAAGAAGCCGCGCTGGTACGTGCTGGCGCGGTTGCCGTTCGAATATCCGATCCTGTTCTTTCGCTACTACGTGCTGCGGCGAAATTTCACCGGCGGATGGCTCGGCCTTCGTATCGCGCACGATATCGCCGCTGCGCGCTTCAGGCGGCTGTTGAAGATCCTGAACTACCGGCCGGCGTAACCGGTCGCGCAACCTTGTACCGCGTATTGATCCGAGGTCTGGACCATGTCCACGACACGATTGAGCGCGGAACGTGACAGCCAGGCATTGCGCGAGCTGAGCTACCGTAGCCGCCAAGCCTTCGTCGCCACCAAACAGGCGCTTGGTCTGTCGGCACGCGCCGACAAGACGTTCTTCGTCGACAAGTTCAGTCGTGAGTTGCGCTCGGCCGCCACCCGGCGCACCTGCGGCATCGCCACGCTCGGCCGCACCGACGGCGCGGGCGCGCAGGCGCAGTCGCTGATGTCAGCCATCGCCTTCGCGCACGCCCACGGGCTGCAATACGTGCACCGCCCCTTCGCGACGATCGAGCACGCCGAGACGGAGATGCCCACCTGGGTCCGGCTGTGGGAGGATTACTTCAACCTGGGGGACGGCGAGTCATTCCTTGATGACGACGAACGGCCGCTGGTGTCGCTCGATTATCTGCACCAAGTGCCGCGCCATGTTCCGGTTGTCGCCGCCGCCGAGCACTACCTACACTATTGCAACCAGGATGCCGAGGCGTGGGAGCGCGTCCGGCCGCTGCTCCGTGCCAAGTACTGGAAGAATAAGTCTCCGGGGAGACACCCGCGCGTGCCGGACGAATTGCGCATCGCGATCCACATGCGCCGCGGTGACGTCAGCGCCGGTAACAAAAAGGTGGCGAACAATTTCACGCCCAACGCGACGTTCGTGAACACGCTCCAGCGGCTCCGATCGCTGATCGGCGAGAGGGCGCAGGTGCTGCGCATCGATCTTTTGTCGCAGGGGACTCCCGACATGTTCGCCGACATGTCGGCGCTCGGCGCGACGCTCCGGCTCAATGAGCCGGCGGTCGAAACGCATCGGACGATGGTCGAGGCCGACATTCTGGTGATGTCGAAGGGCGCGTTCAGCTACACGGCGGCGCTCTTGAACGACGGGATCGTCCTCTACGATCCGCAGAAGTATCGCGCGCTGCAGGACTGGAGCGTGCGCGCGCCCGACGGGTCGTTCGACGAGGCGGAGGTTTCCGCGCGTCTCGCCGCGCTCTTCGCGCGCGTCTGAGAAGCCGCCCCGCGCGAGCTCAAGGCCAACACTGGAACCGACAAAACAAAAAACCGCCCGGGCGCTAAGGCCCGGGCGGTTTCGTATGAACATTGAAAGAGGGGATGATGACTTCTGATGACTTCCGCGCTGTTCGCGCGATGAAGACGTCTCACTTTTCTGCAGACCTGGCGACGACCTACTCTCCCACGTCTTAAGACGCAGTACCATTGGCGCTGGAGCGTTTCACGGCCGAGTTCGGGATGGGATCGGGTGCAGCCACTCCGCCATAGCCACCAGGTCGGCGGAAAAGTGAGATGACTTCTTTCTGGTCTTGTCTGTGTTCTTACGCCCATCGAGGCGACGCACGCAGCGCGTCGGATATCCGGAGCAAAGCTCCTTGGATCCGAGCGCAAACGCCGCCCTGCCAGAGCGGCAAGCGCGAGTTACCGCGCGCCGCATGAGGCATTACGATGAGCATTGCATAATGAGAGCAATCAAGTCGATCGAGCTATTAGTACCGGTAAGCTGCATGCATTGCTGCACTTCCACACCCGGCCTATCAACGTGGTGGTCTTCCACGACTCTCGAGGGAGAACTAGTCTCGAGGTGGGTTTCCCGCTTAGATGCCTTCAGCGGTTATCCCTTCCGTACATAGCTACCCTGCTGTGCCACTGGCGTGACAACAGGTCCACCAGAGGTACGTCCACCCCGGTCCTCTCGTACTAGGGGCAGCTCCTCTCAATTCTCCGACGCCTACGGCAGATAGGGACCGAACTGTCTCGCGACGTTCTGAACCCAGCTCACGTACCTCTTTAAATGGCGAACAGCCATACCCTTGGGACCTGCTCCAGCCCCAGGATGAGATGAGCCGACATCGAGGTGCCAAACGATTCCGTCGATATGGACTCTTGGGAATCATCAGCCTGTTATCCCCGGCGTACCTTTTATCCGTTGAGCGATGGCCCTTCCACACAGAACCACCGGATCACTATGGCCGTCTTTCGACTCTGCTCGACTTGTCAGTCTCGCAGTCAGGCGGGCTTATGCCATTGCACTCGACGGTTGATTTCCGACCAACCTGAGCCCACCTTCGCACGCCTCCGTTACCATTTAGGAGGCGACCGCCCCAGTCAAACTGCCCACCATGCGCTGTCCCGGAGCCGGATAACGGCTCGCGGTTAGACAACCATGTTCATAAGGGTGGTATTTCACATTTCGGCTCCACAAGAGCTGGCGCCCCTGCTTCAAAGCCTACCACCTATCCTACACATGCAAACACGATTGCCAGTGCAAAGTTACAGTAAAGGTGCACGGGGTCTTTCCGTCTAACCGCAGGTACCCCGCATCTTCACGGGGAATTCAATTTCACTGAGGATGTGCTGGAGACAGTGGGGAAGTCGTTACGCCATTCGTGCAGGTCGGAACTTACCCGACAAGGAATTTCGCTACCTTAGGACCGTTATAGTTACGGCCGCCGTTTACTGGGGCTTCGATTCAAAGCTTGCACTTCTCCTCTTAACCTTCCAGCACCGGGCAGGCGTCAGGCCATATACGTCGTCGTTGGACTTAGCATAGCCCTGTGTTTTTGCTAAACAGTCGCCACCCCCTGGTCTGTGCCCCACCCGCCTGGTTGCCCAAACGGATGGCCTGCTTATCCCGAAGTTACGCAGGTAATTTGCCGAGTTCCTTCAGCACACTTCGCTCAAGCGCCTTGGTATTCTCTACCTGTCCACCTGTGTCGGTTTAGGGTACGGTCTATGTGGGGGCTATTTCCAGGGACACCTTCGCTGCTCGGGCAATCCGATAAGCCCAAACAACTTACAGCATCCGTCACTCACCCACTGGCCCACGAATATTAACGTGGTTCCCATCGACTACGGCTTTCGCCCTCGCCTTAGGGGCCGGCTAACCCTGCGCAGATTAGCTTTACGCAGGAACCCTTGGACATTCGGCGGGAGTGTTTCTCACACTCCTGTCGTTACTCATGTCTGCATTCGCACTTCCGATACCTCCAGGCGCCCTCACGGGTCGCCCTTCGCAGGCTTACGGAACGCTCCGCTACCACGCATCACTCCCGAAAGAATGATGCATCCTAAGCTTCGGTGCACGGCTTTAGCCCCGATACATTTTCGGCGCAGAAACCCTTAATTAGACCAGTGAGCTGTTACGCTTTCTTTAAATGATGGCTGCTTCTAAGCCAACATCCTGGTTGTTATGGGATTCCCACATCCTTCCACACTTAGCCGTGACTTGAGGACCTTAGCTGTAGGTCAGGGTTGTTTCCCTTTTCACGACGGACGTTAGCACCCGCCGTGTGTCTCCCGAGTAGTACTCCCAGGTATTCGGAGTTTGGTTAGGTTTGGTAACCCTGTGGGGGCCCCTAGCCCATCCAGTGCTCTACCCCCTGGGGTATTCACTCGAGGCTCTACCTAAATAGATTTCGCGGAGAACCAGCTATTTCCAGCCTTGATTGGCCTTTCACCCCTATCCACAGTTCATCCGAGGCTTTTTCAACAGACACCGGTTCGGTCCTCCAGTGGGTGTTACCCCACTTTCAACCTGACCATGGATAGATCGACTGGTTTCGGGTCTAATCCGACGAACTGAACGCCCTGTTCAGACTCGCTTTCGCTTCGCCTACAGCTATCGCCTTAAGCTTGCTCGTCAGACTAAGTCGCAGACCCATTATACAAAAGGTACGCCGTCACCCTTGCGGGCTCCGACTGTTTGTAAGCATCCGGTTTCAGGTTCTATTTCACTCCCCTCGTCGGGGTGCTTTTCACCTTTCCCTCACGGTACTGGTGCGCTATCGGTCGGTAAGGAG